>NZ_JAAGMG010000758.1 GCF_010548525.1 Streptomyces sp. SID14478
CCGAGCGCCTGCCGGAGAAGGCCGCCGAGATCGACCGGCGCCTGGTCTCCCTGCGCACCCGCGCCCAGGCCCTCACCACGCGCGCGGGCCAGGTCGATCCGGTCCTCAGCGAGCTGCGGCGCCGGTTCTCCGCCGCGTGCTGGCAGGACCTCCAGCGCGTACCCGACCTGGCCGCGGAGAACGTGCGGCAGGCCGAGGCCAAACTCGCCGAGGCCCGAACCGCGCGCGACGCCCAGCGCTGGCCCGACGCCACGTCGCTGCTGTCCACGGTCCGCGCCCTGCTGAACACGACGGACGAGTCGGTCTCCGCCGCCTCCGACCGCCTGCAGCAGCTGAACGCGGTGGCGAAGGACCCCCAGCAGGAGATCGACCGCACCCGGTTCGCGATCCGTGACGCACAGCGACTGGCGATGGCGGGCCGCAGCACCCCGGACCCGCGCCACGCGCGCCCCCTCGACGACTCCGTGGGCCGCCTCGACCGGGCCGTCACGAGCCTGGAGGGCCGCCACCCCGACTACTGGCACTTCCTGACCGAGACGGCGGCCGTGCGGCAGACGGTGGCCCGGGTCGTGGCGCAGATCCGTGAGGACCGCGGCGGCGTCGCCTGACCGCAGCCGCAGCCGCCGCCGTCGGCCGCGGTTGGCACTGCCCGCGTGGCAGGCGGATCCTTGGGTTACGTACGTGCAAGGAGGCGAACCATGTCGACGCATGTACTCCACCCAGGATCCCGGCAGCGCGTCACCCTCGACGAGCACCTGCCGGTCGACCACAAACTCAGCAAGGTGTACCGCACCGGCGCAGGCGTGATGGGCCTGGCCCTGCTCGCCTTCGGCATCCTCGGACTCATCGACAAGATCGGCTTCTTCGACACCGGCGGGGACAAGGTCGCGGGCCTGAACACCAACGGAGCGCTGAGCGTCCTGTCGATCTGCGTCGGCCTGGTCCTCCTCGCCGGCATGGTGATCGGCGGCAACGTCGCGTCGACGGTCAACATGTCGCTCGGCATCCTCTTCCTCCTCAGCGGCTTCGTGAACCTGGCGCTCCTGGACACCCGCTACAACTTCCTGGCCTTCCGCATCCAGAACGTCCTGTTCAGCTTCGTCGTCGGACTGCTGCTGATGGTGTTCGGGATGTACGGGCGGGTCAGCGGCACCCTGCCGCACGACAACCCGTACTGGCGGGCACGGCACGCGGAGCCGGGCGCACGCTGAACCCCGCCTGAACCAGGGCGAGTTGATAATGCCCAGGCAGCCGTGCGAGCCTGCTGCGCATGACCAGCTCACCGCCGGTGCCGCACTCCCACCGCACCGCGGTCGAGACCCTGGCGCACGCCATCACGGACGGGACGTTCGCGGTCGGCAGCGAGCTGCGCCTGGCGCCGCTGGCCGCACGGTCGGGGCTGGCCGAACCGCTGCTCGCCGCGGCCGTCGCCGTCCTCGCCGCGAAGGGCCTGGTGACCGCGGCCCGTCGCGTCCGCCCCCAGCGCGA
>NZ_JAAGMG010000804.1 GCF_010548525.1 Streptomyces sp. SID14478
CCCACCCCACCCCACGGCGGAGCCCACTATGACCACACCCCCCGTCATCGAGAACGTCCCGAAGCAGCTCCACATCGGCGGCACCTGGCACCCCGCGGCAGCGAACCGCACGATGTCCGTCGACAACCCGGCCACCGGCGCCACCCTCTGTGCCGTCGCCGACGCGGGCCCGCAGGACGGCGAAGCGGCCCTGGCCGCGGCGGTCACCGCCCAGCGGGAGTGGGCCCGCACCGCCCCGCGGGCCCGCTCGGAGATCCTGCGCCGCGCCCACGAGATCATCCTGAGCCGCACCGAGGAACTGGCCCTCCTCATGACCCTGGAAATGGGCAAACCGCTTGCGGAGGCCCGCGGCGAAGTCGCGTACGCCGCCGAGTTCTTCCGCTGGTTCTCCGAAGAGGCGGTCCGGATCGACGGCGGCTACGCCCTCAGCCCCGACGGCCGCAACCGCCACCTCGTCCTGCGCCAGCCCGTCGGCCCCTGTCTGCTCATCACGCCCTGGAACTTCCCCCTCGCCATGGGCACCCGCAAGATCGGCCCGGCGATCGCCGCGGGCTGCACCATGATCCTCAAGCCGGCCCCGCAGACCCCCCTGTCCACCCTCGCGCTCACCGCGATCCTGACCGAGGCGGGCCTGCCGCCCGGCGTCCTCAACACGGTCACCACGACCGACGCCGGAGCTCTCGTCGAGCCCCTGCTGCGCAGCGGGGGCATTCGCAAGCTGTCCTTCACCGGCTCCACGCAGGTGGGCCGGATCCTGCTCGCCCAGTGCGCCGACACCGTCGTACGCACCTCGCTCGAACTCGGCGGCAACGCCCCGTTCCTCGTCTTCGACGACGCCGACCTCGACGCGGCCGTGGACGGCGCGATGGTCGCCAAGATGCGCAACATGGGGGAGGCCTGCACCGCCGCGAACCGCATCTTCGTACACCGCTCCGTGGCCGAGGAGTTCGCGACCCGGCTGGCCGCCCGGATGTCCGCCCTGACCGTCGGAGACGGCACCGCGCCCGGCGTCGACGTCGGCCCGCTCATCGACGCGGCGGGCCGCGCCAAGGTCGAACACCTCGTGCGGGACGCCGTCGGCCGCGGGGCCAAGGTGCTCACCGGCGGCGAACTGCCCTCCGGCGCGGGCAACTTCTACCCGCCGACCGTCCTCACGCAGGTCCCGCGCGACGCCGAGCTCACCGGCACCGAGATCTTCGGCCCCGTCGCCGCGCTGTTCACGTTCGAGGACGAGGACGATGTCGTCCAGGTCGCCAACGACACCGAGTGGGGCCTCGTGTCGTACGTCTACACCCGCGATCTGGACCGGGCCCTGCGGGTCGGCGAACGGCTGGAGACCGGCATGGTCGGCCTCAACACCGGCCTCGTGTCGAACCCTGCGGCCCCCTTCGGCGGCGTCAAGCAGTCCGGGCTCGGCCGCGAGGGCGGGCGCGTCGGCATCGAGGAGTTCCTGGAGTACAAGTACCTGGCCGTGCCCACCGGTTCATAGCCGCTCCACGGCCCGGAAGCCGGCCAGCCGGGACAGCAACGACCGCGCCGGTGGAGTGAGTTCGCCGACGGTGACCTCCTCGCCCGCGTTCAAGAGGCCGACGATCGCGGAGAGCTCGGGTGCCGTGAGGTCGGTCTCCAGGGTGTGCCCGCAGGCGGCCACGAGTCGGCGGCCCGCCGCCTCGGCCCACAGCACGCGCTCGACGGACCGCACGGCGTCGTCGTCGGTGAAGTAGCCGGGCCGCGCGGGCGGCGGCACCGGCCGCA
>NZ_JAAGMG010000860.1 GCF_010548525.1 Streptomyces sp. SID14478
CCCGCGCTGACGGCGCGCGGCTCGCCGCGGGGCACGAAGACGAGGGTGCCGGGCGCCAGCTCCTCGTCGGTGGCGCCCCGGTGCAGGGTGCCGCGCCCCTCGACGACGAGGAGGAGCACGTCGAGGTCGTGCTCGACGTAGGCGTCGCCGCGTGCTCCGGGCCGGACCCGGACGACGTTCGCGTCGAGCTGCCGGGCCGCGCCGTCCAGGCGCCAGAGCGCTCCGGTCGCGCCCGGGTCGGCCTTCGCCAGGAGCTCCGTGAGCAGGACATGGGCTGCGGGCATCGCGATCGTTCCTCCGTGGTGGGTCAGGCGAAGGGCAGCCTACGCAGTTCGGCTATGCCCAGCAGCCTGGCGAGGCCCAGGAAGCCGACCGCCATGGCGAGGGTTCCGGCCGCCAGGCAGACGGCGGTCCCGGCGGTGCCGTCGCCGGCCGTGCCCGCGAGGGCCCGGGCCGCGAGCC
>NZ_JAAGMG010000899.1 GCF_010548525.1 Streptomyces sp. SID14478
GCGCCGTCCTGGTTGACGGCGCTGCCGCGCAGCACCGCGAGTACCGGGTGCCCGGCCTCCAGCGCCTGGGAGAGCGGTTCGAGGAGCAGTGCGCCGGCGCCCTCGGCGAGGCCGAAGCCGTCCGCCTGCGCCGCGAACGGCTTGCACCGCCCGTCGGCGGCGAGTCCGCGCTGCCTGCTGAAGTCCACGAACGTATAGGGGTCGGAGATCACGGTGACGCCGCCCGCCAGCGCCATGGAGCAGTCACCGTCGCGCAGCGCCCGCATGGCCAGGTGGATGCCGACCAGGGACGACGAGCACGCCGTGTCCACCGTCAGCGCCGGGCCCTGCCAGCCGAAGAAGTAGGCGAGCCGCCCGGACAGCACGCTGGCCGAGTTGCCGAGGCCCTGGTAGCCCTCGACGCGGGCGGCCTCGCTCTCCAGAAGGGGCATGTACGACTGGCCGTTGGAGCCGACGAACACGCCGACGCGGCTGCCGCGCAGCAGGTCCGGGTCGATGCCGCCGCGTTCCACGGCCTCCCAGGCGACCTCCAGCATCAGTCGCTGCTGCGGGTCCATGGCGAGGGCCTCGCGCGGGGTGATGCCGAAGAACTCCGCGTCGAATCCGGCCGCGTCGGCGAGGAATCCGCCGCGGTCGGAGTAGCTGGTGCCGGGGTGGTCGGGATCCGGGTGGACGAGGGACTCCAGGTCCCAGCCACGGTCCTGGGGCAGGCCGCCCGTGAGGTCGCGGCCGTCGGCGACGGCCCGCCACAGCTCGTCGGGCGAGCCGATGCCGCCGGGGAAGCGGCAGCCCATGCCGACGACGGCGATCGGCTCCTGTTCGTGCGTGCCCGCGGCGGTCCGCGCGGTGCCGGCCGGCTCGGCGGTGTCGTGCCCGTCGGGTCCCGTGACGAGCAGCGAACGCAGGTGGCGGGCGAGGCGGGTGATGGTCGGGTGGTCGAAGACCAGGGAGGCGGGCAGCCGCAGTCCGGTGGCGGCGGTGAGCCGCTTGCGCAGCTGCACGGTGCCCAGCGAGTCCAGGCCCAGTTCGGTGAACGCCCGCCGTCCGTTGACGTCGTGGGCGCTCTCGTGTCCGAGGACGGCCGCGGTGGCCTCGCCGACCACGGTGCGCAGCAGGTCCTCCTGTTCCGCGGGGGACAGGTCCGTGAGCCGGGCGGCCAGTTCGGTGGCCGGGCCGCTGTCCCGTGCGGTGGCCGGCTCCTCGCTCTCCGGTGTCTCGCGGGCCTCGGCGATCTCCGCGAACAGCGCGGTCGGGCGGACCGCGCGCCGGCCCGCGGCGAAGTCGGGCCAGTCCACGTCGGACACCGCGACGGCGCTCTCCCCCGCGTCCAGTACGCACTGCAGGGCCGTCAGGGCGCGGTCGGCCGGC
>NZ_JAAGMG010000935.1 GCF_010548525.1 Streptomyces sp. SID14478
CGTCCGTCGCTGCCGCCACGCGGTGGCCCGCGTGCCGAGCTGCCGGGCGGCAACCCGCAGCCCCGCGTGCCGAGTTGGAGCGACGAGAACGCGCAGCCGCACCTCGACGCGCCGCGCGGTCACGACGAGCCCGACTCCACCACGCAGTTCCCGCCGGTCCGTGACGGGCGTCAAGGCCCGGGCTCCACGGCCGAGTTCGCCCGGCCCGACTTCGACGCGCCGCAGCCCGGCCAGGGCCCGGGGCAGGGTCAGGGCCAGGACCAGGGCACCGGTCAGTACGTCCGTTCCGACGTCTTCGGCGGCATACCCAACGGGAACGGCGCGCCTGCCGCACCGGCCAACGGCTTCCGCGACAGCGGTCTGCCGAACCGTCAGGACCCGTCCCACACCGGTCAGTTCGAGCGCCCCGCGGCGCCTCGCCAGCGGGGTGACGCACAGGACTTCCCGCCCGCGCCGCCGCGCCCGTCGGGTCAGGACCAGGGCATCCCGGCGCAGCCGGTCCAGCAGGACTACCTGCCGCCGGCCGGTCCGGGCGACGGTCGTACGCCGCTGTACGACACGCTGGAGACCAACTGGTTCCACGGCCAGCAGAACCAGCAGAACCAGGCCCAGCAGAGCCAAGGCCAGCAGCATCACGGCCAGCAGGGCCAGCAGGGCCAGCAGCACACCGGACAGCAGCACCAGGGCCAGTACCAGGGGCAGCACCCCAACCAGCCGCAGCAGCAGGGCCCGTCCCTGCCGCAGCGCGCCGCGGCTCCGCAGCGTCCGCAGGCGTCGGCCCCGGCCGCACCCGCGCGCCAGGCGCCCGCTCCCGACTCCGGCCAGAACCAGGCCAATTGGCGGCAGTCCCCGAACGACGAGTTGATGCGTCAGGCCGAGCGGGTGCGCAAGCCCGCCGCGGGCGGCGTCACCGTGTCGGGCCTGCCGCGTCGTGTGCCGCGGGCGAACCTCGTGGCGGGCACGGCCCAGGAGCAGCAGCAGAACCAGAGCGGTCCGCAGGTCTCGCGCGCGCCGGAAGAAGTGCGCGGACGGCTGACCAATCTCCGTCGGGGCATCCAGCAGGGCCGCGATGCCGGCACCGGCCAGACCGGCAGCTACCCCCGCCCCACTCACCAGCAGGAGCGTTAGTTGAGCCAGATGAGCCAGGCGGCACAGAACCTGAACTGGTTGATCACCAACTTCGTGGACAACACCCCGGGTGTCTCGCACACGGTGGTGGTGTCCGCGGACGGTCTGCTGCTCGCCATGTCCGAGGGGTTCCCGCGCGACCGCGCGGATCAGCTCGCGGCCGTGGCGTCGGGTCTGACGTCGCTGACGGCCGGGGCCTCGAGAATCTTCGAGGGCGGGCCGGTGAACCAGACGGTCGTGGAGATGGAGCGCGGCTTTCTCTTCATCATGTCCGTCTCCGACGGATCGTCGCTCGCCGTGCTCGCGCACCCCGACTGCGACATCGGTCTCGTGGGGTACGAGATGGCGCTCCTCGTCGACCGCGCGGGCGCCGTCCTCACCCCGGATCTCCGTGCCGAACTGCAGGGCAGCCTGCTGCACTGAGAGGGGTGACGGCCGGTAACCCCGGCCACGCCCACAGTCTTACGCATCAGCAGCCCCGAGAACCACAGAAGTCACGTAACCCACGTCCGGCCGTCACAACTCCCCCACCGGCCCACCCTCAGACGGCAGGCCCCCGACTTGCCGTCCCGCCCGGAGGATCCATGACCCCGCCCACCGCTCCTCACGATCCGTACGGCAGCACCGCCGCACACGCCGACTACGGACATGAGGGCGACCAGCCGCTGGTTCGCCCGTATGCGATGACCGGCGGCCGGACCCGGCCGCGCTACCAGCTGGCCATCGAGGCGCTGGTCTCCACCACCGCCGACCCGTCGGCCCTGGTGACCCTGCTGCCGGAGCACCAGCGCATCTGCCACCTGTGCCGCGAGGTGAAGTCGGTCGCGGAGGTGTCGGCCCTGCTGTCGATGCCCCTCGGGGTGGCCCGGATCCTCGTCGCCGACCTGGCCGAGGCCGGGCTCGTCGCGATCCACCAGCCCGGCGGCGACGAGGCCAACGGCGGCGCGCCGGACGTGACTCTGCTCGAAAGGGTGCTCAGTGGACTTCGCAAGCTCTGACGGCGCCACGGGGGCCACCCGGTCGACCACCTCGGCGAAGATCGTGGTGGCCGGCGGATTCGGTGTCGGCAAGACCACGTTCGTGGGGGCGGTCTCCGAGATCAACCCGCTGCGCACCGAGGCCGTCATGACGTCCGCGTCCGCGGGCATCGACGACCTGACCCACACCGGGGACAAGACGACCACCACGGTCGCCATGGACTTCGGCCGCATCACGCTGGACCAGGACCTGATCCTCTACCTGTTCGGCACACCCGGCCAGGACCGCTTCTGGTTCATGTGGGACGACCTGGTCCGCGGCGCCATCGGCGCCGTCGTCCTCGTCGACACGCGCCGCCTCGCCGACTGCTTCCCCGCCGTCGACTACTTCGAGAACTCCGGCCTCCCGTTCGTCGTCGCCCTCAACGGCTTCGACGGGTACCAGCCGTACAACCCCGAAGAAGTGCGCGAGGCGCTGCAGATCGGGCCCGACACCCCGATCATCACGACGGACGCGCGACACCGTGCGGATGCAAAGAGTGCGCTGATCACGCTGGTGGAGCACGCGCTGATGGCCCGCCTCAAGTAGACAGAAGCAGTCAGAACTCGGCCATCAAGTGGCTGGATTCATACGGCAGTTGTCGTAGGCCCTTCGGTGGCCCCTGTGGCCTTTGACACGCGGGGCCTCTGTGTTCATAACGTTTCGACAGAGAATTCCGGGGGTGCGGACACACGTCGCGCACACCCGGTTCCCCTGCGCTCACAAGAGCCCCGCCTTTTGGCGGGGCTCGCTCTTTATGACCGTTTTATCTAGGGCATACATCACGTGGAGCTTCCGGTTCCGACTGTTTGGAAGTGCGCGTCCTGACGTGCTGGAATGCGCTGAACTGCCCAGTAAGAACGGGCCTGGAGACATACAGCGGCACGGAGTAGGTGCCGACGCCGAGAGGTTGTTGGTCGAGTGAGGCGAAGCAAGAACAGTCCCGAGCCGGCTTCGGCGCGGGGCAACTTCACCCCGCCGCCGCGCACAGCGGCACAGGCCGCACCGGCCGACACGGCCGCGCCCGCGCCGTCCGGCGGCCGCATGTCGCCGCGCAACTGGCGTGTGCCCACGAAGCTGAACGCGATCCTGCTCATACCCGTTCTCGTCGGCCTGGTCATGGGCGGCTTCCAGGTGAAGAGCTCCATCGACACCTGGCACGAGGCCCAGGACGCGGAGAACACCGCGCGGCTCGTGCGGGCCTCCCTGACGTACGGCAACCGCCTCGTCGAGGAGCGGGACGTCTCCGCCGCTCCCCTTCTCCAGAAGGGCTCGAAGGGCGCCAAGGACCCGAAGGTCGTCAAGGCCCGGGCGGCGACCGACGCGGCCGCCGACGCCTTCCACGCCGCGGCGCGCAACATGCCGCACAAGGAAGGCCTGGAGCGCCGCATGGCGCAGTTCACCAAGGTCGAGGGCGGCCTGGCCAAGCTGCGCGCCGCCTCGTACACCGCCAAGCTCCCCGGCGTGCAGACCGAAGAGGGCTACGTCGCCATCCAGCACCCGCTGATGGAGTTCGCCAACGAGCTCGGCCTCGGCACCGGCAACATCACCAGCTACGGCCGCACGGTCTACGCGATCTCGCTGTCCAAGGCGGCGCTCTCCCTGGAGCGCTCCATCGGCATGCACCTGCTGGTGAAGCCCGGCCCCGACCCGGCGAACTTCGCCAAGCAGCGCACCGCACTCGGCAGCTACGCCTACCTCGAGGGCATCGCCATCGAGGAGTACAAGGGCGGCGGTACGCCCCAGGACCTCAAGAAGCTCGACGCCACGATCAAGCAGCTGAAGACGGACGGCGCCAAGCAGGCCGCCGCCGCCAAGCAGCAGGACCCGGACTACGTCCCGCCGCCGGCCGACACCACCGAGATGGTCGGCGACATCGTGGCGATGCCGAGCACCCAGCCCAGCGCCCGGCTCGCCCTCGCCCAGAAGGGCGTGACGGCCGAGAACTGGTGGGCGGTCAACACCGCGAAGTTCGACGCCTACCGCACGATCGAGTCGGATCTCGCGGACAAGGCCGTGAACGAGGCCTCCTCCATCGCCGCCGACGCCAAGCAGGAAGCGATCATCATCGGCGCCGCCGTCGTGATCGCGCTGCTCGCCGCCGTGCTGCTCGCCGGTCAGATGGCCCGCCAGATGTCGCGCTCGATGCGCCGGCTGCGCTCCGCCGCCTTCGACGTGGCCGAGCAGCGGCTGCCGATGCTGGTCGACCAGCTCTCGCGCACCGAGCCGGGCCGCGTGGACACCCGCGTCCAGCCGATCCCGATCACCACCACCGACGAGATCGGCGAGGTCGCCCGTGCCTTCGACCAGGTTCACCGGGAAGCGGTACGGCTCGCGGCCGAGCAGGCACTCCTGCGGGGCAACATCAACGCGATCTTCACCAACCTGTCGCGCCGCAACCAGTCGCTGATCGAGGGCCAGCTGACCCTCATCACCGACCTGGAGAACAACGAGGCCGACCCGGACCAGCTGGAGAACCTCTTCCGCCTGGACCACCTCGCGACCCGTATGCGCCGCAACGGCGAGAACCTCCTGGTCCTGTCGGGCGAGGAGCCCGGCCGCCGCTGGGACCAGCCGGTCCCGCTGGTCGACGTGCTGCGCGCCGCGACCTCCGAGGTGGAGCAGTACGAGCGCATCGAGCTGTCCGGCGTGCCGGAGGCCGACATCCACGGCCGCGCGGTCACCGACCTCGTGCACGCGCTCGCCGAGCTCCTGGAGAACGCCACGTCGTTCTCCTCCCCGCAGACCAAGGTCCGCGTCACCGCGACCCGTCTCCCCGACGGCCGCATCATGATCGAGATCCACGACAAGGGCATCGGCCTCACCGCCGAGGACTTCGCGGACATCAACCACAAGCTGGCCAACCCGCCGACCGTGGACGCCGCGATCTCCCAGCGCATGGGCCTGTTCGTGGTCGGCCGCCTCGCCGACCGGCACGGCATCCGCGTCCAGCTGCGCCCCTCGGGCGAGCAGGCGGGCACGACCTCCCTGGTCATGCTCCCTGACGCGATCACCCACGGCGGTGGCGGCGGCGAACTCCAGTCGGACAACAGCGAGTTCACCGTCTCGACGATGATCCCGCAGCAGCAGGCGCTGGAGAAGGAGCCGCTGCGCACCGCCGCCGAGCTGGGCTTCGACGACAGCCGCTACGACGTCCCGGACGACGCCCGCGAGCTGGACCCGGTCGGCCGCTCCCTGATGCGCGAGGAGCGCCGCGCGGCCCTGGAGGCGCAGACGCAGGGCCAGGACGGCATGGCGCACCCCGGCGACGGCCGCCCGCTGTTCCGCGACGAGATCGCGGCCCGCCAGGCCCAGCAGCCCCCGCAGCCCTCGTACGCCGAGCAGTCCGCGTACGAAGCGCCGCCCCTCGGCTACGACCATCAGCAGCAGTCCGGCTACGACGATCAGCGGATGGTCGGCTACGACGATCAGCGACAGGGCGGCTACGACGATCAGCGTCCGAACGGGTACGACGGATTCGCCCCCGCGCAGACCGCCTTCGACGGCGGACAGCAGGGTGGCTACGTGCCGGACCACCCCACGCAGGACGGCTATCCGGAAGTTCCCCAGGAGTCGTACAACGCCTTCGAGGAGCCGGTCCGGCAGCCCGACTGGCAGGCGCAGGACGCCTACCGGGGTGACTTCCAGACCTCGTACGCACCGGAAGCGGAATCTGCTCGGGCCGCTGACGCGGTGGAGCGGGACAGCGTAGGCTTCGGCCCGGGCACCGCCGCCGGACCGGGGACGGCTGCCGGCCCCTCCCCCTCTGTCGCGCATGATCTGACCGACGCGGGTCTGCCCCGCCGAGGCTCCGCCGCCCCCCAGCGTCCGGAGCCGGCCGCGGCGCCGCCCGCCGAGGAGCCTTCCGACGACGACACCTGGCGCTCGGCCAACGACGACCGGTGGGAGCGCGCCGAGGCCCTGAAGCGGCCGAAGGCGGGCGGCGTCACCTCGTCCGGGCTGCCGCGCCGGGTGCCCAAGGCCAACCTGGTCGAGGGCACCGCGGAGTCGACGCCGCAGGGCGGTCCGCAGATCTCCCGTGCCCCCGAGGACGTACGGGGCCGGCTGAGCAACCTGCGCCGGGGCGTACAGCGAGGGCGCAATGAAGGCAGTGGTGACCAGCAGTGACCGCAGTGACCGCAGTGACGAAGAACGGCCAGGACAGCGGGTTTCCCGGTGGGCCTGACAGCACCTACATCCAGGAGCGTTAGTGTGAGCCCGATGAGCCAGGCGGCACAGAACCTGAACTGGTTGATCACGAACTTCGTGGACAACACCCCCGGGGTGTCCCACACAGTGGTGGTCTCCGCCGACGGACTCCTTCTGGCGATGTCCGAAGGGTTCCCCCGCGACCGCGCCGACCAGCTGGCGGCCGTCGCGTCGGGACTGACCTCGCTGACCGCGGGCGCGTCCCGCATCTTCGAGGGCGGCGCGGTGAACCAGACAGTTGTGGAGATGGAGCGAGGATTCCTCTTCATCATGTCCATCTCTGACGGTTCTTCTCTTGCCGTCCTTGCACACCCCGAGGCGGACATTGGTCTCGTTGGGTACGAGATGGCACTTCTTGTCGACCGTGCGGGCACGGTTCTCACGCCCGACCTGCGGGCGGAGCTTCAGGGAAGCCTGCTCAACTAACAGACAGGCGGTGCGTTTTCGGGTCCCGTAGCCGTAAAGTTTCGGGACGCGGCTCCACAGTGATGGTGCCCAGCGCAGTCGGAGGAGGAGTACGTGTCTGGTTCAGCAACACCCCCGAGCGGTTCGTCGGCCCAGTGGCCGCCCTACGGCCCTGCCCAGGGTCAGCAGGGTCAGGCCGGTCCGAACGACGGTTCGCAGAACCGGTACAACTTCCCGTCCGCGCCGAGCCATGCCCGGCCGACCCGGCAGCCCGGTCCCTACGACCAGCCGCCGGCGCCGCGCATCCAGCCCGTGCAGCCGCAGCCGCGCCCCGACGCGAATCCCGCCCCCGCCGCAAAGAACAACCCCCTGGTGCGCCCGTACGCCATGACGGGCGGTCGCACCAGGCCGCGCTACCAGCTCGCCATCGAGGCACTGGTGCACACCACCGCGCAGCCGCACCAGCTGCAGGGCCAACTGCCCGAGCACCAGCGGATCTGCAACCTGTGCCGAGAGATCAAGTCGGTGGCCGAGATCTCGGCCCTGCTCACGATCCCCCTCGGTGTGGCCAGGATTCTCGTAGCCGACCTCGCGGAGGCGGGCCTGGTCGCCATCCATCAGCCCGGCGGCGACGAGAACGCCGGCGGCCAGCCAGACGTGACTTTGCTCGAAAGGGTGCTCAGTGGACTTCGCAACCTCTAGCGGAGGGCCGGCAACTCCAAGTCGTTCCACCACGTCCGCGAAGATCGTGGTGGCAGGCGGATTCGGCGTCGGCAAGACGACGTTCGTCGGCGCCGTGTCGGAGATCAATCCGCTGCGCACCGAGGCCGTCATGACGTCCGCGTCCGCGGGCATCGACGACCTGACCCACACCGGGGACAAGACGACCACCACGGTCGCCATGGACTTCGGCCGCATCACGCTGGACCAGGACCTGATCCTCTACCTGTTCGGCACACCCGGCCAGGACCGCTTCTGGTTCATGTGGGACGACCTGGTCCGCGGCGCCATCGGCGCCGTCGTCCTCGTCGACACACGCCGCCTCGCCGACTGCTTCCCCGCCGTCGACTACTTCGAGAACTCCGGCCTCCCGTTCGTCATCGCCCTCAACGGCTTCGACGGCAACCAGCCCTACGGCCCGGACGAGGTGCGCGAGGCGCTGCAGATCGGCCCCGACACCCCGATCATCACGACGGACGCGCGACACCGCGCCGACGCGAAGTCGTCCCTCATCACGTTGGTGGAGCACGCCCTGATGGCGCGGCTGCGGTAGTTACTTCAGTCAGCTCTGCGACCGCCGGTGGCCCTGGGCCCCGGCGGTCTTTCGTTTCCGGCGTGTGCGGATGTCCGGCGTGTGCGGGTGCGGATCGCCCGACCGGCCGCGTACGCCCACGGCCCCGCCCTCCCGAAGGAGAGCGGGGCCGTGGAGGCGGAGCGTCAGCGCCAGCTGTGGGGCGCGCGGAAGCCGTGTTCGCGCTCCAGGCGGCGCCAGCCCGCGCGGGACTGGTGGGCGGCCGGGGCGGAGGGCTGGGCGGCGGCGCGGGCCAGGAGGACGGCGGTGATGGCCGCGACTTCCTCGGGCTCGGCGTGGCCCTTCTCGACACGGATGTCAGGGATGGACATGGGGCAGGTCTCCTACGACTAGGTGCCGCTACTGCGGGGGGTTGCCGTGCTTGCGGGACGGCAGGTCGGCGTGCTTGGTGCGCAGCATCGCCAGGGAGCGGATGAGCACCTCGCGGGTCTCGGCGGGGTCGATGACGTC
>NZ_JAAGMG010000975.1 GCF_010548525.1 Streptomyces sp. SID14478
CGAAGGCGCGCTGCTCACCGACGGCGACGGGCGGGACCAGCCGCTCGTCGCCGCGTACCGGGGCGACGCCCTGCGCCGGGTCCTCGCCGCGCTGCGGACCGAGCACGGCGCGCTCACCGGGCTCCCCCTGCGTCTGCTCGTACGGAAGCTGAACCTCACCCGTATCACCGACCCCGTCGCGTCCTTCGACTGCGACACCTGGGACGACATCGCCGCCGCCCGGTCACGGATCAGGGAGCATGGACGAGTGCTTGATGAATGGATCACCGCAGCCAAGGACGAACTGGGCCTCGACCTGGACGTCGACACCGGCGTTCTGCTCGACCTCGCCCGCGACGCCGCGCACGGGGTCG
>NZ_JAAGMG010001014.1 GCF_010548525.1 Streptomyces sp. SID14478
CGCGTACTGCTCCAGGCAGCCCCGCCCGCCGCACGGACAGGCGGGCCCCTCGGGGTGGACCGGCACGTGCCCCAGTTCGCCCGCGAACCCCCGCGTCCCGCGCAGGAGTTGGCCGTCGACGACGAGGGCGGCGCCGATGCCGATCTCCGCCGAGACGTGCAGGAAGTCCGCGGGGGAGTCCGCGGCGAGCCACAGCTCGGCGAGCGCGCCGAAGTTGGCCTCGTTGTCGACGCTCAGCGGCACCTCGCCCGGCAGCAGCGCGGCCACGTCCGTGTCGTGCCAGTCCAGGTTCGGGGCGCGGACGACGGTGTGCGTGCCGCGGGCCACCAGGCCGGGCACCGCGACGGCGAGTCCCGCCGGGCGCAGCCCCGCTCCCGAGGCCTCCTCGGTGACCTGCCGTACCAGCTGC
>NZ_JAAGMG010001054.1 GCF_010548525.1 Streptomyces sp. SID14478
CCGTGCCCGTGGCCGCGGTGCGCCGGGTGCACGACCAGCTCGGCGGCCGGGGCCTCGACCGGGTCGGTGTCCTCCAGCTGCGCGTAGCCGATCAGCTCCGCGCCGGCGGTCAGCAGCAGGTGCCGGATCCCCTCCCGGGCGCCGCCCCGCAGCTGCAGCCGGCCCTGCTCCGACACGGCCTGCTGCCCGTCGGTGCGGGCGGCGTCGGCCAGCAGTGCGAGCACGGCTGCGGACTGCTCGGCGGACAGGTCGGACAGGGTGTCGATGCGGCGGCCCGAAGCGGCCGGATCGCTGGTGGGGGCGGGGTCCGTGGTCATGGATACGAGGGTACGGCGCGGGCCGCGCGAGACCGCGGCAGTGGTAGCGGCAACCTGCTCGTAACCGGCAACCCCCTGTTGCGCTACGCGCGTTGACCCTAGGCTGCCCCGCAGTCACGAGTCGTGCGTGGCGTCGTGCGTCACGAGTCGTGCATCGCGGCTCGTGCGTCACGCGTCACGAGTCGTGAGCCATGCGTCATCCGTCACAGCCGTCGCACCGCACCCAGGGGGATACATGCCCGCACAGTCACACAGGCCGGGCCGTCGCCTGAGAGCCGCGCTCGCCGCGGCCGCCACGCTCGCCACCGCAGGCGCGCTGAT
>NZ_JAAGMG010001093.1 GCF_010548525.1 Streptomyces sp. SID14478
CGGGAACTGCGGCCGCGACGCTCACTCCGCACACCACCGATGTCCGCGTGCTGCGCCTCGCCCAAGGAGCGGACACGGCGTTCGTCGTCACGAACGAACGCGCCGGAGCCCTGCACACGACGCTGACCGTGCCGGCGAGCGGCACACCGGAGATCTGGGACCCGGACACGGCCCGCGTCGCACCTGCCGGGGCGTGGCGCTCCGCCGCCTTCCCGGGACTGCGGGCCCCGGGCACGGCCGTCGACCTGCGCATCGAGGCCAAGGCCACCCTCGTGGTCGTGGTGCGGGCCGCATCCGGACCTGCTCCGCTGCACGTCACCTCGGCCACCGCGCCGGTGCTGGCCGTCCGCTCCGCCGGGCGGGGCGCCGTGGCCACGGTGGTGGTGGACGGGCCCGGCACCGTCGAGGCGACCGCGCAGGACGGCCGACGGGAGTTGCGGGGCAGTGCCGAGGTCACCGACGCGCTCGATCCCGTCCCGCTCGACGGCGACTGGGGCTTCCGGTTCGACCGGGACGGGGCGTCGCGGCAGGACCGACCGCTCGGCGACTGGTCGGTGGTCGACGCCGCGTTCTCCGGCTCCGCGCTCTACGAGAACAGCGTCGACCTCGACAGGGCAACGCTGTCCGGACGTCGCTGGACGCTGGACCTGGGCGACGTACGCGACGTCGCGGAAGTCACCGTCAACGGCACCGCGGTCGGTACGCGGCTGTGGCAGCCGTACCGCGTCGACGTGACGGAGGCACTGCGCCCCGGACGCAACACCGTCCACGTCCGCGTCACCAACACGGGCGCCAACGGACAGGGCGAGGCCGCCGTCTCCGGGCTGCTTGGCCCCGTCCTGCTGCGCCCCACCCGCACCGTCGAGATACCGCTGTCCTCGGCGTGAACCGCGGGTACACACCCACCCCCGTCACGAGCAAGGGATCACACATGGCAGACCGAACAGCCCAGGGCCCCAGACGCCGCAGCCTCCTCGCCACCGGGGCCGGCGCGGCCGCCTTCGTCGCGCTCGGCGCGTCACCGGCC
>NZ_JAAGMG010001131.1 GCF_010548525.1 Streptomyces sp. SID14478
GCGGTGGCGGCCGGCGTGGCGGCGGCCATGGTCAGCCACAACCCGGACGCGGTGGTCCAGGCCGCGCTCTCCGTCGTCCCCGAGGACTCCTGGACGGCACGCTCCCTGCACCGCGCGGTGTCGGCGGCGCGCCGGGCCCGCCGCGACCCGGACGGCACCCAGCTGTCCATGGAACGTGCGGTGCGCAAGGCCGTGGTCATCGGCGGCTACCCGTGGACGGACCTCGCCCCCGAGGCGGTCGGCCTCGCCTTCGGCGCGTTCGCGGTGGCCCGGGGCGACTTCCGCGAATCGGTGCTCACCGCGGTGAACATGGGCCGCGACGCGGACACGACCGCGGCGGTGGCCGGAGCGCTGGCCGGCGCCCTGAACGGGGAACAGGCGATCCCCGCCCCGTGGTCCCAGGCGATCGGCCCGGTCCGCGGCAGCTGCCTCCCGCCCATGGCGGGCCGCCACATCCTCGACGTGGCGGACCGGCTGACACCGCCCCCGCCGGACCGCGAGGGAGCGGTGGCGTGAACGG
>NZ_JAAGMG010001168.1 GCF_010548525.1 Streptomyces sp. SID14478
CGAGCGCGGGCACCTTGCGGCTGCGCACGCCCGCACCGTGCGCGCGCACGACGGTGATCGTCCCGTCGGCGCCGGGGAGGTCCGCCCCGTCCGGCGACCAGAACGCGATCCTCCCCTCGCGCGGCAGCGGAGCGGGCAGGAAGACGGCTGCGGCGCCGAGGGCGACGCCGGGCGACTCGGGCACGGCCGCGCCACCTCCCCTCTCCGTTCACCTGGCTCACACCTGTACGTCCGGTACGACCTTACGGGCCGGGTCCGACAATCCTTGATCCCCGGCTCGGGTGACAATGTCCATGATCCGTACCGAGTCCTCATGAACAGGCTGAACCATGGGTGATCTGCTTCTCGTCCGACATGGTGAGACCGAGTGGGCGCTGACCGGTCAGCACACCGGCCGCACCGACATCCCGCTCACCGACAACGGCCGCGAAGAGGCGCGCAGGGTGGCGCCGCTGGTCGGCAGCTACCACGTGGGGGCCGTCTTCGTGAGCCCCATGCAGCGGGCCCGCGAGACCGCGGAACTCGCCGGGCTGCACCGCTTCACCGTCGATCCCGATCTGGGCGAGTGGGACTACGGCGCCTATGAAGGCGTGACGACGCGGGAGATCCAGGCCACCCGACCCGACTGGTACCTGTTCGACGACGGTGTGCCGCCGGGCCCGCCCGACCACCCCGGTGAGACACCGGAGCAGGTGGGCGCGCGTGCCGACCGGATGCTGTCCAAGGTCGACGCGGCGCTGTCCAACAACGAGGGCAGCGTCGTGCTGGTCTCCCACGGTCATTTCCTGCGCGTCCTGACCGCACGGCGGCTCGGCCTGCCCCCGTCGGGCGGTTCCCACTTCCTGCTGGCGACCGGCACGGTGAGCCGGCTCAGCACGGAGCACGGCAGGCCGGTCGTCTCGGGCTGGAACCTGCGGCCGCCCGCGAACTGACCCGTCGTTGTCAGTGCCGTCGGGCACCATCGTCGCCAGGAGGTGCGCCATGACCCGACCGCCGACCGCCGCGCAGCGGCGCATCATCGAGGCCGCCGATCCGCAGACGGGACGGATCGCCGGCAGCGCCGCCCAGCTGGCGCGGCTGGTCGTGCTGAAGCTGGCCTTCCGGCATCCGCGGCCGCCGCACGACCACTTCCTCACCCCGCAGGGGCACCGGCTGCGGGAGGCGGAGCCCGACCAGGCGCCCGCCGCGCCGCGACCG
>NZ_JAAGMG010001212.1 GCF_010548525.1 Streptomyces sp. SID14478
ACGTGGGCCGGCTCACCCAGGACAAGGGCGTCCTCGACCTGCTGCGCCGCTGGCCCGCCGGGCGACGCCTGGACGTGGTCGGCACCGGGCCGCTGGAGCGCCGGTGCCGGGCGGTGGCGCCCGCGTCCGTCAGGTTCCTCGGGCAGGTCGAGCGCGGGGTGCTGCGCGACTCCCTGCCCGGGTACCGGGGGTTCGTCTTCCCGGGCCGCCGGGTGGAGGGAGTGCCGCTCGTCTACCTGGAGGCACTGGCCGCCGGGCTCCCGGTGCTCGCCTTCGAGGGATCGGCCGTGCCGCGCGCCGTGCGGACCGAGGGCACCGGCACCGTGACCGGCTGGGACGCGGCCCTGCCGGACGCCCTGGACGCCGCCGAGCGGATCTTCCCGACGCTGCGCGAGCACTGCCGCGGGGTGTACGAGAAGCGGTACGGGGAGGCGGTGTGGGTGGAGCGGACCGAGCGCCTGTACGCGTCCCTCACCCGGTCCGCGGCCGGGGAGCGGGTGTGACGGCGCGGGCCGCGGGCACCGACCCGCGCGACCTTCCCGGCCTGCGGTCCCTCACGGCGGCCCGCGACCGGGTCACCGACGACCAGGTGCGGGGGCTGCGGGCCCGCCAC
>NZ_JAAGMG010001246.1 GCF_010548525.1 Streptomyces sp. SID14478
CGTGCGCGGTCCAGCCGCGGGACGACATCGACATGGCGCTGCTCCTCGCCCTCGGCGCGAACGGGCGCGCGGGCCATGCCGAGTTGGCGCAGCGGGTCGGCATCAGCGAGTCGACCGTACGCCGCCGGCTCGCCCGCGAACTGCGCGAACGGGAAGTGCTGCTCCGCTGCGACCTGGCCCAGCAGCTGGCGGGCTGGCCGGCGCTCGCCACCTATCGGGCGACCGTCCCGCACGGTGAACTCGACGCCACCGGGGCCGCGTTGGCCCGCCTCCCGCAGACCCGCCTGTGCACCTCGGTCACCGGCTCCTGCAACCTGCTCTTCTCGGTCTGGCTGCGCGACCTCGACGGCATGGCCACGCTGGAGGCGTACCTCGACGACCGCTTCCCGCGGCTGCGCGTGCTGGACCGGACGGTGACGCTGCGCACGGCCAAGCGGATGGGCCGGTTGCTGGACGACACGGGGCGGGCCGTCGGGTACGTGCCGGTGGGCCTGTGACGGACCCGGGGCCCGGGCCTATTCGCCGGAGGGCCCCGGCGTGGGCCGTGCCAGCTCGAACCAGACCACCTTGCCCGTGCTCAGCCGCGTCGCGCCCCAGCGCCGGGCCAGCCGGTTGACCAGGAACAGGCCGCGCCCGCCCTCGTCGGTGGCCCGCGCATGGCGCTGGCGCGGCAGCTGCGGTACGTCGTCGCCGACCTCGCAGCGCAGCACGTCGGTGCGCAGCAGGCGCAGCGTCACCGGCCGTGAGGCGTAGCGCACCGCGTTCGTGACGACCTCGCTGACCAGCAGCTCGACCGAGTCCGTCATCTCTTCAAGTCCCCAGCGGGCCAGGGCGCTTCGGGCGAGGCGGCGGGCCCGGCCGGGCGCCGTGTCCTCGGGCTCCAGGGACCAGTACGCCACGTCGCTCGGCGCGATCCCGTCGAACCGGGCGGCGAGCAGCGCGATGTCGTCGTCCCGGTCGCCCGGGCCGAGCATGTCGAGGACCTCGTCGCACAGCGCCTCCAGCGGCGGCGAATGGTCCGGGCCGGTCAACTGGGCGGTGGCCGCGAGCCGTTCGCGCAGCTGCTCTATGCCGGTCCACACGTCGCGCAGGCGCGATTCGACCAGGCCGTCCGTGTACAGGAGCAGCGTCGCGCCTGCCGGGGCGTCCAGCTCGACCGCCTCGAAGTCGACGCCGCCGACGCCGATCGGCGCGCCCGGCGGGACGCGCAGCACCTCGGCGCGGCCGCCCAGGTGCAGCAGGACGGGCGGCGGATGCCCGGCGTTGGCGATGGTGATCCGGTGCGCGACCGGATCGTAGACCGCGTACAGGCACGTCGCCATGCGGTCGGTGCCGAGCCGCTGGGCCTGCTCGTCCAGGTGGTGCAGGACCTCCTGCGGCGGCAGGTCGAGCCCGGCCAGCGTCTGTGCGGTGGTGCGCAGTTGGCCCATGATGGCCGCCGAGGTCATCGAGTGGCCCATGACGTCGCCGACGACCAGCGCGACCCGGCTGCCCGGCAGCGGGATCGCGTCGTACCAGTCGCCGCCGACCCGGGCCGTCTCCGCCGCCGGGAGATAGCGCGAGGCGAGCCGCACGCCCGTCGGGCGCGGCAGGGTCTCGGGCAGCATGGTCCGCTGCAGCTCGTCCGCGATGTACGCCTCGCGCCCGTACAGCACCGCCTTGTCGATGCCGAGCGCGCTGTGCGTGGCCAGCTGCCCGGCCACCAGCAGGTCGTCGCCGTCGAACGCGAGCCGGTCCGGGCGGCGCAGGAACACGGCCGCGCCGATCACCCGGCGCCG
>NZ_JAAGMG010001290.1 GCF_010548525.1 Streptomyces sp. SID14478
AGCCCGGCCAGCACCCCGCCAACGCGACGCTGCGCTGGTCCTCCGACAAGGGCTGGGTGGAGCGGCCCGGCGGCACCGCCGAGCCCGCCGAGGCGGCGTCCCTGCCCACGCTCGCCCAGGTCACCACCGCGGAGCAGCGCTGGGCCGACCGCGAGGAGGACATCACCGCCGTCGGCGGCGACCCGTACGAGGTGGGACAGGTCTTCGCCCGGCGCTGGATGGCACGCCTGGCCGACCAGGTCCAGCTGCAGAAGCTGTCCACCATGTACCCGCGGGTGCCGCACCGCATCGACGGGGAGCTGCTGCGTTACGCGGCGCGGTTCGGCCTGCTCGCCCACAAGGACGACCAGATCGACGAGCACGACCGGTACGCGATCCGGGCCGGGTTCTGGCGCGAGATCGACGTGCGGACCACCACGGAACACGCGACGGCGGGGGACTGACGTCCACGCCCGTCGGAAGGGCGAGCCGCCTCATATGTCCGGCCCCGCGCGCAATGAGGCGGGCCGGACCCCGTACTCTCGTTCTTCGTGAGTACGCGCACCGGCGACGCCGCCCCGCCCCGTAAGGGGGCCGCTGTCGTGTGCGCGGTGCGCGGGCTCAGCAAGACGTATCCGCCCGTGCGCGGGCGCCGCGGGACGCCCGCGACGCCGGAGGTGCGGGCCACGGACGGCGTACGGCTCGACATCCGGCGCGGCGAGATCTTCGGACTCCTCGGGCCCAACGGCGCAGGCAAGACCACGCTCGTACGACAGCTCACCGGACTGATGCGGCCCGACGCGGGCAGCGTGGAGATCCTCGGGCACGACATCGTGCGCCACCCGGAGCGGGCCGCGCGGATCCTCGCCTACCTCGGCCAGGACTCGACCGCCCTCGACGAGCTCACCGTGTCGCTGGCCGCCGAGACCACGGGACGGCTGCGCGGGCTCCCGCTGAAGGACGCGCGGGCCGCGCGCGACGACGTCCTGGACGAACTGGGGCTCACCCCGCTCGCCTCGCGGCCGCTGAAGAAGCTGTCCGGCGGGCAGCGCCGGCTCGCCACGTTCGCCGCCGCGCTGGTCGGCGAGCGGCAGCTGCTCGTGCTCGACGAGCCGACGACCGGCATGGACCCGGTCGCCCGGCGGGCCGTGTGGGCCGCCGTGGACCGGCGCCGGGCCGAGCGCGGGACGACCGTGCTGCTGGTCACCCACAACGTCATCGAGGCCGAGACCGTCCTCGACCGGGTCGCCGTGCTCGACGCGGGGCGGGTCATCGCCTGCGACACCCCGGCCGGGCTCAAGGAGCGCGTCGCCGGTGAGGTGCGGGTCGAGCTGGTGTGGCGCCAGGAGGCGCCGGTGCACCTGCCCGAGGTCGCCCGGCTGCGCGAGCACGCGACGG
>NZ_JAAGMG010001335.1 GCF_010548525.1 Streptomyces sp. SID14478
CCGCCGGTGAGGCGCCCGCGCCGCCCTCGCCGCTCGCCCTCGACGGGCACGCCGGGGCCGAGGTGCGGGACGTGGCGGAGGCGTTCGACCGGGTGCAGCGCGCCGCGTTCGACCTCGCCACCGAGCAGGCCGTGCTGCGCCGCAACACCACGGAGTCGCTGGTCAACCTCGGCCGCCGGAACCAGAACCTGGTGCGCCGGCAGATCGGCTTCATCAACAAGCTGGAGCACGAGGACGCCGACCCCGACACCCTCGCCAACCTCTTCGAACTCGACCACCTGGCCACCCGTATGCGCCGCAACGCCGAATCGCTGCTCGTGCTCGCCGGGGAGTCCAGCCCGCGCACGTGGTCGACCCCGCTGTCCGTGACCGACGTGCTGCGGGCCTCGCTGTCCGAGGTCGAGGAGTACCGGCGGGTCACGCTGCGCCGCGTCGAACCCGCGCACGTCAGCGGCGCCGTCGTCGCGGAACTCGCGCATCTGCTCGCCGAGTTGGTGGAGAACGCGCTCAGTTTCTCGCCGCCGGACTCCGAGGTGGAGGTCGAGGGGCGGCGCACCAGCGCCGGGTATCTCATCGCCATCGTCGACCACGGGCTGGGCATGGACACTCAGGCGCTCGCCGAGGCCAACGTACGGCTGTCCGGCACCGCCAGCTTCATGGCCGAACCGACCAAGTTCCTCGGCCACTTCGTGGTCGGCGCGCTCGCCCGCAAGTGCGGCATCGAGGTCCGGCTCGGGGAGGCACCGGTCGCCGGCGTCGTCGCCCGGGTGCTCGTCCCCGCCGCGCTGCTCACCGAACCGACCGCAGCGGCCGCGGCCAC
>NZ_JAAGMG010001371.1 GCF_010548525.1 Streptomyces sp. SID14478
GGCGTTGGCGAGGGCCTCCAGGTCGTCCCCGCTGGGGCGGCTGGGGCCACTGCCGCCGGCGAGCCGGACGACTTCCCAGCCGCGCGGCGCGGTGAGGCGCTCGGAGTGCTCGGCGCACAGGTCGTAGCAGTGGGGTTCGGCGTAGGTGGCGAGCGGGCCGAGGACCGCGGTCGAGTCGGCGTAGACGTACGTCAGCGTCGCGACGGCGGGACGGCCGCAAGCGGTGCGAGAACAGCGACGTACAGGGCTCACAGCGTTGGACGGTACCGCACTCTTGAGCGGGCCGCGACGACTCTCCCGGAGCTCACCCCACCGTGTCGTGGCGACGGACGGCGCACAACGGCCCGCGCGGGCGCACTCATGACCTGCGGCGACCCGGGGTGGTGCGCCCCACCCGACAGTTGAAAGCGGTCACCACTCAGGGCAAATAGCTCCAATTGACGCGAGATCCACGGTCCGGGAGGGAAGTGGAATCAGGCCCAAGAATGGCTTGATCGGTCAGGAAGCGACATGCAGTGCTCCGTACGGAGGCGTCCCGCTTCGCACGCCGCGGAGGACTACGCTGCGTCGGTGATGGAAAGGCCCGCCGACGCTGAGAACCCGGTACCGCCCGAGGGGCAGGTACCGCCCGAGGGGCAGGTACCGCCGCACTCCCCCGCCTCCGCCGAGCCA
>NZ_JAAGMG010001409.1 GCF_010548525.1 Streptomyces sp. SID14478
GTGGCGGCCACCGTCGAGGAGGCCGCCGACTGGGTCCGCCGCCATGCTCAGGGCGCGCCGGTCTCCGGGTAGCGCCGCGGCGTCCACGCCACCGTCCGGCCGTCGCCCCGGGCCACGGCCTGCGTCTGGGACGAGCCGACGATGAGCAGCGTGCGCATGTCGACCTCGGACGGCTCCAGGTCGGCCAGGCGTATCACCCGTATCGACTCCTCGGGGCCGCCGACGTCACGGGCCACGACGACCGGGGTGTCCGGCAGCCGCAGCTCCAGGAGCAGCTCCCGCGCCTTGCCGACCTGCCAGGTGCGGCTGCGCGAACCGGGGTTGTAGAGCGCCAGGACGAGATCGGCCGTGGCCGCCGTGCGCAGCCGCTCCGCGATGACCTCCCACGGCTTGAGCCGGTCGGACAGGGAGAGCGTGGCGTAGTCGTGGCCGAGGGGCGCGCCGGCCTTCGCGGCGGCGGCGTTGGCGGCGGTGACGCCCGGCAGGACCCGTACCGGGATCGTCGCGTAGCGCTCCTCCGCGGCCACTTCGAGCACCGCTGTCGCCATCGCGAAGACGCCGGGGTCGCCGCCCGACACCACCGCGACGCGGTGCCCGCGCCGCGCCAGGTCGAGCGCGAACTCGGCGCGCTCCGACTCCACCTTGTTGTCCGAGCCGTGGCGGCGCTGCCCCGGGCGGACCGGCACCCGGTCGAGGTACGTGGTGTACCCGACGAGGTCGTCGGCGCCG
>NZ_JAAGMG010001452.1 GCF_010548525.1 Streptomyces sp. SID14478
CGCCAGGGCGACCCCAAGGGCCTGGGCCACGCGGTGCTGTGCGCGGCCCCGCACGTGGGCGACGAGCCGTTCGCGGTGCTGCTCGGTGACGACCTGATCGACCCGCGCGACCCGCTGCTCGCGCGGATGGTCGAGGTCCAGGAGCAGCACGGCGGCAGCGTGATCGCGCTGATGGAGGTCGAGGCCTCGCAGATCCACCTGTACGGCTGCGCCGCGGTGCGCACCACCGCGGATGGTGACGTGGTGCGGGTGACCGATCTGGTGGAGAAGCCGGAACCGGCCGACGCCCCCTCGAACTACGCGATCATCGGCCGGTACGTGCTGGACCCGGCGGTCTTCGACATACTGCGCAAGACCCAGCCGGGCCGCGGCGGCGAGATCCAGCTCACCGACGCCCTGCAGCAGCTCGCCGCCGACGAGAGCGTGGGCGGCCCGGTGCACGGCGTCGTCTTCAAGGGCCGCCGCTATGACACCGGTGATCGGGGAGACTATCTGCGTGCCATTGTCACACTCGCGTGCGAACGTGAGGACCTGGGCCCGGACTTCCGCACCTGGCTCCGCAGTTACGTCACCAAGGAGATGTAGCACTTTGAGCAGCGCGACCACCTCGTCCGCCACCGGCCAGCAGCTGTGGTCGGTGGACGAGCACCTTGAGGACATCCTCAGCACCGTCCACCCGCTCGACCCCATCGAGCTGCAACTCCTCGACGCGCAGGGCTGTGTGCTCGTCGAGGACGTGACGGTGCCGGTCTCGCTGCCCCCGTTCGACAACAGCTCGATGGACGGGTACGCGGTGCGTGTCGCCGATGTCGCGGGCGCGAGCGAGGAGTTCCCCGCCGTGCTCACGGTGATCGGCGACGTCGCGGCGGGCCAGGCCGAGCAGCCCACCGTCGGCCCCGGCCAGGCCGCCCGCATCATGACCGGCGCCCCGCTGCCGCCCGGCGCCGAGGCCGTCGTCCCCGTGGAGTGG
>NZ_JAAGMG010001485.1 GCF_010548525.1 Streptomyces sp. SID14478
CGGCCGGGCGCTCGCACCGGCCGAGGCGTACGGGGACTCGGCGCTGCTCGGCTCGGTGCTGTCGGTGCTGCGGGAGAACGCGCGGCGGGAGGGGCGGCTGCGGGAGGCCGTCGCCACCGGTGAGCGGGCGCTCGGGCTCGCCGAGGAGTCGGGGGATCCGCACGCGGCCGCGTTCGAGCGGGCCAATCTGGCGGAACTGTGGCTGCAGCTCGGGGAGTCGGAGGTGGCACGGGAGGTCGCCGAGACGGCCCTGGCCGCCGTCGACGCGGATGACTCCTGGTCGTTGGCGTACGCGCTGGCCGCGCTGGCGCGGGTGCGGATGCGGGGCGGTACGCCTCAGGGGGTCGACGAGCTGCTCGGGCGGGGCGAGCGTGCGGCGGGGATGGATCAGCAGGCCCTTTTCGAGGTGCGCACCGCCCGGGCCGAACTGGCGCTGCTCCGGGGACGGCCCGAGCTGGTGCCCGGCCTGCTGCGGGACGGAGAGGCACCGGTGCTCGCTGCGTGGGGTCATCTGCTGGGCGGGGAACGGGAGTCGGCGCGGCGGGTCGCCGCCGCGGAGGTGGAGCGGGCCCGGGGCACCGGGGAACGGCTGGCCGAGGTGGAAGCCGGGGTGGTCCATGCGGCGGCCCTGGGCGGAGAGGCGGGCGCCCGGGCTCTGGGGGCGGTCGAGATTCTGGCCCGGAGGTTGCCGTACCCCGCCGGGGCGGGGCGGGTCGTTGCGGCTCGGGGGTTGTTGAGCTCGGGGTGATCGCGCGCCTGCCTCTGTGGGGTGGCTTTCGCTCGCGGCCGCGGGCCCGTGGTCCTGCTGCGCGCGGTTCCCGCTTCCCTGAAGCATGCGCTCCGCGCAGCATCCCTGAGCCAGCGGAGGTTCCAGGGGCGCGGAGAACGGCGTGACAGCCCCACCGGCCGTCGGACAGCGACGCGACGCCCCACCCGGCAGACCCCGGTCCTTCAGGGGCGCGGGGAACTGCGCGAGTGGCCACGACGTGCCCCGGGGCCGCTGTGGACAGGGCCCGGCGGGCGCGACCGGGTCGCCTCCCGGGCGCCGAGGCCGGAGGCGACCAGCAGCAGCCCGCCCAGCATCACGAACGGCGCCGCCGTGCCCGCCGCCCCGGC
>NZ_JAAGMG010001140.1 GCF_010548525.1 Streptomyces sp. SID14478
GGCGCCCACGCCCGTCCCGCCGCCCGCGCCGCCGCAGCAGCCCCAGGGCCAGCCCCCGCAGCGCATCGACCAGGTCCGCGCCGAGCTGGACGAGCTGAGCGATTACCTGCGCAAGCAGGACGGCGGCCGGTGAGCGCACTGCCGACGAGCGGCGGCCGCGTCATCGCCGGGCGCTACGAACTCTCCACGCTCATCGGACAGGGCGGCATGGGCCAGGTCTGGACGGCGTACGACCAGCGCCTCGACCGCCGCGTCGCCGTGAAGCTGCTGCGCCCCGACCGGGTCGCGGGCGCCGAGGCCGACGAGCTGCGCCGCCGCTTCCTGCGCGAGTGCCGCGTCACCGCCCAGGTCGACCACCCCGGCCTGGTCACCGTGCACGACGCGGGCACCGAGGGCGACGGCCCCTCCTCCCTGCTGTACCTCGTCATGCAGTACATCGACGGGTCCGACCTGGCCGACCACCTCGCCGAGCACGACCCCTACCCGTGGCAGTGGGCCGTCTCCGTCGCCGCGCAGCTGTGCGCCGTGCTCTCCGCCGTGCACGCGGTGCCGATCGTGCACCGCGACCTCAAGCCGCGCAACGTCATGGTGAAGAAGGACGGCACGGTCACCGTCCTCGACCTCGGCGTCGCCTCGGTCATGGACACCGACACCACCCGCCTGACGCACACCGGCTCACCCATCGGCACGCCCGCCTACATGGCGCCCGAGCAGGCCATGGGCGGCGCCGTCGGCCCGTACACCGACCTGTACGCGCTCGGCGTGCTGCTGCACGAACTCCTCAGCGGCGACGTCCCGTTCGCGGGTACCACCGCCCTCGGCATCCTCCACCGCCACCTGTACGAGGCCCCGCTCCCGGTCCGCCGGCTGCGCCCCGAAGTACCGGAGCCCCTGGAGAACCTCGTCCTGCGCCTGCTCGCCAAGGACCCGCAGCACCGGCCCGCCTCCGCGCAGCGCACGTACGAGGAACTGCTCCCGCTGCTGCCCGGCCGGGGCGTGCCCACCGGCCGTCCGCTCGACCCCACCCGCCCCTTCCTGCGCCCCCACGCCCCCTGGCCGGACCGCGCCGTGACGCCCGCGCCGCAGCCCGCCGGCGCCGCGATCCAGGGGGTCCAGGACGAGCGCCCGGACGTCGCGGTCGCCGTCGACGAGGTCAAGCGCCTGCTCGGCGAGGGCCGCATCACACAGGCCGTCGACATCCTCGGCGCGATCCTGCCCGCCGCGGCGGCCCAGCACGGCGAGCACTCGCCGGTCGTGCGCACCCTGCGCAAGCAGTACGCCGCGACGCTCATGGACGACGGCCAGTACCGCCGCGCCCTGCCCGAACTGCGCCGCCTCGCCGACGAACGCGCCGCCGAGGCCGGACACGCCGACCCGGCCTCGCTCCAGTTCCGCTACGAGGCCGCCCAGTGCCTGGAAGCCCTCGGCGAACCGGCCGCGGCGCTCGCCGAGTACCGTGCCCTGCTGCCGTACTACGAGAACCAGTACGCGACGACGGACCTGCGCCTCGCCCTCGAAGTGCGCCGCCGCATCGGCCAGTTGCTGCTCGCCGTCGGCGACCGGGGCGCCGCCCACGAGACCCTGGTCCGCCTGCTGCACGACTCCGAGCGGCTGCACGGCCCCGGCCACCCGTTCCCGGCGGAGGTCCGCCGCACGCTGCAGTGGCTGGGCCAGGTCCGAGGCTGACGCCCTCCTGCCGACCGGTTATCTTTCGTTGCCGAAGATCGACGAAGAGCGATCGCGGACCGGCGGGCCGAAGTTTTCCGGCGGACCGGCCGGTCAGCAGACCAGCAGAGCAACAGGGGTGGGGATCTCATGTCCAAGTCCGGCGGCGGCAGCCACAGACAGTCCAAGCGCAAGCGCTACGTCGCCTGGGGCGCCGCGGGGGCGGTGGTCGCGGCGGGGGCCGCGTTCGCCGCGACCAACGCCTCGGCGGCCACGACGTGGCCCGCGCAGAAGACGTACACCGGCCGTGCCTTCGACGCCTGCACCGCGCCGTCCGCCGCCGCGATGAAGGCCTGGCGCACCGGCTTCTACGGCGCTGCGGCCGTCTACATAGGCGGCAAGAACCGCGGCTGCGGCCAGCCCAACCTGACCAAGTCCTGGGTCAAGACGGTCAACTCCCAGGGCTGGAAGCTCATTCCGCTCTACGTAGGCGCCCAGCCGCCGTGCCAGACCGGCACCCGCAACGAGAAGATGACCACGGCGAACGCCGCGCAACTCGGCGCCGCGGACGGCAAGGACGCCGTGGCCAAGGCGTCCGCGCTCGGCATGAAGGCGGGCAGCGCGCTCTACCTCGACATGGAGCCGTACGACATCAAGAACGCGTCCTGCAACAAGGCCGTGCTCACCTACGTACGCGCCTTCACCAAGACCCTGCGCACCAAGACCTACCGCGCGGGCTACTACGGCTTCAGCAGCTCCAGCGCCGCGGCCATCGCCACCGAGAAGAACCGCACCGACCTGCCGGGCAACCTCTGGTACGCCAAGTGGGACAAGACGAACACGACGACCTCCGACTGGCCCTGGTCCACGTCGCTCTACACGAACCACAGCCGCGGCCACCAGTACATGGTCAACAGCAAGGAGAAGCGCGGCGCTTACACGATCACCGTGGACCGCAGCGCGTGGGACGCGCCGGTCGCCATCGTCGGCTGAGCCGGGTCCGGCCTGCGGCGAGTGCCTCAACTCGCCGCGAATCGTTGTCGAATAGGTGGCCGAGCAGTCGGCCACCTCCTACCATCGATCAACGCCAGACTTTGTGCGCCCGCCGTCGCCCGACCACCGCCCGTCACGGACGCGCTTCGCGCGGCGGAATGCCCACGAACTGTTCGCAGGGAGGCTTACCTTGCACCGCCGCAACAGCCGCCGTACCGCCATCGCGCTCACCTCCGCCGCCGTAGCCGTCCCCCTCCTCACCGCCTGCGGAAGCGAAGCGCACCCCGGCGCCGCGGCCGTCGTCGGCGGCCAGCGCATCACGGTCTCCCAGCTGGAGACCCGGGTGAACGAGGTGCGGGACGCGCAGCAGGCCGCCACCGGCGACCGCGCACAGTACGAGCAGGCCGTCGCCAAGACGGGCGGCCTCACCCGCAACACGCTGCAGACGATGGTCCTCGACCGGGTGCTGCACCGGGCCGCCACCGACGCGGGCGTCACCGTCACCCGCAAGGAGATGCAGGACATGCGGTCCGGCCTGGAGCAACAGGCGGGCGGATCGCAGCGGTTGGAGACCGCCTGGCTGTCGCAGTACAGCGTCGCCCCGAAGCGGCTGACCGAGAGCCTGCGCACCGAGATCGAGGCGCAGAAGCTGGCCACCGCGCTCGGCGCCGACATGCAGACGCAGGAGGGCCAGACCGCGTTCTGGAAGGCGCTCGGCACGGCGTCCAAGGAACTGAACGTCGACCTGAACCCGCGCTACGGCTCCTGGTCGGTGACGCCGCGCAGCCGGCTCGTCGAGGCGAAGACGCCCTGGCTCAAGCAGGTCACCGAGCAGCCCGCGTCCGAACAGCAGCAGACCGCGTAACGGGGACTGTCGGCGGCCTGCGTTACGTTCGACCGGTGAACGACTCAGAGGTGCACGACACCACCACCGGCGACGCCGGCCGCATCGTCCTGCTCACCACCAGCCACCGGGTCGCCCCCGGGCTGCTGTCCTGGCAGGCGTGGTCCGTCCTGCGCGGCGCCGACGAGGTGCTGTGCGCCGAAGCCGCGCACCCGCAGCTGCCGTATCTGAAGGAGGCGGGCGTCGAGGTCACGCCGGGGACCCCGACGGCCCGGGAGCTGGTCGACCGGTGCGCCGACGGCGGGCGCACCGTCGTCGTCCTCGCCACGGCCGAGGGCGACCGCCTCCTCACCGACGGCCTCGCGTCCCTCGCCGGCTCCGGCCGGGAACAGATGCCCTCCCTCGAACTCCTCCCCGGCTCCTACGACCTGCCGGGCGCCCGCCTCCTCGACCTCGTCCAGGTCATGGACCGCATCCGCCGCGAGTGCCCCTGGTCGAAGCAGCGCACCCACGAGGACCTCGCGAAGTACGCGATCGAGGAGGCGTACGAACTGGTCGAGGCGATCGAGACGGGGAACCGGGAGGAGCTGCGCGAGGAGCTCGGCGACGTACTCCTCCAGGTCGTCTTCCACGCGCGCATCGCGCAGGAGGCGGGGACGGCGGGATCGGCGGAGCCGGACGAGGACGCCGTCCCCTTCTCCATCGACGACGTCGCGGGCGGCATCGTCACCAAGCTCATCCACCGCCACCCGCACGTCTTCGGCGACGACACGGCCACGACCCCGGACGAGGTCAAGGAGCACTGGCTGCGCACCAAGGCCGAGGAGAAACAGCGGACCTCGGTGACGGACGGCGTCCCGGTCGGCCAGCCCGGTCTCGCCCTCGCCGCGAAGCTCGGCTCCCGCGTGCGCACGGCGGGCCTGGACGTGCCGGTCCCGACGGGCGACGGCGTGGGCTACGAACTCCTCGCCCTGGCCCTGGACGCGGAGTCCGCCGGGGTCGACCCGGAGGCGGCGCTCAGGGCGGCGGCGCGGGCGTACCGGGACGCGGTGCGGGCCGCCGAAGGCCTCGCGGGGTCCGACCCGGCCGCGCCGGATACGGTCGGGGAGTGACCGAGAGCCCCGCCCCCGACGCCTTTGCCGCGATGCCCGAGCTCTTCACCTGGGAGTTCGCGAGCGACCCGTACCCCGCCTACGCCTGGCTGCGCGAGCACGCCCCCGTGCACCGCACCACCCTGCCCAGCGGCGTCGAGGCCTGGCTTGTCACCCGGTACGCCGACGCCCGCCAGGCCCTCGCCGACCCGCGGCTCAGCAAGAATCCGGACCACCACGCCGAGCCCACCCACGCCAAGGGCAAGACCGGCATCCCCGGCGAGCGCAAGGCCGAGCTGATGACGCATCTGCTCAACATCGACCCGCCGGACCACACCCGCCTGCGCCGCCTCGTCTCCAAGGCGTTCACCCCGCGTACAGTGGCCGAATTCGCGCCCCGCGTACAGGAGTTGACGGACGACCTCATCGACCGGTTCGCGGCGAAGGGCGAGGCCGACCTCATCCACGACTTCGCCTTCCCGCTCCCCATCTACGCGATCTGCGACCTGCTCGGCGTCCCGCGCGAGGACCAGGACGACTTCCGGGACTGGGCGGGGATGATGATCCGCCACGGAGGGGGACCGCGCGGCGGTGTCGCGCGGTCCGTGAAGAAGATGCGCGGCTATCTCGCCGAGCTGATCCACCGCAAGCGCTCCGACCCGGGCGACGACCTGATCTCGGGGCTCATCCGCGCCTCCGACCACGGCGAGCACCTCACCGAGAACGAAGCCGCGGCCATGGCCTTCATCCTGCTTTTCGCCGGTTTCGAAACCACGGTCAACCTGATCGGCAACGGCACGTACGCCCTGCTCCACCACCCCGAACAGCGCGAGCGTCTGCAGCACTCGCTCGCGGCGGGGGAGCGGGGCCTCCTGGAGACCGGCGTCGAGGAGCTGCTGCGCTTCGACGGCCCGGTGGAGCTGGCCACCTGGCGGTTCGCGACGGAGCCGCTGAGCATCGGCGGCCAGGGCATCGCCGCGGGCGACCCGGTGCTCGTCGTGCTCGCCGCCGCGGACCGTGATCCGGCGCGCTTCGAGGAGCCCGACACCCTCGACCTCTCGCGCCGCGACAACCAGCACCTCGGGTACGGCCACGGCATCCACTACTGCCTCGGCGCCCCCCTCGCGCGTCTGGAGGGACAGACGGCGCTCGCCACGCTGCTGACGCGTCTGCCGGATCTGCGGCTTGCCCAGGATCCGGCCGATCTGCGCTGGCGCGGCGGACTCATCATGCGTGGACTGCGCACGCTGCCGGTCGAGTTCACACCCCGTCAGACCGGTTGACGGGCCCTGCACGCACGCCCGGTGCGGACCTTGCGGGAGCGCCCTGTAACTGACAGACCGTCAAGTCTGTGACTTTCACGTGATCTGCGCTGCATCGACTTGTGACAAGCGTTCGAGTCCCGCTACGTTCACCAGTCATCGCGACAGACGCACAACCGGCACCACCTGCACCACCGCATCACATGTCGCGCGCAGCAGCATCAGTCTCGCGAAAGGCAACCGCATGCTCTCCGGGAACGGTCGTCACCGTCGCCCCCGTCAGGCTCCCGCACTCATCGTCGCCGCGGGCGTCACGGGCAGCGCCATCGCGATCCCGTTGTTCGCCGCGACCGGGGCGAGCGCCGCCTCCACCGCCACGTGGGACAAGCTCGCCGAGTGCGAGTCCGGCGGCCAGTGGAGCCTGGACGCGGGCAACGGGTACTACGGCGGGCTGCAGTTCTCGCAGGAGATGTGGGAGCAGTACGGCGGTCTCGACTACGCGCCGCGCGCCGACGAGGCCAGCAGATCGCAGCAGATCGCCGTCGCCGAGAAGGTGCTCGACGACCGGGGGATCGCCGCGTGGCCGAGTTGCTCGGTCGTGGCGGGTCTCACCAAGGGCGACGACTCGGCCGATGTCGACCCGGGCGCGAGCGCCTCCCCGCAGCCGTCCGGATCGGGCGGGTCGGCGGACGACGCGGCCGGGACCTCGGGAGAGAAGAATCACGACGAGTCCGGCGCATCGGACAGCGCGTCGGGCAGCCCGTCGGACGATCCGTCGGGTTCCGCTTCGGGTTCCGCTTCGGACGACCCGTCAGCTGACGCCTCGGGAGATACCTCCGGTAACAAGGGAGGTGACAGGGCGGGCGGCGAGGCGAGTGACGACGCGAGCGGCGGGTCGGCGGACCCCAAGAGCGATAACTCGGACAAGTCCGGACAGTCAGCCGCTGATTCCCCTGCCGACCCGCAGTCCTCGGACTCCGCCACCCCGGCCCCCTCCGCCTCGGGCGACGCCTCGGGTGACGCCACCGGCGGCGGCCGGCACCGCGGCGGTCAGGCCGCCGACGAGACCCCCGACTCCCGTACGGGGGAGGGGCGTCACGCCTCGCGCGACGACGAGCGCGCCGGCGAGGCCTACACGGTCCGCTCCGGCGACAACCTCTGGGACATCGCCGACGCCCAGGACGTGCACGGCGGGTGGGCCGCGCTCTACGACCTGAACAAGAAGGCCGTCGGCTCCGACCCGGACCTCATCCTTCCTGGTCAGAGTCTGGATCTTGGTGCCGAAACGGGTGAAAAGTAGCGGGAGTTCAGGGCGAGTTGGGGCACGTATGTCCGGTTTTGTTCGAGTGAGACATGAGTCTCAAAGACCCTGATCGTCTTTGAAATCGGGCGGATCGACTGCTTACGGTCTGACCGCTCGCCACAGCGGGCCCCGACGGACGTCACGCCGAATCCTGCCAACGTCCGTACGGGAACAGTCGACGCGTCAGCGCCGTAGGCAGGAGCGGGGGACCCAGGTAAGTGCCGCTCAGGGAGACCTGAACGGCTAGGGGTTAAGCCGCGCACCAGATGCGCGGCCGGGCACTCACTGGCCCGAACCCGACAGCTCACCTCGTAGGCGTCGGTGAGGGGATCTCTCCATGCTGCTTTCCAGCAAGGGCAAGCACCGCCGTCCGTCCAAGGCCGTCCGTGTCGCCACGCTCGCCGGTGTCGCCGGTGCCGCCGTCGCCGTCCCGCTGATGGGCGCCACCTCGGCCTCCGCCGCCTCCACCTCCGAGTGGGACCAGGTCGCGCAGTGCGAGTCCGGTGGCAACTGGTCCATCAACACGGGCAACGGTTACACCGGTGGCCTCCAGTTCTCTTCCTCGACCTGGGCCGCGTACGGCGGCACCGCCTACGCGTCCTCCGCCGACCAGGCCTCCAAGGCCCAGCAGATCTCGGTCGCCGAGAAGGTCCTCGCCGCGCAGGGCAAGGGCGCCTGGCCGAGCTGTGGCGTGGGCCTGTCCGGCGCCTCCACGGGCAACTCCGCCCCGGCCCCCGAGGCCCCGCAGCAGTCGCAGCCGCAGCAGAAGACCGAGCAGCGCGCCGACTCCTCCACGACGACCCGCTCCGAGCAGCGCCAGCAGCCGCAGCAGGAGTCGAAGAAGGACACCGTCACCACCCCGACCGGCAAGAAGGTCGAGAAGGGTGACGGCGAGTACAAGGTGAAGACCGGCGACACCCTGGGCGAGATCGCCTCGGCGCACGGCACCAGCTGGCAGAAGGTCTTCAAGCTCAACAAGGACATCGTCAGCGACGCCGACCTGATCTACCCCGGTCAGCAGCTGCACCTGAAGTAGGTCCCGGGCACGACCCGAGGACCGCCCCGGACCCGGCATCGGCGGACGCCGCGTCCGAGGCACCGCCCCCGTCCCCACGGGCCGCTCACTTCGGCGACCCCCGTTCCGGTTCTCCGGGACGGGGGTCGCTGTCTTTGTTCCGTTAAGGAACATTTCGCTCTCGGCGTTGTCCACGAGGCGGGCGTCCGGATGGCCGATGCCCGGGAGCCGGTTAGGCTCAGGGTTGCGGGACTGCGTAATCAAGGCACCCCGCCTCCGTTGCGTCACATCCCAGAAGGAGATGCTCGTGCCGTCCATCGACGTCGTCGTAGCCCGGGAAATCCTGGACTCCCGAGGCAACCCCACGGTCGAGGTCGAGGTCGGCCTCGACGACGGCAGCACGGGTCGTGCTGCTGTTCCGTCCGGTGCCTCCACCGGTGCCTTCGAGGCCATCGAACTCCGTGACGGTGACCCCAACCGTTACCAGGGCAAGGGCGTCGAGAAGGCCGTCCTCGCCGTCATCGAGCAGATCGGCCCGGAGCTCGTCGGCTACGACGCCACCGAGCAGCGCCTGATCGACCAGGCGATGTTCGACCTGGACGCCACCGACAACAAGGGCTCGCTCGGCGCCAACGCCATCCTGGGCGTCTCCCTCGCCGTGGCCCACGCCGCGTCCGAGGCCAGCGACCTGCCGCTCTTCCGCTACCTCGGCGGTCCGAACGCGCACCTGCTGCCCGTCCCGATGATGAACATCCTGAACGGCGGGTCGCACGCCGACTCGAACGTCGACATCCAGGAGTTCATGATCGCCCCGATCGGCGCGGAGTCCTTCTCCGAGGCCCTGCGCTGGGGCACCGAGGTCTACCACACCCTCAAGAAGGTGCTGAAGGCCAAGGGCCTGTCGACCGGCCTCGGCGACGAGGGCGGCTTCGCCCCGAACCTGGAGTCGAACCGCGCCGCGCTCGACCTCATCCTCGAAGCGATCAAGGAGGCCGGCTACATCCCCGGCCAGCAGGTCGCGCTCGCGCTGGACGTCGCCGCCTCCGAGTTCTACAAGGACGGCAAGTACCAGTTCGAGGGCAAGGAGCGCTCGGCGGCCGAGATGACGGAGTACTACGAGGAGCTCGTCTCCGCGTACCCGCTCGTCTCCATCGAGGACCCGCTGTACGAGGACGACTGGGCCGGCTGGAACGTCATCACCGAGAAGCTGGGCGACAAGGTCCAGCTCGTCGGCGACGACCTCTTCGTCACCAACCCGGAGCGCCTGGCCCGCGGCATCGAGGAGAACTCGGCCAACGCCCTGCTCGTCAAGGTGAACCAGATCGGCTCGCTGACCGAGACGCTGGACGCCGTCGAGCTGGCCCAGCGCAACGGCTTCAAGTGCATGATGTCGCACCGCTCCGGCGAGACCGAGGACGTCACCATCGCCGACCTCGCCGTCGCCACGAACTGCGGCCAGATCAAGACCGGCGCCCCGGCCCGCTCCGAGCGCGTCGCCAAGTACAACCAGCTCCTGCGCATCGAGGAGATCCTGGACGACGCGGCGGTCTACGCCGGCCGTTCGGCGTTCCCCCGCTTCAAGGGCTGACGCTCGCTCCGCAAGTAGTTACGTACGTCCCCGCACTCGGTCCCGTACCGTGTGCGGGGACGTACGTACGTAGCGGGGAGGCGGAGAGGCGATGCCGGGAAAGCTCCGGGACAGGGGTCGCGACGACCCGGCCCGATTCTCCACGGCCACCCGCCTGCGCCTGCTCGGCGAGCAGACCGCGGAGCGCGTCTACCGCTCGCAGAACAAGCGGCAGGCCCGCCGCTCCCGCCTCACGGGCCGCGCGGCCCTGCTCGTCCTCGTGCTGTGCACGCTGATCGTCGCGCTCGCCTACCCGATGCGGCAGTACGTGTCCCAGCGCGGCGAGATCGCGGACCTGCAGCGCCAGCAGCAGGAGGCCAAGGAGCGCGTCGACCGGCTCCGTGACGACAAGGCGCGCTGGCAGGACGACGCCTACGCCGAGCAGCGGATCCGCGAGCGGCTGCACATGGTGATGCCGGGCGAGACCGGGTACGTGGTGCCCGATCCGCACGCCACCGCGTCCAGCCGCGTCGAGCAGGGCGCCGCCGACCGCCCCTGGTACGCGAACGTCTGGGACGGCGTCGACAAGGCCGACCAGGCGGACGACTGAGCCCCGCAGCCCCGCAGCCCCGTAGACCGACAGACCCGTGACCGACAGGTCCACAGACCGATCCGGAAGACAGCCATGCAAACCCCTCCGCCGCAGACCGAGTCCACCGCGCCCACGGACGCCGACATCCACGCGTTCCAGGAGCAGCTCGGCCGGCCGCCGCGCGGTCTGCGCGCCATCGCGCACCGCTGCCCCTGCGGCAACCCGGACGTCGTCGAGACGGCCCCGCGCCTGGAGGACGGCACGCCGTTCCCGACCACGTACTACCTGACGTGCCCGCGCGCGGCCTCGGCCATCGGCACGCTGGAGGCGAACGGCGTCATGAAGGAGATGACGGAGCGCCTCAAGACGGACGAGGAGCTGGCGAAGCAGTACCGCGCCGCCCACGAGGACTACCTCGCGCGCCGTGACGCCATCGAGGTCCTGGAGGGCTTCCCCAGCGCCGGCGGCATGCCGGACCGCGTGAAGTGCCTGCACGTCCTCGTGGGGCACTCGCTCGCCGCGGGCCCGGGCGTCAACCCGCTGGGCGACGAGGCCCTCGCGATGCTGCCGGAGTGGTGGAAGAAGGGCGCGTGCGTCGCGTCCGCCGCGGAGGTGGCCGAATGACCCGGGTCGCCGCCATCGACTGCGGCACGAACTCCATCCGCCTCCTCGTCGCGGACGCGGACCCCGGGACCGGTGAGCTCGTCGACCTGGACCGCCGGATGACGATCGTCCGGCTCGGGCAGGGCGTGGACAGGACCGGCAGGCTCGCCCCCGAGGCGCTGGAGCGCACGTTCGCGGCCTGCCGCGAGTACGCCGCGGTGATCAAGGAGCACGGGGCCGAGAAGCTCCGCTTCGTGGCGACCTCGGCCTCCCGCGACGCGGAGAACCGGGACGAGTTCGTCCAGGGCGTGCTCGACATCCTGGGCGTCGAGCCCGAGGTGATCACGGGCGACGAGGAGGCCCAGCTCTCGTTCGCCGGTGCGACGAAGGAACTGACCGGCCGGGCGGACCTGGACAAGCCCTACCTCGTCGTCGACATCGGCGGCGGCTCGACCGAGTTCGTCGTCGGCGACGACACCGTCCGCTCGGCCCTGTCCGTCGACGTCGGCTGCGTCCGCATGACGGAGCGCCACCTGGTGGCCGAGGACGGCACGGTCACCGACCCGCCGACCCCCGCCCAGGTCGAGGCGGTCCGCGCCGACATCGCCGAGGCCCTCGACAAGGTCACGCAGGTCGTCCCGATCCTCGACGCCCGCACCCTGGTCGGCCTGGCCGGCTCGGTGACGACGGTGGCGGCGCTCGCGCTCGGCCTGGACGCGTACGACTCGGCGGCGATCCACCACGCGCGCATCTCCTACGAGAAGGTCGCCGAGCTCACGGACTGGCTGCTGACGTCCACCCACGACCAGCGCGCCCTGCAGCCCGTCATCCACCCCGGCCGCGTCGACGTGATCGCCTCCGGCGCCCTCGTGCTGCGTCTGATCATGGAGTGGATCGGAGCCCGCGAAGTGGTCGTCAGCGAGCACGACATCCTCGACGGGATCGCCTGGTCGCTCGCCTGAGATCCCCCTCGGCTGAGCGGCCCGCGCACCGTCTGAGCACCGGAAAGGGGCCTCACGACACGCCCCGGCGACACCCCGTCGGGAAAGTTCGTGAAGTTCTTCACAAGGAAATCGGTCCCATTGGGCGCCGTTACAGGGCCTTGGACCCGTCCAGGTGTGCCGCAGGGCACTTGCGGGCGGGACGGGCGGGGTTCCTGGCGTGTTACGCGCAGATGAAATCCGGGAGTGGTCCAGTGCGGCCGAATGCCCACTGTGGCTGCTCAAGAGGGGTGAGTAACGACTGGCGCCGCATCGTGGTTCCCTTTCACGCCCATGACATGGGTCACGTGGGCGGCGAAGTGTAGCAGAGGCCCCACCCAACCTTGTGAAGGGGCGCACGAGCGACCCCCTCCACTCGGGTGGATACTCGATGGCATGAGCACCACGGAGCGTCCCAGGATCCTCATTGTCGGGGGTGGGTACGTAGGCCTGTACGCGGCGCGACGCATCCTGAAGAAGATGCGTTACGCGGAAGCGACCGTCACGGTCGTCGACCCGCGCTCGTACATGACGTACCAGCCCTTCCTCCCCGAGACCGCCGCCGGCAGCATCTCGCCGCGCAACGTCGTCGTCCCGCTGCGACGCGCTGTGCCGGGAGCCGAGATTCTCACCGGCCGCGTCACCACCATCGACCAGGACCGCAAGGTCGCCACGGTCGCCCCGCTCGTCGGCGAGGCGTACGAGGTGCCCTTCGACTACCTGGTGATCGCGCTCGGCGCGGTCTCCCGCACCTTCCCGACGCCGGGCCTCGCCGAGGTCGGCATCGGCATGAAGGGCGTCGAGGAGGCCATCGGCCTGCGCAACCACGTGCTCGAGCAGCTCGACAAGGCCGAGTCCACGACGGACGAGGAGATCCGCCGCAAGGCGCTCACCTTCGTCTTCGTCGGTGGCGGCTTCGCGGGCGCCGAGACGATCGGTGAGGTCGAGGACCTGGCGCGCGACGCGGCCAAGTTCTACAAGAACGTGAAGCGCGAGGACATGCGCTTCATCCTGGTCGACGCCGCCGACAAGGTGCTGCCCGAGGTGGGCCCGGAGCTCGGCGTCTACGGCCGCAAGCACCTGGAGTCCCGCGGGATCGAGGTCTACCTCAGCACCACGATGCCGTCCTGCGTCGACGGTCACGTCGTGCTCAGCAACGGCCTGGAGGCCGACTCCAACACCATCGTGTGGACCGCCGGCGTCAAGCCGAACCCGGCGCTCTCCCGCTTCGGTCTCCCGCTCGGCCCGCGCGGCCACGTGGACACCAGCGAGAAGCTCCAGGTCCAGGGCACCGACTACATCTGGGCCGCGGGCGACAACGCCCAGGTCCCGGACCTCGTCGGCCGCGCCGCGGGCAACCCGAACGCCTGGTGCCCGCCGAACGCGCAGCACGCCATGCGCCAGGCCAAGGTCCTCGGCGACAACGTGGTCTCCGGCATGCGGGGCTTCCCGCAGCAGGACTACAAGCACGCCAACAAGGGTGCGGTCGCCGGTCTCGGCCTGCACAAGGGCGTCGCGATGATCGTCATGGGCAAGATGAAGATCAAGCTCAAGGGCCGTCTCGCCTGGTACATGCACCGTGGCTACCACGGCATGGCGATGCCGACGTACAACCGCAAGATCCGCGTGATCGCCGAGTGGACGATCAACATGTTCCAGAAGCGCGACATCACAGCGCTCGGCGCCCTGGAGACTCCGCGCGAGGAGTTCTACGAGGCCGCCAAGCCGGCGCCGAAGCCGGCGGTCGTCGAGGCGCCGAAGGTCGAGGAGAAGGCCAAGGCCTCCTGACCTCCGCGTCGCCGTAGTACAGCCCGAAGGGGCCGCTCGCCATCCGTGGTGCGAGCGGCCCCTTCGGTGTTTTCGCGGTGAAATGCGTGGTGCCTACAGGTATTTTGCCTATCCGTAACGCAGTAACGGGACTGCGCGCGGGCCCCGTTGGTGTTTACCTGCTGTTGGACCGTTCCGGGATTTCTCCCTGTCACGGAGGTGTGCGCCATGCAGGACGCCGCACAGCGGCTGAAGACCATCGCCGAGCAGCTGCTCGGCGCCGAACTCCCGGTGCGCCTTCGCGCCTGGGACGGGTCGGAGGCCGGACCCCCGGACGCCCCCGTGCTCGTCGTACGCAGCCGCCGTGCCCTGCGCCGCCTGCTGTGGAAGCCCGGCGAGCTGGGCCTGGCCCGCGCCTGGGTGGCCGGCGACCTGGACGTCGACGGCGACCTGTACGAGGCGCTGGACGTGATGGCCGGGCTGATCTGGGAGCACGACGACGAGGCCCCGCGCAGAAGCCTCGTGCAGGCCCTGAAGGACCCGGAGGTGCGCACGGGCGTCGCCGAGCTGCTGAAGCTCGCAGGACCGTTCCTGCCGCCGTCCCCGCCCGCCGAGGAGATGCGCCGCACGGGCCGCCTCCACCTGCACACCAAGGGCAGCGACAAGCGGGCCATCAGCCACCATTACGACGTCGGCAACGACTTCTACGAGCTGGTCCTCGGCCCGTCGATGGTCTACTCGTGCGCGTACTGGCAGGACCCCGGGTCCCCGGACGCCACCCTGGAGAACGCCCAGCGCGACAAGCTGGAGCTCATCTCCCGCAAGCTCGGCCTCAGGCCCGGCATGCGGCTGCTCGACGTCGGCTGCGGCTGGGGCTCCATGGCCGTCCACGCCGCCCGCGAGCACGGCGTCACCGTCGTCGGCGTCACGCTCTCCCAGGAGCAGGCCGCGTACGCCAGGAAGCGCGTCGCCGAGGAGGGTCTCACCGACCGCGTCGAGATCCGCGTACAGGACTACCGCGACGTGCGCGACGGCCCCTACGACGCGATCTCCTCCATCGGCATGGCCGAACACGTCGGCTCCGAGCGGTACTTGGAGTACGCGAGCGATCTGTACGCCCTCCTCAGGCCCGGCGGGCGGCTGCTCAACCACCAGATCGCGCGCCGCCCCCAGCAGGACGAATCGGCGTACGAGGTGGACGAGTTCATCGACGCGTACGTCTTCCCCGACGGTGAGCTGGCGCCCGTCGGCACCACCGCCGCGCTGCTGGAGCGGGCCGGGTTCGAGGTGCGCGACGTCGAGGCGATCCGCGAGCACTACGCGCTCACGCTGCGCCAGTGGGTCCGCAACCTGGAGGCCGGCTGGAAGGACGCCCTGAAGCTGGTCAGCCCCGGCCGGGCCCGCATCTGGCGCCTCTACATGGCGGCCTCCGCGCTGAGCTTCGAGCGCAACCGCATCGGGGTCAACCAGATCCTGGCCGTGAAGACGGCGCCGAGCGGCGCCTCGGACATGGCACTGCGCGCACGCACCTGGAACTAGCCCTCGCCCGTACGCAGTTGGGGGGTGTCCCGGTTCCTCACCGGGACACCCCCCACTGCGCTGTGGCGCCGCGCCTACTCGGACTTGATGGCCGCGAGCATGTTCAGCCGCGCGGCGCGGCGGGCCGGCCACAGGGCCGCGAGGATGCCGACCGCTCCGGCGAGCACGAGGAAGACGCCCATCCGGCCCCAGGGCAGGATCAGTTCGTACGTCGACATGGAGTTGCCGATGAGCCGGCCGGCGGCCCAGCCGAAGAACACGCCCAGGCCGATGCCGAGCACGCCGCCGAACAGGGAGATCACCAGGGACTCCAGGCGGACCATGCGCTTGATGCCCTTGCGGTCGATGCCGATCGCGCGGAGCATCCCGAGCTCCTGCTGACGCTCGAAGACCGACATCGCCAGGGTGTTGATGACGCCGAGCACGGCGACGATGACCGCCATGGCGAGCAGGCCGTAGAGCATGTTCAGCATCAGCGTGAAGACCTGTGCGATCTGGTTGGAGATGTCCTGCTTGTCCTGGACCTGGATCGCCGGGTTGTCGCCGAGGGCCTTGGTCAGCTTGTCCTTGGTGGCGTCGGAGGTGCCGCCGGACGTCTTCAGCATGACCTGCATGTCGGAGGCAGTGCCGTCGATGTGCGGGTTCAGGGTGGTGGAGCCGAGCAGCACGCCCGTCACCATCTCGTTGCCCTGGTAGACGCCCGCGACGGTCAGCCGCTGCTTCTTGCCGTCCTCGTAGGTGGTGGTGAAGGTGGATCCGGCCTTCCAGCCGTGGTCATCCGCCGTCTTGTCGTCGACCACGACGCTCGTGCCGCCGACGGTGAACTTCCCGCTGTCCATGGGCAGTTCGACGAGCTTGTCGACCGTCTTGCCGTTCACGCCCGTCAGGTACTCGGTCGTGCCGTCGATGCGGGACGGCGAGTTGGTCAGGCCGCTGGTCGCGGTGACGCCGTCCGTCGCGTCGAGGGTCTTCACGACGTCGGGCGACAGCGCGTTCCCGTTCGCCATGGAGACGACGTAGTCGGCCTTGAGGGAGTCGGCCGCCATCTTGTTGATGGCGCCCTGGACGCTGCCCGCGATGACCGTGAGGCCGGTGATCAGGGTCAGGCCGATCATCAGGGCCGAGGCGGTGGCGGCGGTGCGGCGGGGGTTGCGCACCGAGTTCAGACGGGCCAGCTTCCCGGAGATGCCGAAGGCGCGCAGCAGCGGGGCCGCGGCGGCGATCAGCGGGCGGGACAGCAGGGGCGTGAGGATGAAGACGCCGATGACGAGCAGCGCGGCGCCCAGGCCCATCGGCAGCTGGCCGGCGGAGCCCTCCATGGCCGTCGCGGCGAGCACGGCGGCGATGCCGACGCCGGAGACCAGCGAGCCGAGCGTGTTGCGCACGATCAGGGACTTGGTGGTCGCGGCGGCGTGCACCGCGTTCATCGCGGCCACCGGCGGGATCTTCGCGGCGCGCCGGCCCGGCAGCCAGGCGGCCAGCATCGTGATGAGGACGCCGACGACGAGCGCGGAGACGACCGTGCCGGGGGAGACGACCAGTGGGCCCTCCGGGATGATCGCGCCGGTCCCGTTCATCAGGGCGCGCATGCCCGCGCCGATGCCGATGCCCACGGCCAGTCCGGTGACGGCGGCGACGGCGCCGACGACGAACGCCTCCAGGAGCACCGAGCGGGTGACCTGGCGGCGCGAGGCACCGACGGCCCGCAGCAGCGCGAGCTCCTTGGTGCGCTGGGCGACCAGCATCGTGAACGTGTTGGCGATGATGAAGATGCCGACGAAGAGTGCGATGCCCGCGAAGACCAGCAGCATCGTCTTCATCGAACTCATCGACGACGAGATCGACTCGGCCTGGTCGTCGGCGAGCTGCCGGCCCGTCTCGGTGTGCACGGCGTCGTCGCCGAGCGCCTTGTCGAGGGCGGCCTTGAGCTGGTCCTGGCCGGTGCCCGCGGCGGCCTTCACGTCGATCTCGTCGTACGCGCCCGGCTTGTGGAAGAGCTGCTGCGCGGTCGCCGTGTCGAACAGGGCGAGGGAGCCGCCGGCCGCGACGTTGCCGTCGTCGGTGGTGAAGATGCCGGTGACGGTCGGCGTCAGGACCGGGCCGTCGATCGACATCCGCACCTGGTCGCCGACCTTGTACCCGGCGCGCTGCGCGGTCTGCGAGTCGAGGGCGACCTGGTGCGCGCCGTGCGGGGCCGCGCCCGTCTTGAAGGGGTAGCGCGGGTCGTTGCTGCCCGAGTAGTTGCCGCCCTTGGTGGAGAAGCCGTTGCCGACGAGCTTGCCGTCCTGTCCGGCGACGGCCGCGTACCCGCTGACCACGCCGTACGCGGAGGCGGCGCCGGGCGCGCTGCGTGCCTTCTCCAGCGTCGCGTCGGTCAGCTTCACCTCCTTGCCGACCTTGTCGCCCTCGGCCTTGGTGCTGCCGGGGGTGAGGGCGACGTCGACGTGGTCGAAGCCCTTGGACGAGGACTTCTCCAGGGCCGAGGAGATGGTGTTGGTGAAGACGAGGGTGCCGGAGACGAAGGCGACGCCGAGCATGACGGCCAGCACGGTCATCAGGAGGCGGGCCTTGTGCGCGAAGACGTTGCGCAGGGCTGTTCGGAACATGGGTTTGCCAGTCCAGGGTTCGGCGGGGCGTGAGAGCGGGAGGGCGGTCCGGGTCAGCTGGTGCGGCCCTTGGCGTCGAACCGCTTCATGCGGTCGAGCACCGAGTCCGCCGTCGGCTCGTACACCTCGTCCACGATGCGGCCGTCGGCCAGGAAGACCACGCGGTCCGCGTAGGCCGCCGCGACCGGGTCGTGCGTGACCATGACGACGGTCTGGCCGAGCTCGCGCACGGAGTTGCGCAGGAAGCCGAGGACCTCGGCGCCGGAGCGCGAGTCCAGGTTGCCGGTGGGCTCGTCGCCGAAGATGATCTCGGGCTGGGAGGCCAGGGCGCGGGCCACCGCCACGCGCTGCTGCTGGCCGCCGGAGAGCTGCGCCGGCCGGTGGGAGAGGCGGTCGGACAGACCCACCATCTGGATCACGTTCTGCAGCCACTGCTTGTCGGGCTTGCGGCCCGCGATGTCCATGGGGAGCGTGATGTTCTCCAGGGCGGTCAGCGTCGGCAGCAGGTTGAACGCCTGGAAGATGAAGCCGATCTTGTCCCGGCGGAGCTTGGTGAGCTGCTTGTCCTTCAGCGAGCCCAGCTCGGTCTCGCCGATGCGCACCGAGCCCGAGGAGAAGGTGTCCAGGCCCGCCACGCAGTGCATCAGCGTCGACTTGCCGGAGCCGGACGGGCCCATGATCGCGGTGAACTCGGCCTGCCGGAACTCGACGGAGACCCGGTCGAGCGCGACCACCCGGGTCTCGCCCTGTCCGTAGACCTTGGAGAGATCAGTGGCGCGGGCGGCCGCTGTCATGGTCCGGCCGGCGAGGGGGGTGGTGGTCACGGGAGGGTGCTCCTGTCGGGACGACTGCGGGGGGACGGAACCATCCTCTCCGCCGATCGGGCCCCTGGAGTCAGCCGCAGTTCCCGTTCCGGGGGGCGACTTCGGTCGGACCGGTGGGAGCCCGCGTCATACCTGGGGATGACACCGGACCCCGAGGCGGCGGCGTCCGGCGGGACGCGGGGCATGCGGTGAAATTCCGTCAATCCCCCGGAACGCCCACCCGCGCCCGGAAGGGCCCCCGGCAAGTGCGTATGGCCACTGTCGTGTGCTGATGCACCCTCAGACGTCAATAAAATAAGACAACATCGGGTCGAGGTTCCGCTGTTCGAGGGATGCCGCCGGATAGGCTCGGAAGGTCGACGCGGAGCCCCACAGCCTGCCCGGATGGTGGAATGCAGACACGGCGAGCTTAAACCTCGCTGCCCTTCGCGGGCGTACCGGTTCAAGTCCGGTTCCGGGCACCTCCGACTTCTTCCCCCCTTCACTTCTTGTTCGTTCGCGGCCCCTCATTCCTGAGTGACTTGCCGCTGGCAGGAGCGGGGCTGACTGTCTGTCAGGCCGGGCGTCGGGTGACGGCGTCCGCGCCTCTGCCGCCGGACCTGCTCCCGCGACCCCTCTCCGGGAACCCATTGACACCCGTGGGGCATCGGGCGAGGATCCGCAGGAGCCGACAGCACTGAACGAAAGTTCACCAGGCGAACGCGGGGAGGATCCGTATGCGCACCACCGTCGGGATCATCGGGGCGGGCCCGGCCGGACTGCTGCTGGCCAGGCTGCTGCACAACGCCGGGATCGCATCGGTCGTCCTGGAGAGCCGCGACCGCGACTACGTGGAGCGGCGCCAGCGGGCCGGAATCCTGGAGCAGGGCACCGTCGACGTGCTGCGCGCCGCGGGCGTCGGCGCGCGCATGGACCGCGAGGGCCTGCCGCACGACGGCATCGAGCTGCGCTTCGACCGGCGCCGCCACCGGGTCGACTTCCCGGCCCTGACCGGCGGCAAGCAGGTGATGGTCTACGCGCAGACCGAGGTCTGCAAGGACCTCATCGCGGCCCAACTGGCCGACGGCGGGCCGCTGTTGTTCGAGGCGGAGGCGCTGGCCGTGGAGGGTGCCGACATCGATGCCCCGCGCGTGCGCTTCCGCCGCGGCGGCGCCGAGGACGTCCTCGACTGCGACTACGTCGTGGGCTGCGACGGCTTCTGGGGCGTGGCCCGGGCGGCGATACCCGAGTCCCTCGCGCGGACGTACGAGCGCACGTACCCCTTCGGCTGGCTCGGCATCCTCGCCGACGTCGCCCCCTCCCACGACGAGCTGGTCTACGCCCGCAGCGACCGCGGCTTCTGCCTGCTGTCCATGCGCTCCCCGTCGGTCACCCGCGCCTACCTCCAGGTCCCGGCGGACACCGACGCCGACGACTGGAGCGCCGAGGAGATCTGGGACGAGCTGGACCGCCGTCTGGAGGTCGACGACCCGGGCTGGCGCCTCGCCCGCGGACCCCTCACGGCCAAGTCCGTCACTCCGATGCGCTCCTACGTCCACGAGCCGATGCGGCACGGCCGGCTCTTCCTCGCGGGGGACGCGGCGCACATCGTCCCGCCGACCGGCGCCAAGGGCCTCAACCTCGCCGTCGGGGACGTGGTCACCTTCGCGCGCGCCCTCGCCGCCCGCCTCGACAAGGGCGACGAGGGGCCGCTCGACGCGTACTCCGACACCTGCCTGCGGCGCGTGTGGCAGGCCGAGCGGTTCAGTTACGCGATGACGACGATGCTGCACCGCGCACCCTACGCGAGCGCCTTCGACGACCGGGTCCAGCTGGCCGCGCTCGACCGTCTGACCTCGTCGAAGGCGGCGGAGGCCGATCTCGCGGAGGCGTACACCGGTTTCCCTCTGTGACCTTCCGGTGATCCCCCGGTGAGCGGAACACCAGGAGGTTCTCCTGCGTTCCTCGTAACAGGATGGGAAAGATCCTCCCTGAGCACTAGGGCCGGATCTTTGCCAGCCCATTACTCTTGTGACAAGGCCATATCCGGTGGCCATGGAGGAGTGAAATGAGGAGCAGCAACCCGGTCTTCTCGCGACGGGGGTTCAGCCGCGACAACGGCTACGCGCAGTTCAACGCGCAGCAGCCGCAGGCCGGGGGCCCCGCCGTAGGGACACAGGCCAATCCGTACGGCCAGGCCCCCGCCGGCAACCCGTACGCGCAGAACCCCTACGCCCAGCAGGACCTGCAGTACGGCGCTCCGCAGGCGCCCGCCACCACCGGCCGCATGACGATGGACGACGTCGTCATGCGCACCGCCACCACGCTCGGCACGCTGATCGTCACGGCGGCGCTCGCCTGGGCGCTGCTGCCGGTCGACGACGCCCACATCACCAGGTCGTACGGCATCGCCATCGGCGCCGGCCTCGTCGCGATGGTCCTGGGCTTCGTCCAGGCCTTCAAGCGCAAGGCGTCCCCGCCGCTGATCCTGGCGTACGCGGCGCTGGAGGGTGTCTTCCTCGGCGTCGTCTCCAGCGTCGTCGACAACCGCTTCGCGGAAGGCGCGGCCATGCAGGCCGTGATCGGCACGATGGCCACGTTCGCCGCGGTCCTGATCGCGTACAAGGCGGGCTGGATCCGCGTCAACCGTCGCTTCTACGGCTTCGTGATGGCCGCGGCGATGGGCTTCCTCCTGCTGACGGCCGTGAACCTGCTGTTCATGGTCTTCGGCGGCGGCAACGGCCTCGGCTTCCGCAGCGGCGGCCTCGGCATCCTGTTCGGCATCGTCGGCGTCCTGCTCGGCGCGTGCTTCCTGGCCCTGGACTTCAAGCAGGTCGAGGACGGCATCGCGTACGGCGCCCCGAAGGAAGAGGCGTGGCTCGCCGCCTTCGGTCTGACGATGACGCTGGTCTGGATCTACATGGAGTTCCTGCGGCTGATCGCCATCCTGCAGGGCAACGACTAGCGGTCCCGCTCGGCAGTCAGGGGCCCGCGCACCTCACGGTGCGCGGGCCCCTTGCCGTTGGTGTGCGGGGGAGTGAGGCCCTAACCGAACCGACGGGCGGCGCGCCTCAGGTCGTACTCGTGGATGATCGCTTTGGCGTGGCCGTAGGCGAGGTCGTGCTCGCCGCGCAGCCAGCTGACCTTCTCTTCGAAGCGCAGGAAGCAGGGTCCGTCTTCGACGGTGCGCAACCAGTCGGAGACTTCACGACCGGTGCAGTGGGGGATGCGAGCCAGCAGATTTCGGTGGGTCTCCTCGGAGAAGACTTGGGACATCGGCGCCTCCGGAACGCTTCGATGTGGCCGGGTCTTCACGTCACCGTGCCTGAGCATCGGGCCCTTGTAAACAGCTACAGTTCGGCGCGTGCTTGATACGACGCCTTTGACGGCAGCGGTGGACCAGTTCGCGGACCGGCTGCGGGCCGCTCCACAGAGTCGCCTGCAGCGGGGCGCCGCGGCCGAGGCGCTCGGGCTGGCCAGGGAACTCTCCGCGTGGGCCCAGCGGTTGGACGACCCCGAGGGGCCGGTGCGGGAGATGCCGGATGCCGGGATGTTCGCCGCCGCGGATCAACTCACCGTTGCGGGGCGGGATCTGGCGGTGTCTCTGCGGGAGCCGGCGGATGTGGCCCAGGCGGTCGAACGGGTCGAGGCCGCGTTGAAGCGGGCCGGTATTTAGACCGACGCTTCGTGGCTGGTGCTGGTGCTGGTGCTGGTGCCGACGCTTCGTGCCGGGTGCCGGGTGCCGGGTGCCGGGTGCCGGTGCCGGGTGCCGGGTGCCTGTGCTGGTTGCTGATGCGTCGGCGGGGCGAGGCCGTTGTCGTGGGGGCGGGGTCGCGCTCACGCGGCGGAGTCGCACGGTATTGCGGTCCGCGCCCCTCGCGGGACGCTCGATCCGCCGCGCCGGAACGTCAGGCCGAGGCTATGACCCGGTCCGCCAGGATGTAGACGTTGCCGGTCGCGCACTCGAAGGTCAGGGCGTACGCGCCCGAGACACCGGAGCCGCCGAGCAGGACCGGGGTCTCGCCGTCGCGCAGCGCCGCGGCGAGCTGTTCCGCCGTCTCGCGGTGGCCCGGGGTCATGCACAGCGTGGTGCCGTCGGCGAAGACGTAGACGTCGAGCGTGCCGAGCGGGCCCGGGCGGACGTCGGACAGCGCCGTGCGGGTCTGCGCCAGCTCCTCCAGACACGCCACCGTGCGCTCGTGGTCACCGGGGCCCCCGGCGGCACCGGCCTGGACCGGGACGAAGTCCGGGTGCGAGGGGTGCCTGCGGCGGGCCGCGGCCAGCTCGGGCGACTCTCCCGCGAACTCGTCCTCCGCCTCCAGAGCCGGCTCGACGACCGGCTCCAGGCCCACGAAGTCGGCCTGGCGCGGCAGGAAGAACTCCTCGCCGAGCGCACCGCCCCCGCCGGCCAGGAACGGCGGCAGGTCCGAGGTGTCGCGCGCCTCCTGCGCGGCCCAGAACGCCCGCGCCTCCGCCAGCTCGCGCTCCCGCTCCTCGGCGAGGGCGTCGGCGACGGCGGTGCGTATGGCGTCCGT
>NZ_JAAGMG010000030.1 GCF_010548525.1 Streptomyces sp. SID14478
ACGAGCGCGACCGAGGCCGTCGCCCTGCCGGGGCCGGTCCGGCCGGTCGCCTTGAGGAAGACCTGCGGCGCGTGCAGCAGCGGGACGCGCACGAAGCCGATGAGCTCGCCCGGCCTGAGCATCTCCATGCCGGCCAGCAGGTGCGAGACGGGCACCTCGCGGCGCGCGCCCCCCGGCCCCGCGATGATCAACGTGGCTTCCAGGGCGGCCAGTACGGGCAGTGAGTCGTTGGTCGGGGCGGCCGAGGCGATGTTGCCGCCGAGGGTGCCGGCGTTGCG
>NZ_JAAGMG010000062.1 GCF_010548525.1 Streptomyces sp. SID14478
GACCGCACGGCCGGGCTCACCCGCGGTGCCGGCGCCGTCGACGTGGCCCTGCTGCGCGGCTCCGTCGACGCCCCCGGCCTGGTCGCCGAGCTCCTGCACCGGGAGCCGCGGGTGGCGGCGGTCCCCTCCGACAGCCCTCTCGCCGAGCGGACCGCGCTCGCCCTGGCCGACCTGCGCGACGAGGTCATCGCCCTGAACACGGTCTCCGGCTCGACCGCCCTCGGCCTGTGGCCGCCCGCCGTCCGGCCCGCCAGGACGCTGCCGGTCGCCAACACGGACGACTGGCTCGCCGCGATCGCCGCGGACCGCGCGGTGGGCGTGACCTCCGCCGCGACCGTACGGATGCACCCCCACCCCGGCGTCACCTACGTCCCGCTCACGGACGCGCCGGACCTCCCGGTGTTCCTGGTCCGCCGCGAGGGTCCGGGCCACCCGTCGGCCCCGGACCTGATCGCCCTCGCCCACGAGGTGGCCCGGGACACCGCTCCCTAGAGGCCGCCTCCTAGGACCCGTCGAGGGCTTCCGCCAGTACCTCCGCGAGATGCCGGCCGCGCCGCCCCGCGAGCTGCGCCACCTGCGTCCGGCAGGAGAAGCCGTCCGCGAGCGTCACCGCGTCCGCCGGTGCCTGCCGGAGCGAGGGCAGCAGCGACTCCTCCGCGCAGGCCGCCGACACCTCGTAATGCCCCTTCTCGAAGCCGAAGTTGCCGGCGAGACCGCAGCAGCCTCCGCTCAGCTCGCCGCCCAGGCCCGCCCGTTCGCGCAGCCTGCGGTCCGCCGCGTCGCCGAGCACCGCGTGCTGGTGGCAGTGCGTCTGGCCGACGACCGGGCGGTCGAGCCGGGGCGGCGCCCAGTCGGGCGCGTACCGTTCCAGTGCTTCGGCGAAGGTGACGACCCGGTCGGCGAGGCGGCGGGCCCGCGGGTCGTCCGGGAGCAGTTCGGGCAGGTCGGAGCGGAGCGCGGCCGCGCAC
>NZ_JAAGMG010000096.1 GCF_010548525.1 Streptomyces sp. SID14478
GTTCTCGGTGAACGGGCGCGCATCGCCCGGGAGTTGCACGACATCGTCGCCCACCACATCTCGACGATCTCGGTCCAGGCGGAGACCGCCCGCTACACCACCCCCGGCCTCACCGACCAGGGCGCCGCCTCGTTCCTGGCGATCGGCGACACGGCCCGGCTCGCCCTCACCGAGATGCGCCGGCTGCTCGGCGTGCTGCGCGAGGACGTCCCCGAGGCCGCCGCCGAGACGCGGGCCCCGCAGCCCGGGCTCGACCAGCTGCTGGCGCT
>NZ_JAAGMG010000130.1 GCF_010548525.1 Streptomyces sp. SID14478
GGGCGGGGACGGGCTGGCGCCGCCCGATCCGCAGCGAGCGCAGGGTCGGCACCCCGGTGGGCCGGTGCAGATCGGCGGTGGACAGGGCGAGGCGCACACCGGTCCAGTCCTCGCCGGTGCGCTGGGCGACCGAGGCGCGCAGCACGAGCTCCGCGTCGCCCTCCCCCTGCTGGTGGGTCAGCCGGTAGGCCGGGACCCAGACGGCTCCCGGCACCCGGTACTCGACCTCCACCTCGACGGGGCCCGCACCGGCCCCGTCCACCGTGAGGTCGGCCGCGAGCGTGGTCCGCACCTGCACCGCGGGGGCGTCCGTCGACGCCCGCTCCCAGCGGTCCTCGGCGAGCGCGAGTTCGTGCGCGATGCCGCGGAGTTCCTCGTCCTGGGCGGTGAGCACGTCGTGCAGGGCGGTGAGCCGCTCGTCGACGAACCCCGCGAGATCCAGCCAGGCGTCGACGGGCGTACGGCGATGCTCCGGATCGTCACGCCTGCGGGGCGGCGGGACCGGGCGCAGCGCCGCGATCTCCTCGATGCGGCGCGCCTGGCGGTCCCGGCGGAGCTGCGCCGCTTCCCGGGCCTCCTCCAGCCGCTCCACCTCGCGGGCGAGTTCGGATTGCGCCTCGGCAGCCACCGGTTCGGCCTCGACCGTCGGCCGGGCCTCGGTGACGCGTGCGCCCGGGGCGTCCACGACACGGGCGCGCAGGGAGCCGGGGGTCAGCGACCGGGGCAG
>NZ_JAAGMG010000199.1 GCF_010548525.1 Streptomyces sp. SID14478
CACCGCGGCGGGCAGCGCGAGCAGCAGCGCCTCGGCCGCGGCGAGCGAGGTGATGCGGGCGCGGGAGCCGCCGCGGGCCCGCAGCGTCCAGGTCTCACCGGCCCGTTCGGTGCTCAGCAGGCGGGCCACGAGCAGCAGGGCGTACCCGGCGAGCAGCACCAGTTGCAGCGCCACGATCAGCAGCGTCGAACGCGACACCAGCAAGGCGCGCTGTGCCCGGTCCAGTACGTCGGGCAGGGACGTGCCGACCGCGGTCGTGCCCGCCAGCGCCTTGCTGTGCAGCAGTTCCCGGGTGCCGGCGCGGGCGGCGTCGCGCAGCGCGCCGATCCGGCCCGTCGTCATCGTGGAGAAGTCCGCGGACACCAGCCACGCCGACTGCCCGTCGCTGACCCGGCCGCCCTCCACCACCGACGGGTCCGCCAGCAGCGGCCCGTACGTCGTGTAGCTCTGCTTCTGCACCCCGCGCCCGCCGAGCTCGTCGAGCGTCCAGTACGGGGACTGCGGGCGGGCCGGGCGGTAGACGCCGGTGAGTTCGACGGTGACCGCGGGGCCGCCGAGCCGGTCGGCCAGGGCGAGACGGTCGCCCGGCTCCAGCTTCAGCTGCCGGGCGGCGGTCTGCGGGAGCGCCGCCTCGATCACGGATCCGCGGGGTGCGCGCGGGAAGCGGCCGGCGGTGAGCGTCACCTCGGATCGCTCGATCGCGGCGAACTTCGTCAGGTCCGGCTGCTTGCCGCGCGGGGCGCCCGGCAGCCCGTACGGTCCCGACCGGGTCAGCGACTCACGGTGCAGGGGCAGGCCGTCGAAGGTGCGCCGCGCCCCCTTGTCGAGCGCGGCAACGGCTGCTTTTCGCCCCTCTGCGGGGACGTCGGCACGGACCACGAGCGCGGTCGTCGCCGCGTCCCTGGTGCGCAGCGAATGCCGCAGGGAGGCGTCGCCGATCGCCCCCGAGAACGCGCTGAGCATGGCGAGCACCGACGTCGTCAGCAGGACCGCGAGCACCGCAGCGCTCAGCAGCAGGCGATGCGCCCGTACTCGTAGGAGGACAAAACCCCACACCCCTGCCGCCCCCGAAAATTCTCTGCCGCGCCGTGCGCCCCCGAAAGTCTGTCCGGATGTTGTCAGAGACGACCGGGGTTGGGGAAGAGGTCTGGACCGGATACCGAGGCGAGCCGCTCTCGCAGCGGTGCGGGGTCCGCGTCAGCCCGCGGTGTTCACCATCGACGCGGCCGCGTACGTCAGGTAGTTCCAGAGCGTGTGCTCGTGCTCCTCGGACAGGCCGAGGTCGTCGACCGCGTCCCGCATGTGCTTCAGCCACGCGTCGTGCGCCGCCCGGTCCACCTGGAACGGGGCGTGCCGCATGCGCAGACGCGGGTGGCCACGGTTGTCGCTGTACGTGCGCGGGCCGCCCCAGTACTGCATCAGGAACAGCACGAGCCGCTCCTCGGCGGGGCCCAGGTCCTCCTCCGGGTACATGGGACGCAGCAGCGGGTCCTGTGCGACGCCCTCGTAGAAGCGGTGCACCAGGCGACGGAACGTCTCCTCGCCGCCCACCTGCTCGTAGAACGTCTGCTCCTGAAGCGTGTCGCGCGGGATCTCAGTCACGTGTCCATGCTCTCAGACGCGATGACCGAGGACTCGGGGCTTAGGACCGGGCCCGCCCGCGCGGGAGGGGCTCGCCGATCGGGCGCCGTCGCAGCACAGTGGACCCATGGGCGACTTCGACGGGGCCGCCGCACGGGCGCGGGCCGGCCTCGTGCGGGAGATCGAGGAGAGCGGCGTCTGGGCCGACGACGCCCGGTGGCGGGACGCCTTCGCGCGGGTCCCGCGCCATCTCTTCGTGCCGTACTACTTCGTGGGCGTCCCCGGGGGCCACGAGCGGCTGTGGCGCGAGGACCCCGACCCCGGGCGGCGGGCGCGCTGGCTGCGCGGCGCCTACGCG
>NZ_JAAGMG010000238.1 GCF_010548525.1 Streptomyces sp. SID14478
TCGTACGCGGCCTTCGACCTGCTGGCCGAGGGCGGCAAGGACCTGCGCGCCCTGCCCTACACCGAGCGCCGCGCCCGTCTGGTCGCGCTGCTGACGCCGCTGGGTCCCCCGCTGCAGCCCGTCCCGTCGACGACCGACCGCGAAACCGCCCTGACCTGGTACGAGACGCTGCCCGCGACCGGCATCGAGGGCCTGGTCGCCAAGCGCCTCGACAGCCACTACCGGGGCGGCCGCCGCACCTGGCTGAAGCTGCGGCACAGCGACACCAGGGACGCCCTGGTCATCGGCTTCACCGGCCCGGCGACCGGCCCGCGCGCCCTGGTGGTCACCCTGCCCGGTGACGGCTCGCCGATCCTGACGACGCCGCTCGCGGCGGGGCTGCGCGCGGACGCCGCGGACCGGCTGCCGCCGGGGACGGGACGGCAGGCGGTGGTCACCGCGGTCGGCGTGGGCGAGGTGACGTACCAACTCCTGCCGCCCGAAGGGCAGTTGACCCTGGAGATCCGTCAGCGCAGCACCCGGCACGGCGCGTTCTCGGCGGAGCCCGTCAGGTTCCGCTGAGCGCGTCGGGGGCGGGGGGGGCTACACCCGCGCCCACGTCTCCCGGTCCCGCGCCATCGCGAAGAGCGCCTCCACGTCCGCCGGCTTCAGCAGCCCGCCGGAGCGGGCGAGCCCCGAGACCTCCGTGTCCGTCAGCAGCCGTACGTCCCGGGGCGGCGCCAGGACGTCCAGTGCGGCGGGCTCCACCAGGACGAGGCCGGCGCGCACCTCCGCCGTCAGCGCGAACGACGCCCGCGACGCGTCGGCCCGCACCCGGCGCAGCAACGGCTGCGGCTCGCTCCGGCCCGCCGTGACCATCGGGTCGCTCACCCGCACCCGCTGCCTGCGCACCGGCAGCACGT
>NZ_JAAGMG010000281.1 GCF_010548525.1 Streptomyces sp. SID14478
AGGCCCGCGAAGGGCCGCTCCCCGGTGGCGGCGGGCAGCACGACGGCGGCCGGGACCCGTACGGCGGCGGGCACCACGAGGGCGAGCGGGGTACGGCTGCCGTACGGGAGCAGGTAGAGCGCCTGCCGGGTCGCGGCCACGACGCGGGCCGGCCGGGGCGGTCCTTCGAGAGCGTCCCTGGCCAGCGTGCTGACGCTGCAGGACAGGGCGGCGGGACTCACGGCGCCGACTCCGTGCCTTCTTCGGCCGTGGCTGCTTCGGCCGTGTCTTCCTCGGGGAGGGGGAACGCGGCGAGCGCCTTGCGGAAGCACTCCAGGGGAGCGTGCGCGAGTCCCGCCCCGATCTGCCCGATGCCCGGCTCGCGGTGGGCGATGCCGGTGGTGACGACGGGCTCGATGCCGGTGTCGAGAACCGCCCGCAGATCGATGCCGACGGGTGCGCCGATCCCGCCGAGGGCGGGGAGCCGGTACGCCTCGTGCCGGGCCAGGGTGATCCGGGCCATGTCGCGGCTGGTCCGCAGCGCCTGGTCGACGGTGCCGCCGACGAAGCCGGTGATGGCGGGGGCGGCGGCGAGCGCGAAGCCGCCGAGGCCGTTGGTCTCGGTGATGGCGCTGTCGCCGATGTCCGGGTTGGCGTCCTCGGGGCCGTACCCGGCGAAGTAGAGGCCCTCGACCTGGGCGGCGGGGGCGGTGAACCAGGCGTCGCCGAGGCCGCTGACGCGGATGCCGACCTCGACGCCGTTGCGGGCGAACGCGGTGACGAGGGTGGAGTGCGGGACGCCGTGGGCGGCGGAGGTGGCGAGTTTGGACGCCGCCATGGAGAAGTTGAGGAACCAGTAGTGGTTGTCGGCGAGGAACTCCAGGACGTCGGGGCCGTGTGCGGTGCGGGCGAGCGGGGCGGCGAGCGCACGCAGCAGCAGTGCGGACGCGGCGGTGTTGCGGCTGTGGCACTCGTCGCCCATTTGGAGCGCCTGGGCGGTGACGGCGCGCAGGTCCACCCCGTCGGGCAGGCCGCCCAGCGCCTCGCGCAGGGCGGGGGCGAGCACGTCGGCCATCCAGCGCAGCCGGTCCAGTACGTCGTCGCCGAGGGCGCCGTAGCGCAGACACCGGCCGGCGCCCTCGTTGAGGTTGGCGTAGGCGCGGCGCCCGGTCGCCGGGTCCTCGACGACGAGCACCGGCATCGAGGGCGACGTGATGCCGCCCATCGGTCCGACGGCCTCGTGGTGGTGGCAGGGCTCGAAACGCAACGCGCCGGATCGCGCGAGGAGTTCGGCCTTGTCGGGGGTGTCGGCCCAGCCTTCGAGGAGTGCGGCCCCGACGACGCCCGCGCGCATCGGGCCGCACATGTCGGCCCAGTCGACGGGCGGTCCGGCGTGCAGCAGGACCCGCGCGCCGGTGGCGCGGTCGTCCAGGACGGGGAGGACGTCGCGGGCGAGGCGCACC
>NZ_JAAGMG010000328.1 GCF_010548525.1 Streptomyces sp. SID14478
CTGAGGGGCGCGGCGGGCCGGGCCGCGTCGGCGCCGGCCCGCCGCGCCCCGCAAGCGGCCTCTTCACGAAGGAGTACGGACATGATCGGCATCGGACGGACCGGCGAGCTGCTGCGTCAACTCACCGCATACGAGATCGACTTGGTGCTCGACTCGGGGGCGCACCACGGGTGCTTCGGGCGCGGCCTGCGCCGGGCCGGGTACCGGGGGCGCATCGTCTCCTTCCAGCCGTTCGGCGGGGCCCGCGCCAAGGTGCGCAGGACGGCGGCGCGCGACGCGGACTGGCTGGTGGTGCCCTACGCGCTCGGCGACCGCGACCGGGCGTGGATGCGGCGCCTGGACGGGGTGTGGGAGGACGTCGTCGCCCCCGGCGAGCGCGTGTTGCTCCAGGTCGACTGGAAGACGGAACTCGCCCAAGTGCTGGACGGTGCAGGCGAGTTCAGTGACGACCTCACGCTCGTACGGTCCGGTGTGCGCGGGCAGGCGGCGTTCGCGTGAAGCCCCTGCGGATCGCGCTCGTGCACGGTTTCCACGGCTCGGCCGTGCCCGGCGGCGAGGACGGGACCGTCCTCGACCAGGCCGCCGCCCTCACCCGCGCGGGCCACGAGGTGCGTCTGATCGCGGCCCGCACCGACGAACCGCACCACGCGCCCTGGTACGCGGCCCGCT
>NZ_JAAGMG010000369.1 GCF_010548525.1 Streptomyces sp. SID14478
CCTTCACCGAGGTGCGCATCGGGGTCGCCCCCGCGGTGATCTCCCTGCCGCTGCTGCCCCGCCTGGACCCGCGCGCGGTGGCCCGCTACTACCTGACGGGGGAGCGGTTCGACGCGCGGGAGGCGGCGCGCATCGGCCTCGTGACGGCGGCCGGCGCCGACGCGGACGAGGTGCTGGCGCCCGTGCTCGACGGGCTGCGCAGGGCGTCCCCGCAGGGCCTGGCCGAGACGAAGAAACTGCTCACGGTTAAGGTCCTGGAAGCCTTCGACCGGGACGCGGAGCCGCTGACGGCGCTGTCGGCGCGGCTGTTCGCCTCGTCCCAGGCCCGCGAAGGGATGACCGCCTTCCTCGAACGACGGGACCCCGCATGGGTGTGGTGACCCCACGTGAAGCGACGCTGCCCAAGCAGGACCGCTCGCGCCTGACCCGGCGCAGGCTCCTGGAGTCGGCGGTGGCCTGCCTCGCCGAACGCGGCTGGTCGGGATCCACGGTGTCCGTCGTCGCCGAGCACGCCGGGGTCTCGCGGGGCGCGGCCCAGCACCACTTCCCGACCCGCGAGGACCTGTTCACGGCGGCCGTGGAGTACGTCGCGGAGGAGCGCTCGGTCGCTCTGCGTTCATTGCGGCCGCAGGGCCGGGCCGAGGCGGTCGCGGCGCTGGTCGACCTCTACACCGGGCCGCTGTTCCGGGCGGCCCTGCACCTGTGGGTGGCCGCGTCCAACGAGCCCCAACTCGGTGACAGAGTAGCCGAGTTGGAGGCCCGGGTCGGCCGGGAGACGCACCGCATGGCGCTCGAACTCCTGCATGCCGACGAGTCCGTGCCCGGGGTGCGGGAAGCGGTCCAGGGCCTGCTGGACATGGCCCGGGGGCTCGGCCTCGCCAATCTGCTGACCGACGACGGCCCCCGGCGGGAGCGGGTCGTCTCCGAGTGGGCGGGCATCGTGGACCGCGTGCTGGGCTGATGCCCTCGCGTCGTCACCGCAGGGGTGGATGTCGCGTCGGCGAGTGCGGGCCCGTGGGGCTTCTCGCGCAGTTCCCCGCGCCCCTGAGATGCGCACTGCGTGCGCCATCCCCCTAGGAAGGCAAGCGGCGAGGCCGCAAGCCTTCCAGGGGCGCGGGGAACTGCGCGAGAAGCCC
>NZ_JAAGMG010000413.1 GCF_010548525.1 Streptomyces sp. SID14478
GGATCCGCCGGTCAGGGCGAGCAGCCCGAACCGCGGGGGCGGCACCGAGGGGCCCGCGCCGACGAGGCGTAGGTACCGGCGCGTCACGCAGAGCGCACCGCACGAAGGGCCCGGCGGGAGCCGGGCCCTTCGTCGTGCCGTGCGGACCGCGGGAGCGGCTCAGCCGTGCTTGAGGCCCAGGACCTCCGCCGCCGCGAACGTCTCGTTCGGGGGGCGGTCCTTGTAGTGCGGGGTGAGCAGCGCGTCGAGTTCGTCGTACGTGAACACGTCCTTGGCGGTGTCGAACTTCGCCTGCACCCGGGGCCGGTCGACGACGGCGACCATTCCGCCGTGCACGACGAGGAGCTGGCCGTTCACGTTGGCCGCGGCCGGCGCCGCGAGGTAGCCGACGAGCGGGGCGACGTGCTCGGGGGCCAGCGGGTCGAGGCTCTCGTCGGCCGGCTCGGCGAACCCGGCGAAGACGTCCTGCGTCATCCGGGTGCGGGCCCGTGGGCAGATGACGTTGGCGGTGACGCCGTACTTGGCGAGCGCCAGCGCCGTGGACGTGGTCAGCCCCACGATGCCGCCCTTCGCGGCCGCGTAGTTGGGCTGTCCCGCGGAGCCGGCGAGGAACGCCTCGGAGGACGTGTTGACGATCCGGCCGTAGACGGGACCGCCGGCCTCCTTGGAGCGTTCGCGCCAGTGCCGGGCCGCGAAGTGGGTGGTGTTGTAGTGGCCCTTGAGGTGGACGTGGATGACCGAGTCCCACTCGTCCTCGGTCATCGAGAAGATCATCCGGTCCCGCAGGATCCCGGCGTTGTTGACGAGGATGTCGAGCTGGCCGTACGTGTCGATGGCCAACTGGACGAGCTGTGCGGCTTGTTGGTGGTCGGCGACGTCACCGGTGTGCGCGGTGGCCGCGCCGCCTGCCGCGCGGATCTCCTCGGCGACCTGTGCGGCGGGGCCGGCGTCGGCCCCGCCCGAGCCGTCCCGGCCGGGCTGGCCGAAGTCGTTGACGACCACGTTGGCGCCCA
>NZ_JAAGMG010000456.1 GCF_010548525.1 Streptomyces sp. SID14478
GGCCGTACGGGTGACGGCGGCGGCATCGGGCAGGCCACGCACCGGCCGTCCGCGCGGCGGCTCGTGAGACGTTCCGCCGGGCCGCGGGGGCCTGGCCTGCACCGGCGCCGGACGGCGGTCCAGGCCTTCTTGACAGGGGCGGCCACGCGTGGGGTACTGCGGGTGCTGACGCAGGGAGCACCAACGGGGGTGAGCCACCTGACGGAGCAGCGGTACCCCACCTCGGCCGAACTGGTCCGGTCAGCGCGGGAGCTGGCGACTCACCGACCTGACCTGTGCCGTCTACGCCAGGTCGGCACGTCACGGTCCGGGCGGCCGCTGCACCTGCTGTCCGTCGGACACGACCGGCGCACCGTCCTGATCGTCGCGGGCGCGCACGCGAACGAGCCGACGGGCGGCTCCACCGTGCTGCACCTCGCCGAACGGGCCCTTTTGGACCGGGCGTTGAGATCCGACCGGTCCTGGCACTTCCTGCTCTGCGCCGACCCGGACGGGGCGGAGCTGCACCGCACTCCCGCCCCGCGCACCCTGCGCGAGTACCACCAGCACTTCTTCCGGCCCGCGGGCCCCGAGCAGCCCGAGTGGTCGCCGTCGGTGCTGCCCCCGGACCGTCTCCCGCCCGAGACGAAGACGCTCACCGGTGTCATCGACGAGCTGCGGCCCTACCTCCAGGTGTCCTTGCACGGCACCGAACTGGGCGGCAGCTGGGTGCAGTTGACCCGGGACATACCCGGGCTCGCGGAGCCCTTCGCCAAGTCGGCGGCGGAATTGCACATACCGGTGGAGACGGGCGCCTCCGACGCGGCGGGCTGGCCGACGTCCGGGCCCGGGGTCCACGTGATGCCGGACCCCGAGGCACAGGCCGCGTTCCCGAGCCTGCCCGACGACGCCCGGCACTCCACCTGGCACCACGCGCACCGCTACGGCGGCTGCACGGCGATCATCGAGGTGCCGATGTGGGCCAGCGACCTGGTGGACGACCCGGCCCCGCACCCGGCGCCGCAGCGGGCCCTGCGGCGCATCTCGGCGCGACTGAGCCGGGACACCCGGCTCGTGGAGGACGTCCTCGCGGAGTCCCTGCCCCGCCTGCCCGACACCACGGGGCCGCTGCTGCGGGCGGCCCGCTGGGCGCTGAGCCTCGTGCCGGGGCT
>NZ_JAAGMG010000502.1 GCF_010548525.1 Streptomyces sp. SID14478
CCTGGGCCGTGCCCGCCGCCGTGCTGGCGGGGACCGCGCTGGTCGCCGTGCGCGCCGCGGGGCTCGGCCAGTGGATCGTCGACGACGCCGCCGTCACCTTCGCGTACGTGCGCAGCGTGGGCGAGGGGCTCGGACCGGTGCAGCAGCCGGGCGCCCTGCCCGTCGAGGGGTACTCGAACCCGGCGTGGCTCGCGCTGCTGCTCGTCGGGCGGGTGCTCGGGCTCTTCGACCGGGGCGCCTGGTTCGGGGTGAGCGATCTCGCGCTGTTCCCGAAGGCCCTCGCCCTCGGCTGTGTCGCCGGGACGCTGGCGTGCGTCGCGGGCATCGCCAGGGCCGTGACGCCCGCACGCGCCTGGGCCGTCGTACTCCTCACGGGCGGACTGCTGGGCGCCGCCGACTCGTACGTCGTCTGGAGCTTCTCCGGGCTGGAGAACGCCCTGTACGGGCTGCTCGCCGCCGCGCTCGCCCTCGTCCTCGTGCGGGGCCGCGACGCCGCCTGGGCCGCCTGGGCAGCCGCGCTGGTGTCCCTCGCCGCCGCGCTCACCCGGCCGGACGGGGTGGTGCTCGCGGCCGCCTTCCCGCTCACCGCGTTCGCGCTGCGCGGGCGCGGCGCCGTGCGGGACGTGCTCGTCAACTGTGCGCTCTTCGGCGGGGGTTACGGCGCCTTCCTGCTGCTGCGGCACGCCGTGTTCGGGCTCTGGGTGCCCAACACCGCCGTCGCCAAGGCCCAACAGCCCCCGGAACTGCCCGAGTGGAGCAAGGTCGGCGAGCTGCTCGGCTACGCGGGGTGGGCCCTCGTCCTGGTCTGTGCCGGGGCTGCCGGCGCCGTCCTGTCCCGGCCGGGGCCGGCCCGGCGGGTGCTCGGCGTGCTGTGCGTGCCGCTCGCCCTCACGCTGCTCGCGTACGGCGCGCTGGCCCCGGACTGGATGCCGCTGTACCGGTTCGCCACCCCCGTGTGGGTGCTCGGGTCCACCGTCGCCGCCCTCGCCCTCGTCGTGCTGTGGCGCGGGATGCGGGCCCGGCTGCTGCTGACCGGCCTGACGGCGGCGGCGCTCACCCTCTCCCTCGCCGCGCAGGAGGTGAGCAGCGTCGCGTTCCGCCACGAGCCGACCCTCTCCATGTGCTGGGTCGCCGACCGGTACGGCCGCACGTTCAACGAGTACGCCGACCGCCTCGGCCTGCGCCCCGACGCCACCGTCGCGCTGCCCGACCTCGGCGGCACGCTGCTCACCTCGCGGCTGCGGGTCGTCGACCTCGCGGGCCTGACCGACCGCGGGATCGCCGACGCGTACGCGGCCGGGGACAAGGACGCGCTGCGCCACTACGTGCTGGCCGAGGTCCGTCCCGAACTGCTGCACGTCCACGCCGCGTGGATCGGCCGCACGGGCCTCACCCGCGCGCGCCTGGCCGGGGCCGGGTACGTGCCGCTGTACCGCGAGGGGGCCGGCGGCGACTACGTCCGTGCCGCCGCCGTCCCCGGCGGGCAGCACCGCGTGGACGCCGTACGGGAGTGGGCGAAGCCCCGCCTGGACGGGATGCTGCACGAGAAGCACGCCGAGGGCGGACGGCTCGGCGACTGCGGCGCCCGGCTGACCCCGGGGCGGTCG
>NZ_JAAGMG010000544.1 GCF_010548525.1 Streptomyces sp. SID14478
GCAGGGCGAGCGAGGTGCCGGGCGGGTGTGCGGCGCGCACGACGCGGGAGACGCTGCGGCCGGCCAGCGAGCGGACGGCCTGCCAGCGCTGGGCGCCCGCGGGCAGCAGGTTCTCGGTGAGCAGCGCGGACACGATCCGGTTGATGAAGTGGAAGGTCAGCGCGGTGCCGATGTGGGAGGCGAGGTCGGCGCGGGCGAACGGCGCCGGGGTCAGGTCCGCGGAGCCGGGGACGCGGGTGGCGCGGCCCCATCGGAGGATCCGGGCCGCCCGTTCGTCGCGCGGCGCCGCGTC
>NZ_JAAGMG010000575.1 GCF_010548525.1 Streptomyces sp. SID14478
CGGGCGCGCACCGCCCCCAGGATCACGGCCCGGCCCCGGAACGCTCCCTAGCGTGCAGGCCGCGGCCGGAACGGCGGCGCCGAGCCCCAGTTCCAGCGCGGCACCGGCTGCTCGGCGGGGCGCGAGGCGTCCGGGCCCGAGAAGGAGACCGCCAGCCGCGTGCCCCACTCGATGTAGGCGCTGAACGCGGAGCGGAACTCCGCGTCCGTGGGCAGGCCCGCCTCGTCCGCCGCGTCCTGGATCAGGTTCACCCAGCGCCGCCGCTGCGGCTCCGTGATGGCCTTGCCGACGTGCATGGCCACCATGTGGCTGTGTCCGCCGTGCCGTTCGGTGTACGCGGACGGGCCGCCGAAGACCTCGCCGAGCCAGAGCGCCACACGGGCGGCGTGCTCGGCGGGCAGCTCCGCGAAGAGCGGGCCGAGGAGGTCGTCCTTGACCACCTTGTCGTAGAAGACGGAGGTGAGACGGTCGAACGCCTCGCCGGCGCCCGCCCATTCGTAGAGCGTGGGCTCGGCCGATCCGGGACCGCGCACCGTCGTCGGCTTGTAGTGGCGCATCTCGTCGATGCCGCCGACGTAGGGGCGGATCTCGGCGACGAAGCCGGCGAAGAGCTCCGACTCTCGGAACCCCTCCAGGTGGTCCTCCGTCGACGTCCACACGATGCGCAGGATGAAGTTCTCGAAGTCCTCCTCGCAGCGGTCGAGTTCGTACCCGACGCAGTGCGGGGACGCGGCCAGGTGCCTGGACGCGCGGGTGTACGCCGCCAGGAATTCCGCCGAGCGGGCCTCCGGGATGCGGTAGCGGATGTACTCGACGGTCTGAGTCGTCATGGCCGACAGACAAACACGGTCCGGCTCAGCCGTCGACCGTCACCGGACGGTCCGCGCGCAGTTCCGCGAAGAGGAGGTCCGCCTTCCGCTTGTCCCACACCACGGCGCTGCCCTTGGCCGTGGCCGAGACCTCGTGGCCGCCACCGGTGGCCGACGGCCGGCAGCTCCGCGACGCCGGTCGTCGGCTGCGACCAAGGAGGCACACGTGACCCCCTGCACGAAGAGGGCACAGGGGGTGCACAGGTTGCGTCGGGCGGGTCAGCTCGCGCCGCTGTTCTCCTTGACGGAGATCCGGCCCTTGCGGAGCGTGGCGAGGCGCGGCGCCTTCCGGGCGATCGCCGAGTCGTGCGTGACCATGATGAAGGTGAGCCCGTGTTCCTTCCACTGGGCTTCCAGAACGTCCATGATCTCGTCCCGCATCGACTCGTCGAGGTTGCCGGTCGGCTCGTCGGCGAGGAGCACCTTCGGGTTCTTCACCAACGCCCGTGCGATGGCGACGCGTTGCTGCTGGCCGCCGGACAGCTCCGAGGGCAGATGGGCGAGGCGCTCCCCCAGCCCCACGGACTTCAGCGCCTCGGCGGCCCGCTCGCGCCGGTCGGCGCCCTTGAGGCCGAGCGGGACGAGGGCCGTCTCGACGTTCTCCTGCGCGGTCAGCGTCGGGATGAGGTTGAAGGACTGGAACACGAACCCGATGGACTCTGCGCGGACCCGGGTGAGCCGGGCCTCGGGCAGCTTCGCCAGATCGGTGCCGTCGAGTTCGACGCTGCCCGCGGTGGGCCGGTCCAGGCCGCCGAGCATCTGCAGCAGCGTCGACTTGCCGCCGCCCGTCGGCCCCTGGATGACGAGCCGGTCGCCGTCGCCGATGGTCAGATCGACGCCCGCGAGCGCGTCGACGGTGTCCTTGGCGCGCCGGTACTGCTTGGTGACGCCTCTGAGCTGATACATGGTGCAACTCCTGCGATACAAAAGAAGGTTGGGTGCCCGAGCGGCCGCGTGCAGGGCTGCCTGCGCTACTCGACGCGGCGCAGCGCGTCGGCCGGGCGCAGCCGCGAGGCGCGCCAGCCGCCGAAGGCTCCGGCGATCAGACCGCCCGCGACGGCGAGGCCGACCGCGAG
>NZ_JAAGMG010000623.1 GCF_010548525.1 Streptomyces sp. SID14478
TCGACGTGCCGGACCAGTTCGCGGCGCAGGGCCGCGGACAGGAGCAGCTGGTTGTCGCCGGTGAGGCGGGCGACGCTGGGGCAGGTGCCGGTCTCCACGACGGCGAGCGCGGCACGGGTGCGCTCGACCTCGCAGGCGGCCGCCGCGAGGAGCTCGCGGGTGACGCCCGGGTCGGTGCCGAGGACGGCGGCGACCTCGCGCGGGGTC
>NZ_JAAGMG010000655.1 GCF_010548525.1 Streptomyces sp. SID14478
GCGAGCCCTTCGCCGGCGGCGCCGACCCCGCCGCCGACGCTCGCCCCGGGCCCCGCCGGACTGACGCCCGTCTTCAAGGGCGCCCCGAAGGCGAAGGAGCGTACGGTCGCGCTCACCTTCGACGCCGACATGACCGCCGACCAAGGCCCGCGCGCCCTGTCGGGCGAGCACTTCGACAATCCGCAACTCATCGCCACACTGCGCAAGTTGAAGGTTCCGGCCACGGTCTTCATGACCGGGCGCTGGGCCGAGCAGTACCCCTCGCAGGCCAAGGACATCGGCGCCGATCCGCTGTTCGAGGTCGCCAACCACTCGTACAGCCACTACGCCTACACCGACGACTGCTACGGCCTGCCCACGGTCCCGGCCGGGCGGATGCGCGCGGACGTCGAGCGGGCGTTCACCGCCTTCCGCAAGGCGCGGGTCGCACACGTGGTCCCGTACTTCCGCTTCCCGGGCGGCTGCTACGACAAGCAGGCGCTGCGGTCCCTCACCCCGGCCGGGGTCACCGCCGTGCAGTGGGACGTGGTGAGCGGCGACGCGTTCGCCACGGACGCGGGCGCGGTGACCCGGCAGGTGCTCGACGGGGTGCGGCCGGGCTCGGTCGTCGTCATGCACTGCACGCGCAGCGCGGCCCCGACGACGGAGCGGGTGGTGCGGGCCGTGGTGCCGGCGCTGCGCGCGAAGGGCTACCGGTTCGTCCGGGTCTCCGAACTGGTCGGGGCCGCCCGCAAGGGGTGACGCGGCCCGTACGCTGAGGGCATGGGGAGCTTGCGGAACACGGAGGACCCGGGCGACACCGAGGGCGCGCCGTTCGCGGAGTGCGTGCTGTGCCGTGCGCCCACGGAGTACCCGGAGTCCACGAAGGGCGTCACGCTGTGCCCGCGCTGCGAGTGGCAGGAGGCACAGCGGACGGCCTGTTCCGGCTGAGCCGCGGTCAGCGGCGGGACGCCAGGGCGCAGGCGCTCGCCGCGCAGGCCGTCGCCAGTGCGGCG
>NZ_JAAGMG010000724.1 GCF_010548525.1 Streptomyces sp. SID14478
GAGGAGACACCGGCCCGGCGCGGACGGTCCTCGCGCGGCCACGCCCGGGACTCCGTCAGCAGCTCGACCGCGCCGGCCGTCCAGTCGACCTGCGGCGTCGGCGCGTCCACGTGCAGGGTCTTGGGCAGCACGCCGTGGCGCAGCGCCTGCACGGTCTTGATGACGGCGGCAACGCCGGACGCCGCCTGCGTGTGTCCGATGACCGACTTCACCGAGCCGAGGTACACCGGCTTGTGCGGGTCGCGGCCCTGCCCGTACGTGGCGAGCAGCGCCTG
>NZ_JAAGMG010000759.1 GCF_010548525.1 Streptomyces sp. SID14478
CGCAGCGCGGCCAGGCGGCGCGAGGCCTGCCATGCCGCCGTGTCGTCGCCTCGCCCGGCCGCCGCCAGCATGTCGACGGCCGCCTCGCCCGCGGCGCCGTAGCGGCCCAACTTGTCGCTCCAGGGCCGCACTTCGGACTCCAGAGCCGTGTCGTCGAGCCCGCCCGGCGCCCGGCGCATCGCCGTGAACGCGTCCCGCAGCTCCTTGGCCGCCGCCTTGTTCCGGCCCGCGTCCGTCGTCGTACGCGCCTGCCAGAACGCGGAGAGCAGCGGCTTGAGGTACGCCGACTCGTCCGCGCCGAGGACCGAGGAGGCGTCGTTGCCCGCGAGCGCGCCGAGGGCCGCCCGCGCGTCCTTGTCGCCGTCCGCGAGGTCGTCGATGGCCGCCTTCCAGGACTCCTGGGGGCGGTAGTCGCGCGGGTTCCACGCGTAGTCCGCGGCCGTGAACAGCGGGATGCGGGACGCCGCGGGCTGCTCCATGGCGTTGGCGAGGAGCGCCGCCGAACCGGAGGCCACCGCGGGCTCGCGGCCGGTGTACGGGCCGAGGAAGATCCGGTCCTCGGCGTAGTCGTTGACCGGGTAGTTGTCCATCGTGAGCAGCTTGTGCGCGGTGCCCGAGGAGTCGAACGCGGCCCGCGCGCCCGCCAGTTCACCGCCCGTGATGGTGCGAGGCACCACGCCGACGCCGGTCCAGGCGACCTCCACCGCGTCGTCCAGGCCGTGCGCGAGCGCCGTACGGTACGCGGTCCTCCCGTCCTGGTAGTACTCGGTCGGCATCAGCGACAGCGGTTCGGCGTCCGGGTGCCGCGCGGCGAGGTGGCGCGCCACCGCGTTGGCGACCTTGGCCTGCGCCGTCGCCGCCGCCCGCGGCCCGGAGCCGAACTCGCGCGCGTCGGACTCGCAGTGCCACTCGCTGTACGACACGTCCTGGAACTGGAGCTGGAACGCCCGCACGCCGAGCGCCCACATGGCGTCCAGCTTGCGGTTGAGCGCCTTGAGGTCGTCGTCCGACGACAGGCACATGCCCTGCCCGGGCGCGACGGCCCAGCCCAGCGTGACGTGATTGGCGCGGGCCCGCTCGGCGAGCCGGCGGAAGTCCGCGCGCTGGGCCGCCGGGTACGGCTCGCGCCAGCGCGCCTGGCGGTACAGGTCGTCCCCGGGGGCGTAGAGGTAGCGGTTCTGCTTCGTGCGCCCCATGAAGTCGAGCTGGTCCAGGCGCTGTTCGGTGCTCCACGGTGTCCCGTAGAAGCCCTCGGTCAGACCGCGTACGGCGGTGCCCGGCCAGTCGCGGACGACGGCCCCGGCGACGGCCCGTCCCGTGATCAGCTGCCGCAGCGTCTGCGCGGCGTGGAACAGGCCGTCGTCGCCGACGCCCTCCATGGCGATGACGGGGCGGCCCGCGGCGTGCCCGACGGCGAGGCGGTAGCCCCCCGACGGCAGATCGCTGCGGGCGCTGGCGCCGAGCCCGCGCAGCGTCG
>NZ_JAAGMG010000805.1 GCF_010548525.1 Streptomyces sp. SID14478
GCGTACCGCCCCGCCGTGCCGCCGCGCCGCTCCCAGCCGTGCCGGTCGAGCAGGGCGCTCAGGACGGCCGGGTCGACCTGCGCGGGTTCGGGCCCGGCGAGGTCGACGGGGTGGGCGCGGGCCGCGCCGAGGGACCGTACGGGCTCGTCGATCGGGCGGTGCTGCATCTCGTAACTCCCTTGGCTCCCGGCCGGGTCGACCGGTCAGGGCCGCCCGCCCGTCCCGACGCGGGTCATGATCTCGCACAGGGCGCGGTCGTCGAAGATCCGCGAGGTCGGGACCCGCACGGTGGTCCTGCGCCGGCCGGTGACCGGGTGGCCGGCGAGGTTGGTCCAGTAACAGCAGTGCCGCAGGTCGAGCCGGTCGTGGCCGGCACGCAGCCAGTCGTCCTGGGAGCGCGGCACGAGCATCACGACGAGGATCTTGTGCACCGAGACCGGGGTCCGGGCGAGCTTCTCCAGGTGGGGGTTGTCGAGCGTGAAGGAGAAGGTCGGGCCCGGTGGGTTCGGGGGTATTTGATAGGTCGCTTTGAGCTGCACTTTTATGGTGACTTCGTCATCGACCGTGTGCCCGGGGGCGCTGTGGCTGACGTGCCAGTCGATGCCGTTGTCGGGAAAGGGCTGCGAGAGCGAGCATCCGGCGGCCGCGGCAACCGCGTGCAGATAGCCCACCTGGAGCGTCTCCATGCAGGCGGTGGTGGCGAGTGTGCCGCGCGACGGTGCGAACCGCTCGGGCAGCAGCCCGCCCTGTTCGGGCTGCGCGAGCACCATGGTCCAACTGGCCTTCCAGAACGGTGAATCCCCGCGGAGATCAAGAATTTGATCAAGGCCGAGTCAATGGCACCCCGCTGAACTGCCATGACTCGTATCTGTGTTGTCACCGCTCCGCGTACGAGGCAAACGGCCCGGGTATCACCGGAAAGGGCAGGCGGCACAAATCGACGGGATGTCATCTGCCGTGCGTGAACAGGGAGTTGCATTGTCATGACGTGCTGGTACGAGGGCCCCCTGGCCGCCTTCGACACAGAGACCACCGGAGTGGACGTGGAGAGCGACCGCATCGTCTCGGCGGCGATCGTGGTGCAGGACGCGCCCGGTACCCGACCGCGGGTGACGCGCTGGCTGGTGAACCCCGGAGTGCCGGTGCCGCCCGGCGCGACGGACGTGCACGGCCTGACGGACGAGCATCTGCAGCGCAACGGCCGCTGGCCGGCGCCCGTGATGGAGGAGATAGGCCGCGAACTGGCGGACCAGGTGGCATCCGGCCGACCGCTGGTGATCATGAACGCGCCGTTCGATCTGACCATGCTGGACCGGGAGTTGAAGCGGCACCGCGCTTCCTCCCTGACCCGCTATCTGGACAGCGCACCGCTCTGCGTCCTGGACCCGCGGGTCCTCGACAAGCACCTGGACCGCTACCGCAAGGGCCGCCGGACGCTGACGGACCTGTGCGCGCACTACGAGGTCGAGCTTGCGGAGGCGCACGACGCGGCGGCGGACGCGCTGGCGGCGCTCGACGTGGTCCGCGCGGTGGGCCGCCGTTTCGCGACCCGCCTGGAGCGGCTGTCCGCCGCCGAACTCCACTCGCTGCAGGCGGTCTGGCACGCGGGTCAGGCCCGCGGCCTCCAGGCCTGGTTCGCCCGCAGCGGCACCCCCGAGGCGGTGGACCCGGCGTGGCCGCTGCGCCCGGAACTCCCGGCGGCGGCCTGACCCTTCGGTCCGGCCCCGGCCTGCGCAACACCGACGCACGAAAGGCCGACCCGGCCTGCGCGCACACGAAAAACGGCCCGCCATGACTGGCGGGCCGGATTCTCCGGGTGGGCGATACTGGGTTCGAACCAGTGACCTCTTCGGTGTGAACGAAGCGCTCTCCCACTGAGCTAATCGCCCGGGAACGGGTTGAACAATACAGGGCGCGGCGGGCAGTGTTCAAACCCGTTGCAGCAGCGCCTCGAGGCCCCGCCGTCCGCCGCGCATCATCCACGCGTGGTTGGCGAGGAACACGGGCCTGCCCGGCAGGGCGAAGCGGCGCATCAGAGGGCGGCGCACCTCGACCTGCTGCTCGTAGACCGCCCGCGTGCCGCCCGCCCGCGCGCTCAGCGTCCACCGCGCCCACCCGTCGAGGTCCCCGCTCATCGCGATCTCGAGGACCCCGCCGGCCGGGTCGCGGCGCTTCTCGGTGGCGGTGACCGTGAGCTCGTACGGGAGGAAGGAGCGGAACACGGCGACGCCGCTGATGTCGTCCAGCGGCGTCACGGAGCGCACCTGGGGCCACCACGTCGGGTACTCCCCCGCGCGCTCCAGTACGCCGTACACGGCGGCCGGCGGTGCGGACAGGTCCCAGACGCTACGGAAGGTGTAGTGGTGCCGAGTGCTCCAGTGCATGGTGCGAGTCTGCCCGCGCGAGGTTCCCTTCGCGTGAACGTCAGGGCGTCTCGTTACCGACCGGCGCAAGGTCGCACCGACGGGGACACCGACCCGCTTGCCCCGTCCACCTGACCGGACGTCAGTATTCCGTTGCGGAAGTTCTCCAGGCTCAGATTCCCGGCGCCCGCCGGGACTTGAGGTCCAGGGGAATGCCGTGCTTGTCGTACTTGCGCAGGAAGGCGACCGAATTCTGGAATACGTCAGGAGGATTGCCGCCGGAGCCCGCGTCCGGAACTTCCCCAGAACACCTCGTAGTCGGTGAATTCGGGCCTGCCCTCGATGCGCGGATACTTCTTCTCGACTTCTCGACTTCTCGACGCGCACGATCGCCTTCTTGATCGCGACGGCCGACGGTTCGCCGCCCCACCTCGCGCACCGCAGCGTCACCGTGGATCCGAACCCTTGTACGGGAACGCGAAAACGCCGAGGGCCCCGGAGACTTGACGTCTCCGGGGCCCTCGGTCCGGGGTGGGCGATACTGGGTTCGAACCAGTGACCTCTTCGGTGTGAACGAAGCGCTCTCCCACTGAGCTAATCGCCCGGGCGCAGGAAGAACATTACCCCATGTCAGGGGGTGCCCGAGACCACCCTGCAGCCCTCTGTCACTGCTTGATGTTCCACGGCATCTCGAGCCCGAACTTCCAGACGTAGACGCCGACCAGCACGGCGATGATCACCAGGCCGATCGTGGTCAGGATGATGTTCCGCCGTCGGACCTTGGGGTCGAGCGCGCGCTGCGTGGCCTCGGTGACCTTGCGTTTCGTCCAGCGCAGGACCAGCTGCGCCCAGACGAACTCCGTCGCCCAGATCGCCATGCCCCCGAAGATCACGAGCCAGCCGGGACCCGGCAGCGGCAGCATGACGATGCCCGCGCCCACGACCGCGAGCCCCACGACGAAGACACCGACCTGCCAGCTGACGTGCAGGGCCCTGCGCGCCTGGACGAACTCCGGCGCCCGTGACCCCAAGGGTTTCGTCTCTGATGCGGCCTCGTCGGTACCGACAGCCTTCTCGGCAGCCTCGTCACTCCCCGTATTCATGGGCCCAAACCTACCGGACCGATTCCCCTCACTGGAATGGCGGTTCCCCAACAAGAAAGACTCGGCCATACGAGCTACCTAAAGGCACCCAAAACCCTCAGAGGGGTTTACAACGGCACCGTAGGTGGCATGTCGATTTCGCCGACGTGCGAATCCCCGAGCGCACACTGAGCGAAAGGCCCTGGCGCTTATGAACACCACGGTCAGCTGCGAGCTGCACCTGCGCCTCGTTGTGTCGAGCGAGTCCTCACTGCCTGTACCCGCAGGACTGCGGTATGACACGGCCGATCCGTATGCCGTGCACGCCACCTTCCACACCGGAGCCGAGGAGACGGTCGAGTGGGTATTCGCCCGCGATCTCCTCGCCGAAGGCCTACACCGGCCGACCGGCACCGGCGACGTCCGAGTCTGGCCGTCCCGCAGCCATGGTCAGGGCGTCGTCTGCATCGCCCTGAGCTCCCCGGAGGGCGAGGCTCTGCTCGAGGCCCCGGCGCGGGCCCTGGAGTCGTTCCTCAAGCGGACGGACGCCGCCGTGCCACCCGGCACGGAGCACCGTCATTTCGATCTCGATCAGGAGCTGTCGCACATCCTCGCGGAGAGCTAATCGCGCAGGAGGCCCGCGTCGGCAGCCAGCCGCCGTGAGCGCTTCGTGCCGTCCACTCGGGGAGACGGCACGGTTCGGTTCCGTGCAGGACAACCGCATACGGCAGACAGCGGCGCCGTCACCGTGGACCTTCCACGGGGGCGGCGCCGATGCGTGCCCGCGACTGTCCGCCCCTGAACGCCGACGGGAGCGCTAGGCTCGGCCAGCATCGGCGGGCGCAGGCCCGACCCCCAGGCCAGGGAGCGAATCGTGCTGATCACCCACGACACCCGGTGTGCGCTCGACGCCGTGGTCGATCTGGTGAACACCGCACCGGACAGCGACGGGGGCGCGGCGGGGGCCGAGGGCCTCGCCGACCTCCCGGCACTGGCCGCTTTCGTAGAAAAGCACGACATCAGCGATGTCGGGGTGCTTGCGGAGCGTGACCTCGCGGCGGTCCGCGCGATCCGCGCTCGATTCGCACAGGTGTTCGCCACGGCGGATCCGCACGGTGCGGCGACGGTGATCAACGACCTGGTCGCGGCCGCGGGCACCACGCCGCGGCTGACCGACCACGACGGCTACGACTGGCACGTGCACTACTTCGCGCCCGGCGCGTCCGTCGCCGACCACCTGGCGGCCGACTGCGGGATGGCTCTGGCGTTCTTCCTGGTCGCCGGGGAGCAGGAGCGGCTGCGGCGCTGCGAGGCGCCGGACTGCCGGTACGCGTTCGTCGATCTGTCGCGCAACCGTTCCCGCCGCTACTGCGACAGCCGCACGTGCGGAAACCGGCTGCACGTGGCCGCCTACCGGGCGCGCCGCAAGGAAGCCGCGGGCTGAGCGCCCTCACAGCAGCAGCAGATCGTGCAGCGCGGCCAACATGAGCAGACAGCCGATCACCGCGAGGAAGATCATCAGCGGCGGTTGGGAGAGCGCGAAGAGGCAGCCTCGCTGGGTGTCGGGTGGGGTGGGCATGGGCGGCGCGGGCTCGCTGTGCGGCGGCGCCTGCCCCTGGTCGGTGGCCGGCTGGTCGGCCAGCTGCGGTGTGTCCGGCATCTCGCCGTGATGATGACGCAGGCCGGAGAGGGCTGTGACCCAAAACGCCCGGAATGACGGTCAGTTCGCCGGATTTCGTGACCTCGCACCGGGCACGTGAGCGAAAAGCGTGGCCGCTGTCGTACGTGCGTCCAGGCGGACGAGGACACGGCCGCTACCGGACGACGGCTCGAACTGCCGCCCTGTGCGGGGGTGTTGCCCAGATGACGACCGACCGACAGCTCAACTGCCCTGACCTGCACGCATCTTGATCAGAGACACGGCAGCCCTCTCGGATGCCGCGCCGCTCAGATGCCGTGCTTCTTCAGGATCGCCTCGATGTCGCTGAAGTCCTCGGACGCGCCGGACTTCGGCTTCGCCTGGGCGACGGGTGCGGTGCGCGTGCTCTGGCCGAGCGAAGGCGCCGAGGCGGCCGGGGCCACGGCGTCCTGGCGGGCAGCGGCCTTCGCCGCCCGGCGTTCCTTGCGGGTGCCGCCGCCGCGCCGCTCGACGGCGCGGGTCCCCAGGAACATCAGCCAGGCCACACCGAGCACGCCGAACCCGGCCCACGCGGTCGGGCTGAACGCGGTGTCCACGACCCAGCCGACGGCGCCGGTCATTACCAGACCCAGCGGAACCAGCGAGTAGGCGGCGGTGCGGGCGGCCGCGAGGAACCTCTTGCGGTACGCGGTGACCGCGGCGATACCCAGGCCCGCCACGGACACGGCGGAGCAGACGGTCTCGGCAATCATCCGGTCCTCCTGGGCGATCTGGTCGGCATCGGTGCGCTTCGCCCCTTCCATCCTGCACCGCCCCGGGGCCCGGGGGCCACGCCCCGGACGGACCTCAGGGACATCTCGGGGTCGCTCCTCCTCCGCAGGTCCAGGTTGGGGAGCGCTGACCTGGCCTGGGAGACTGACACCATGAACGCCCCGAACCCGACTCTTGACGTGTGGTGCGAGCTGCAGTGCCCCGACTGCCGCTCCGCCCTGGACGACGTCCGCGCGCTGCGCGAGCGCTACGGCGACCGGCTCGAGCTGCGCCTGCGGCACTTCCCGCTGGAGAAGCACAAGCACTCCTTCGCCGCCGCACAGGCCGCCGAGGAGGCGTACGTGCAGGGCAAGGGCTGGCCGTACGTCGAGGCCGTGCTCGGCCGGGTCGAGGAGTTCGACCGCAAGGGCGAGCCGTTCCTCGTCGAGGTGGCACGAGAACTGGGCCTGGACGCCGAGGAGTTCGACACCGCGCTGGTCGACGGGCGGCACATCCTGATCGTCGACGCCGACCAGGCCGAGGGCAAGGCGATCGGCGTGACGGGTACGCCGACGTACGTCATCGGCGGGGAGCGTCTCGACGGCGGCCAGAGCCAGGACGGGCTGCGCGCGCGCATCGAGGAGATCGCGGACCGGCTGCTCGCCGAAGCCTGAGCCGACGAGGCCGAGGACCAGGCGCCGCGGGCGTCACACCAGGGGCTTGTGCAGGTGGTGCCGGGTCGGCACGTAGCCGAGCGACTCGTACAGGCGCAGCGCGGGAGTGTTGCCCGCGAAGACGTGCAGGCCGATCCGTGTGGCACCGGCGGCGAGCGCGTCGGCCTCGGCGAGCAGCAGCAGCGTGCGGCCGTGGCCTTGGCCCCGTCGGTCCGCGGCGACCTCGACGTCGTAGATGTAGGCGCCGTCGGGGCGCTGCGCCACCCAGAGCGTGCCGACGGGCTCGCCCCGGTGCTCCAGCACGCCGAGCAGGACGTCCGGCGTCGCCACGCCCTCCGGGAGCAGTGCCGCGTGGTCGCGGTCGGACTTCTCGCGGGCCGCTTCCTCGCTCAGTCCGCGTGCGGCGACGGAACGCACGTACTGCTCCGACTCGTGCTCCAGCCACGGCCCGTACTCGGCCGGTGTCATGCGCCGTCCGACGCTGCCCTCGGGCAGGGCCGGCGGGTGCTCGGGCAGCAGCTTCACCATGTTCCGGCCGCGCTCCACGTAGCCGAGCGCGCCCGCGAGCCGGAGCAGGCCGGACTGCTGCACGGGCACCGACACCTCGAGGCGGCGGCAGTTCCAGGAGCGGGCCACCTCTTCGGCGGCGAGCGCGGCCACCGTGCCGCGGCCGCGGCCCCGGTCCGGCTCGTCGATGCGCAGATCCAGGATCTGGGCGACGGACGGACCGAACACGGGGTGCGTGGCGAGGTGGAGCGTGCCGACGGGACGGCTGTTCACGCACACCGCGTAGTGGCGTGAGCGCGACCCGTCGGCGGTGCGCTGGAGCGGCTCGGTCGGCCGCAGGGTCGTGGTCATCACCGGTGTTCTACCCGCCCGTATGCCGTGGACGACAGGTCATTTCCCGGTCCGCGGACCCGGCGCTCACGGGTCCAGGTCGTCCGCGGCCCGCTCGTCCCAGACCCGCATCGCCTTCGCGGTGACCGGGCCGGGGGCGTCCGTCAGGTCGCGGTCGTCGACGCGGTGCACGGCCTGGATGTCGCGCAGCGTCGACGTCAGGAACACCTCGTCGGCCTCCGCGAGCACGGACAGCGGCAGGTCGGTCTCCTTGGCGCCCGTCCACGCGACGGCGAGGGCGCGCGTGATGCCGGCCAGACAGCCCGAGGCGACCGGCGGGGTGTGGATCTCGCCGTCCAGGACGACGAAGACGTTCGAGCCCGTGCCCTCGCACAGCCGGCCCAGCGTGTTCGCGAACAGGGCCTCGGACGCGCCGCGTTCATGGGCGCGGGCCAGCGCCACGACGTTCTCCGCGTACGACGTCGTCTTCAGGCCGGTGAGCGCGCCGCGCTCGTTGCGGGTCCACGGCACGGTGATCGCGGCGGTGGTGTCGGGGCGCCGGGTGACCTCGCCGAGCGCGACGACGAGCGTGGTGCCCGCGTCGCCGCGGTCGGAGCCGAGCGGGGAGACGCCGCCGGTGTAGGTGATGCGCAGCCGGCCGAGCGCCATCGGGTTCGCCTCGACGACGGCGGCGCAGGCGCGGCGCACCTCGTCCAGGTCGGGCGCGGGCAGTCCGAGGCCGCGCGCGGAGCGGGTCAGCCGGTCGAGGTGGCGGGTGAGCGCGAACGGCCTGCCCTCGACCGACTTCACGGTCTCGAAGATGCCGTCGCCCACGGTGAGCCCGTGGTCGAAGACGGAGACGCGCGCCTCCTGCGGGTCCTGCAGCCGGCCGTCGAGCCAGATCTTCACGTGCGTTCCTCCCGCTTGCCCGGACTGTTCCGGCTAGCTGTCCGTGTACGTTCCCGACGCTACCGCGAGCAGCCGTGCGGCCTTCAGCTCGGTCTCCTGCCACTCGCGCTCCGGGTCGGAGCCCCAGGTGATCCCGGCGCCGGTCCCGAACCGGAGCCGGCCTGCCGCGCGGTCGATCCAGAACGTGCGGATGCCGACGGCCAGTTCACCGGTCCCCCGGTCCGCGTCGACCCAGCCGATGCCGCCGCAGTACGGGCCGCGCGGCGCCGTCTCCAGCTCCTCGATGATCCGCAGTGCGCTGGACTTGGGCGCCCCGGTCACCGAGCCGGGCGGGAAGGCCGCGTCGAGCAGCTCGGCCCAGCCGGCCCCTTCGCGCAGTTGCCCGCGGACCAGTGACACCAGGTGCACGAGCCCTGGGTGCTTCTCGACCACGCACAGTTCCGGGACGCTCACGGTGCCGGTCGCGCAGACGCGGCCCAGGTCGTTGCGGACCAGGTCCACGATCATCACGTTCTCGGCGTGGTCCTTCTCCAGGAGGTCCGCCTCGGTGCGGCCGGTGCCCTTGATAGGGCCCGACTCGACGACCCGGCCATCCCGGCGCAGGAACAGCTCCGGCGAGGCCGTCGCGATCTCCACGCCGTGCCCGGGCAGCCGGACGGTGCCCGCGTACGGCGCCGGGTTCCCGCGGGCGAGGAGCGAGGCGAGGGCGTCCACGTCGGCCTCGGCGGGGACGGGCGCGGACAGCACGCGGCAGAGGTTGGCCTGGTAGACCTCGCCGGTGGCGATGTGGGCCCGTATCCGGCGCACCCCGTCCGTGTACGCGGTGTGGTCGAGCGACGACGTCCAGTCGCTCGGCGCGGGGCCGCGCCAGGCGCCGGGGCGCGGTGTGGGCACGGGTTGCCTGCGCACGTCCCCGAAGCGGGCGCACACCAGGCGCCCCTCGAAATCGGCCGCCACCGCCCAGAAGCCGCTGGATTCCAGGGCCGCGGGGTCGTCGGTCACATCGAGCAGACCGGTCGCGAGGAGCTCGCCGAAGCGGGCGAGGGGCTCAGAGGAGGGGACGTCGTGCACGACATCGAGTCTATGGCGGGTGACGGGACGGTGACCTGGGGTGGAGGTGCGGCGGTCCGACCCGGGCGTCGGTTCGGCGGTCGCACCGCAGCACGCTGCGCAAACGCGTTTTTGTACTGGCCCAGGAATCCGCTAGAGTTCAACACGTCGCCGGGACGCGCAAGCGGAACGGAAAGACACGCGAACGTAGCTCAGTTGGTAGAGCGCAACCTTGCCAAGGTTGAGGTCGCCGGTTCGAACCCGGTCGTTCGCTCGAAGTGGGGGATCTTCCCGAACCCCTACGCTCCGGGTGGAGTGGCCGAGAGGCGAGGCAACGGCCTGCAAAGCCGTCTACACGGGTTCAAATCCCGTCTCCACCTCCATGCGCGATTAGCTCAGCGGGAGAGCGCTTCCCTGACACGGAAGAGGTCACTGGTTCAATCCCAGTATCGCGCACTGGATCTTCGGACTCCGGTTCGTATCCGATCCGTCCCGCGCGATTAGCTCAGCGGGAGAGCGCTTCCCTGACACGGAAGAGGTCACTGGTTCAATCCCAGTATCGCGCACGCAGCACCTCGTAGTTCCCCTCACGGAGCCTGATAGAGTCTGGCCCGTTCCCGCGCGATTAGCTCAGCGGGAGAGCGCTTCCCTGACACGGAAGAGGTCACTGGTTCAATCCCAGTATCGCGCACCGACAAGAAGCCCCCGGCCCTTCGACCGGGGGCTTCTTCGTGCTCGGCTCAGGAGGAGAAGAGCATCCGGCCGAAGCCCCTGTTGTGGTGGCCGTGGTGCCCGCCGTGGTGACCACCGTGGTGCGGCGCTCCCCAGGCCGGGGCGGGGGCGGCCGGGTACGCCTGGGGGGCGGGCGGGGCCGGCGGGACCTGCTGCTGCCACTGCGACTCGAGCCGGGTCAGCGACTCCAGCTCGCCGTAGTCGAGGAATATCCCGCGGCAACCGCTGCACTGCTCGATCTGGACGCCATTGCGGTTGTACGTCTGCATCGGTGCGTGACACTTGGGACACTGCATGGTCGGGTCAACTCCTCGCCGTTCGGCACTGCTTCGCCGGAACACTTCCCGGCTTCCGTCCCCCGCACCCTACTTGGCGCCCACCTGACCCAACTGGGGCGGTACGCGCACCATTCGGACACAGGTGTCGATCACGGCCTCCTCGACCTCGTCGAGCGCGCGACCTGCCTCGACGGCCTTCGCCACGGCGAGCGCGGCGGTCTGCACGGTCAGGGCGCGGGCGGGCACGTCCAGGGCGGGCCACGGGTCGTCGGCGGTCAATGCGGGGGCGCCGCCCGCTTGTCGGTACGCACCGAGGAAGCGGGCCCAGTCGTCGGGCGGGAGCAGGCCGCAGGCGAACCATGCCGCGGGGCGGGCCAAGTCCCAGGCGGGATCGCCGATGCCGAGGTCGTCGACGTCGATGAGGAGCCAGTTCCCCGTGCCGGGGCGGCGGACCAGCTGGCCGAGGTGCAGGTCGCCGTGGCACAGGGCGCGGGCGTGGTCGTACGGCGCTTCGGCGCGGGCCCAGGGCGGGAGGGTGGACCAGGCCCGGGTGACGGGCTCTGTCGCGGGGTGGTCGGGGGCCGAGGTGTGCAGGCGGGACAGGGCGCGGGCCGCCTTGACCGGGCCCCTCATCGGCGGCAGCGCGGGCGGGAGTTGACCGGTGGGCGTGGCATGGAGGCGGGCCAGGAGGGCGGCGGCTGCTGTCCAGGGGGCCTCGTGCGGGCGGTCCGGGTCGACGGGGGTGCCGTACGGCCAGAACGTGACGAGGCGGCCGTGCAGGG
>NZ_JAAGMG010000861.1 GCF_010548525.1 Streptomyces sp. SID14478
CCGTCCTGCGGACGGCGGCCGCGACCGCCTCGACGGGCACGGCAGCGCCGAACATCCGCTGCGGCACGCCACGTTCGGCCAGTGCCGCGCTGAGCGCCTCCAGGGGCAGCGAGTGCTGTTCGGCCGGTACGCAGGCCAGCACCATCGGCGGGGCGGCCAGCGGGACGGACGGGGTGGCGCCGCGGTGCAGGGTGCGCGTGACGTGCCAGGACAGCAGGTGCTCGACCTCGACGTAGCGGTCGCCGGCCTCCTCCCATTTGCGGCCGATCGCGTGCAGCACCGGCACCATCACGTGCTGCCAGGCGTCGACCAGGCCGTGTCCCGCCACCGCCTGC
>NZ_JAAGMG010000900.1 GCF_010548525.1 Streptomyces sp. SID14478
CTCGCCCTCCCGCTCACCCTGCCCGCGACCTCGCACGCTGCGCCGGCCCCGGCGCAGGAGTCGCTCCCGGGCAGCACCCAGTCCCTGGTGCTCGCCCCGCTCGCCTCCGACCGCGCGGCGGGCCGGGTCAGCGAACAGGGCCTGCCGCGGCGCGACGTCCGCCCGTTCTCCCTCGTCGGCGTCGTCTGGGACGACCCGAACGTCGAGCTCCACGGCCACGTACAGGTCCGCACCCGCACCACCGGCACCACCCGCTGGTCGGCCTGGCAGGACGTGGAGTCCCACAACGACGACGCCCCCGACCTGGACAGTTCCGAGCACACCTCCGGCCACGCCCGCGGCTCCACCGCGCCGCTGTGGGTCGGGGACTCCGACGGCGTGGAGGTGCGCGTGCAGGCGGACGAGCACACCGCCGACCGCGCGCCCGCGGCGCCCGAGC
>NZ_JAAGMG010000936.1 GCF_010548525.1 Streptomyces sp. SID14478
CGTCCGGACGCCCGGCGCGCCCGCCCGCGGCGGCCGTCGGCCCGGCCAGGCCGTAGTGCGCGTAGAGCTCCTGCTTCTCCGACTCCTCAAGGTGCTGGTCGGCGTCGACGCGCGGCGCGTCCTTCACCGCCTCCTTGGTGTAGTTCACCTTCAGGGTGTCGTCCTCGCGGCCGGCACCGGCCAGCGGCACGAAGCTCTCCTTCATGCCGAACAGGCCCGTCTTCACCGTCACCCAGTCGGCGCGGCCGGTGGCGTCGTCGATGTAGACCCGCTCGACGCTGCCGATCTTCTCTCCCGTGCGGTCGTACGCGGTGAGTCCCACAAGGGCATTGGGGCTGTTGAAGGTCTCGCCCTGGGTCATGTGTGATCACTCCCTGCGGAACATGGGGGCGAACCAGCGTCGCCGCGGGCCCATGTGCCTCGTCTCCATCGGGCGGGGTACGGGCGTCACGTGCAACAAGGCGCTTCACTGCCTGCAACCGGATCGCCCGGCGCGGGCTCCTCCCGCGGTGCGGCAGAGGCAATGCGGCCCGTCCGACGCGCTTCGGCGCCGTGTGCGCCATTCGGGTGAACGGTGGGTGTCCGCCACTCCGCCGGGACCGCGTCACTGTCCTCGCGCCGGGACGACGAATTCGCACCACACGCACTTGCCGCCGCCGCGTGCCTCCACGCCCCAGACGTCGGCGAGCCGGTCGACGAGGAGCAGGCCGCGGCCCGAGACGCCGTCGTCACCGGCTTCCCGGCGGCGCGGCAGGGCGCTGGAGGTGTCCTCCACGTCGACCCTCAGTCTCCGGTCGGGGCCGGTCAGGACCCGCAGGGTGACGATGGCCGGGCCGTCGGTGTGCAGGAGCGCGTTGGTGACGAGTTCGTCGGCGACGAGTTCGATCTCGTCGGCGCGCTCCCGCGCTCCCCACGCGCGGACGGCGGCGCCGATCATGTGCCGGGCGGCGCTCAGCGCCTCC
>NZ_JAAGMG010000976.1 GCF_010548525.1 Streptomyces sp. SID14478
CCGGTCGTCGGCGCCCGGCGCGGGGCGGGACGCGAGCAGCGCCCGCGTGTAGGGGTGCCGGGCCGCCTCGTGCAGGTGCGCGGCGGGCAGGTCCTCCACCAGCGTGCCCGCGTACATCACCGCGACCCGGTCGCAGACGGCGGCGGCCAGCGCCAGGTCGTGCGTGATGAACAGCAGGGCCAGGCCCCGGGCCGCACGGGCCTCGTCGATGATCGCCATCACCTCGGCCTGGGTCGTCACGTCCAGCGCGGTGGTCGGTTCGTCGGCGAGCAGCAGGCGCGGGTTCCCGGCGAGCGCGGCCGCGATCATCACGCGCTGGAGCAGCCCCCCGGACAGCTCCG
>NZ_JAAGMG010001015.1 GCF_010548525.1 Streptomyces sp. SID14478
GCGGGCGCAGGCGGCGGGCAGGGACGGCGGCAGGAACGCGCCGGTCAGCTCGGCCAGGACGGTGACCTGCGCGGGGAACATCTCGGCGGGGCTGAACAGGACCGTGTCCGCGTGCGGGTGCAGGGTGTCGCGCCAGGTCTCGTCGCTGACCACGTGCAGGCCCTCCCCCACGGCGGCCTCCACGGCCTCGTGCAGCACCTCGGGCGGCGGCACGGTCGCCGTCGGGTCGTCGGCGACGGACAGGACGAGCAGCCGGGGGTCACCGCCCTCGGCCCTGACCCGGCGGACGGTCTCCAGGAGGGCGTACGGATCGGGTACGCCGCCGCACTCGG
>NZ_JAAGMG010001055.1 GCF_010548525.1 Streptomyces sp. SID14478
CGCACCGGAGTTGCTCGTCCTCGACGAGGCGTGGACCGGGCTCGACGCCGCCGCCCGCGACGCACTGGACCGCGCCGTCGCCGAACGCACCGCGGCCGGCGGCGCCGTGCTCTTCGTCGACCACGACCCGCGCCGCCTCGCGGACGCGGCGGACGCCACGTATCTCATCGAGGGAGCAAGTCTGCGCAAGGCAGAGGGAGTTGACGGCTCGATGACGGATGGGAGGCAGGTGGTCGTCACCGCCACGGCCCCCGCGGACGACACCGACCCGGACCTGCCCCAGCCGCACACCCTGGCCCGCCTCGACACCCGCACCGTCCGGGTCACCGCGCCCGCGGGCCACTCCGACGCCGTCCTGCGTACGCTCCTGAACGCGCGGCCGCCCTGGCACGTCGTCGCCGTCCGCACCGAGCCCGCCCCCGGGGAGGACCGATGACCACCGCCCTGCTCGGCTACCAGTCGGCCCTGCTGCTGCGCTCGCAGCGCTGGGTGGCGCCGCTCGTGCTCTACGCCGTGTTCCTCGCGGTCGGCGTCCAGACCGGGCAGCCCGTGCTCGACTCGCTCGGATACGCCGCCGCGGCCCTGCTGCCCGTGGGTGCCTGGCTGGTGCGGATCTGCGTCGCGAACGAGCCGCCCGCCGCTCGCAGTTGCA
>NZ_JAAGMG010001094.1 GCF_010548525.1 Streptomyces sp. SID14478
GAGCCGCGGGAGGTCCCGGACGGGCCGGCCCCCGCGCCACCGCTCAAGCGCCCCGGTCTCGTGCGGCTCCTCCCGGTCGTCGTGCGGGCGATCCGCAAGGAGGCCCGCCCCGGCTCCCCGATCCTGCGCCACGCCACGCGCGTCTGCGCCGTGGCGGTGGCCGGCTACCTCATCGGCGAGGTCCTGCCCCTCGGCCACGGCTACTGGGCGCCCATGTCGGCCGTCATGGTGATGCGCCCCGACTTCTCCCAGACGTACTCCCGCGCGGTCGCCCGCTTCGGCGGCACCCTCGTCGGCGTCGTCCTGGCCACCGCGGTCGTCCAACTCGCCGACCCCGGTACGCAGTTGTCGGCCGCGCTGGCCGTCGTCTGCGCGGGCCTGATGTACCTGCTGATGCGCACAGGCCAGCTCGCGGCCCAGGCCTGCGTCGCCGCGTATGTCGTCTTCCTGCTCGGCATGGGCGGCCAGACCTGGAGCCAGACGGTGCCCGAGCGCGTCGTGCTCACCCTCGTCGGCGGGCTCCTGGCGACGCTTTCTTACGCGCTCTACCCGGCCTGGGAGACCCCGCGCCTGCGCACCCGCCTCGCCGACTGGCTCGTCGCGCTCGGCGAGTACGCGGCCTCGGTCGTCGGCCACTACGCCCACCCGGCGGGCAAGGCCTGCCCGGACGTGCGCACCGCGCTGCTGAAGGCGCGGGACGCGCACATCGCCTGGGAGGACGCCGCGGCCCGCGCGATGACCGAGCCGGTACGCCACCGCGGCCTGTCCCG
>NZ_JAAGMG010001132.1 GCF_010548525.1 Streptomyces sp. SID14478
GCCACGGCGAGGGCGCCGACGGTGACCGCGTCCGGCTCGGCGGCCAGGTGCCCGGCCGCGACGATCGCGAGCGCCGCCGAGGTGACGGTCGCCATCAGGCCGTACATCCGCTCGTCCGGCGAGGCGTGCGAGCGCAGCTGCAGGACGAGGGTGAGCAGGACCCACACGCCGAGGGTGCCGAGGATCGCGGCGGGCCCGTTCTCCCGGCCGGCCGCGAGCAGCGCGACGTCGGCGACGACGCCGCCGAGGAAGGCGAGGGCGATGCCCTGCCGGGCGGGCCACATGCCGTTCAGCCGGAACCAGCCCGCGGCCGTCACCGCCTGCAGGAGCACCAGCGGCACGAGCAGCGCGTACGGG
>NZ_JAAGMG010001169.1 GCF_010548525.1 Streptomyces sp. SID14478
TCGGCGCCGGATACGCGGCGTGCGCGGTGTTCACGGTGGTCGGCGTGGCGCCGTACGTGCTGCGCCACCGGGACCTGCGCCTCGCGCCGGACGCCCGGCCCCCGTGGTCCTGGCGCGGTTTCGCGCGCGGCTTCTGGCTGAGCCCGCGCAGGTACCCCGACCTCGGCTGGGCGTGGCTGACCCGCTTCCTGATCAACCTGGGCAACTCGCTGGTGCTGCTGTACCTCTTCTACTACCTGCGGGACCGCCTGCACTACGCCGACCCGGACGCGGGCGTGCTGATCCTGACCGCCGTGAACGGGGTGACGCTGCTGGCCACCGTGGTCGTGGGCGGCGCGTGGTCGGACCGGGTCGGCCGCCGCAAGCCGTTCGTCCTGTGGTCGGGGGTGCTGATGGCGGTGGCGACGGCGGTGCTGTCCGGCTGGCAGACCTGGCCCGGGGCGGTCGTCGCCGCGGCCGTCCTGGGCGTCGGCTTCGGGGTGTTCACCTCGGTCGACTTCGCGCTGATGACGGACGTGCTGCCGACGGCCCTGGACCGCGGCAAGGACCTCGGCGTCATCAACATCGCCAACTCCCTTCCCCAGGTGGCCGCCCCGGCGCTCGCCGCCCCGCTGGTGAACCAGCTGGGCGGGTACCGGGTGCTGTACCTGGTGGCGGCGGGGGTCGGCCTCGCGGGCGCAATCCTGGTGCGCCGGATCCGGGGCGTCGCGTAGGGTCCGCGCCATGCTTCTGGACCAGGTCGAGCGCTACTACGACACCGTGCCGCGCGCCGCGTCGCGGGTGGAGGACTTCGGCTCCCTCACCCTCTTCGTCCGCGAGGGCCCGGGCTGGCCGTACTACGCGCGGCCCGCGCTGCGCCCCGGCGCGCCGGCGCCGAGCGCGTCCGACGTGAAGGAAGTCCGCGCCCGGCAGCGGGAGTTGGGTGCCCCCGAGGCCTTCGAGTGGGTGGCCGAGACGACGCCCGGGATGCGGGCGGCCGCCGAAGAGGCGGGGCTGGCCGTGCAGGCGTACCCGCTGATGGCGCTGGAGGCCGCG
>NZ_JAAGMG010001213.1 GCF_010548525.1 Streptomyces sp. SID14478
GTGGCGACGGCGAGGGTCTCCACGGCCGCGGCCGCGCCGAGCACGACGGCGGGGGCGTGCATGCGCCCATGGACGGTGAGGAGGCGGGCGAGCAGCAGAAGGACGCCGAGGGCGCCTGCTCCGGCGTAGTCCACGTCCTGGTCGAGCGCGGCTCCGGACAGGCCGAGCAGGACGACCAGGGCAAGCGCGAACAGGGCGACGGCGCCGAGGAGCAACGGCCTTACGGACGCGGCGAATTCGCTGAGTCCGCGGCTGACGGCGAGTCGGCGGCGGGCACCGGCCGCGTAGAGCCGGGCGCACCCGGCGGCCGGCGCCACCGCGAGCATGAGCGCGAGGA
>NZ_JAAGMG010001247.1 GCF_010548525.1 Streptomyces sp. SID14478
CCGACCGCGCCCGCACCTGCCGCAGGCGGACGCCGACGCGGTCGCCCCGCCTGCCAGCAGGCGCGGCGCTCAGTCCCGCGAGGCCGTCCAGCCCACCGCGTCGATCCGGGACGCGTCGGCCGGGCGGGCCTCGTCGAAGACGACCCGCTGCCCGTCGGTGACCCGTACGCCGTCCACGTAGACCCCGCGGCCGACGTACAACTGGTCCGTGGAGTAACGCCAGCGCACCCTGGTGGCAGCGGTCGTGAAGCCGCCGAGGTCCGCGGTGAGGCGGTGCCACTCGCGGCCCGCGTAGCCGTCCACCGAGCCCGACGCGTGCTCTTCCGTACGGTCCGTGGTGAAGGGTACGGGTTTCCAGGTGGAACCGCCGTCCGTCGACACCTCCAGGAAGAGGAAGTCGGAGTGCGGCTCGGTGTCCCACCACAGGGAGCACGTGAGGCGCGCGTCGGACGAGGTCAGGCGCACGTCCGGCAGGGTCAGCGTGGCCGAGGCTGCGTTCGCCATGCCGGAGAACCAGGCGGCACGGCCGTGGGCGGGGTGTACCGCGACGGCGCGGGCCATGTGGGTGCCCGCGGCGACCCGGGGAGCGGAGCCGGATCGCCAAGTGCGCACGGGGTGCACGGAGTTGCCCAGCACGATGAGGAAGGAGTCGGTCGTCGGGTCGAGGACGATCGAGGTGCCGGTGAAGCCCGTGTGACCGGCCGTGCGGGGCGTCGCCATGGCGCCCATGTACCAGTGCTGGTAGAGCTCGAAGCCGAGGCCGTGCGCGTCGCCGGGGAAGGCCGTGTTGAAATCCGTGAACATCAGGTCCACCGACTTCTGCGACAGGATCCGGGCGGCGCCGTAGACACCGCCGTTGAGGAGCGTCCGGCCGAGGACCGCCAGGTCCCAGGCGCAGGAGAACACCCCGGCGTGGCCCGCGACGCCGCCGAACCCGAACGCGTTCTCGTCGTGCACCTCGCCCCACACCAGGCCGCGTTCCATGCCCGACCACGGGGCGCGTTCGTCCTCCGTCGCCGCGATCTTCGGCTTCCACGCGGCGGGCGGGTTGTAGCGGGTGCGGTGCATGCCGAGCGGCCCCGTGATCCGCTCGCGCAGCAGCACGTCGAGGCTCTTGCCGGTGAGCTTCTCCAGGACCAGTTGCAGGGAGATCAGGTTCAGGTCCGAGTAGAGATAGACGGTGCCCGGCGGGTTCTGCAGTGCCTCGTTCCAGATGAGGCGGATCTGACCTTCGCGCGTCGGCTCCGTGTAGAGCGGGATCCAGGCGCGGAACCCCGAGGTGTGCGTGAGCAGTTGACGGATGGTCACGTCCTGCTTGCCCGCGCCGGCGAAGTCCGGCAGGTACGAGGCGACCGTGGCCTCCAGCTCCAACGCGCCGCGCTCCAGCTCCTGCACGGCGAGGATCGACGTGAACAGCTTGGAGACGGACGCCAGGTCGAAGACGGTGTCCTCGGCCATGTCGATCTGCTGGTCGGCGGGGAACTCGACGCCGGTGTCGGTCGTCTCGTCGTAGTGCGAATAGCGCACCGCCTTGCCGATCGGCTGGTGCAGCGCCACCGTGCCGCCGCGCCCGGCCAGGAGGACCGCGCCCGCGTACCAGGGGTGCTCGGGGGAGGGGCCGAGGAACTTCTCGGCGTCCGCGACCAGTTGGCGCAGATGCCCGGCGAGCAGACCCGCATGCTCGGGGGAGCCTCTGCGCAGCGTGGGGCGGCGCGCCGTGGCGGCGGCCGCAGGGCCCGCCGGGAAGGGGGCGAGGGCGAGCGCGCCCCCCA
>NZ_JAAGMG010001291.1 GCF_010548525.1 Streptomyces sp. SID14478
CCGGCCGGCACCGGGGGCGAGCTGCTCGCGCACGCCGAGCGGCGCATCGCTGCGGCGGGCCGCACGCGCTGCCGCCTGGACTGCGTGTCGACGAACCCGAGGCTGCGGGCGTACTACGAGCGCCGGGGGTACGTGGTGGTGGGCGAGCAGCCGTTCAAGTCCGGTGCCGGGGGCAGCAGTTACGCGGTGACGCTCATGGAGCGTGAGCTCGGCTGAGGCCGCGTGCCCCGGCGCCCCGCGCCGCGCTCAGGGAGTGATCTCCGGGCTGAGGCGCAGCGCCAGCAGGGCGATGTCGTCGGCGCGGTCCTGGCCGAAGCAGGTCAGGAGGGTGTCGCAGAGGGCCTCGGGGGCGGCCGGGGCGGCCGCCGCGGTGGCGGCGAGCTGGGCCATCGAGTCGGCCAGGTCGACGCCGCGGGTCTCGATGAGGCCGTCGGTGACCATGAGGAGCCGCTCGCCGGGGGCGAGATGGAGCTCGGTGGGCTCCGGGTGGGGCAGGCCGAGGCCGAGCAGCGGGCCGCTCGCCTCGGCGTAGCGGACATCGCCGAGGCGGGGCACGCGCAGCGGCGGGATGTGGCCCGCGTTCGCGATGCGGGTGCGGCCGGTCGCCGGGTCGACGAGGGCCAGGCACAGGGTGGCCGTGGTCTCGGGATGGTGGTGCCGCAGCATCCGGTCGAGCCGGGCCACGAGCCGGTCGGGCCGCGGATCCTCTATGAGGTAGGCGCGCAGCGCGTGCCGGATCTCCACCATGACGGTGGCCGCCTCCAGCGAGTGCCCCACGACATCGCCGATCCCGACGAGGATCCCTTCGGCGGTGGGCAGCGCCGCGTAGAAGTCGCCGCCGATCTCGGCCTGTAGGGAGGCGGGCACGTAGCGGAAGGCGACCTCGACGCCGGGCAGTTCGGGCAGTTGGGCGGGCAGGAAGCTGCGCTGCAGGGTGAGGGCGACGTGGCGCTCCTGCTCGTACATGAGGAGGGGTTCGACGGCGAGGGCGGTGGCGCGGGCGAGCTGGGTAACCAGGTGCCCGACCCGCCCGGACGGGTCCGGCGCCACGGGGGTGACCAGGCACACCGGCGGGCGGCCCGCACGGGTGCGGGCCAGCACGAGGCGCACGTCGCCGGGTCCGAAGTACGCGTCGGGCCACAGCGATCCGGGCACGACCGTGCTGCGCATCCCGCCGGTGCCGCACACGACGCGCCGCACGAGCGCGACG
>NZ_JAAGMG010001336.1 GCF_010548525.1 Streptomyces sp. SID14478
GCCGCCTGCGCCGCCGCCGAGCCCGGCCCGCACGCCCCGGGGGACGGTGGTGGCGGGGCCGGTGGGCTGCGGGGTCGGCGTGTTGCCGGTGGCGATGGTGAGGCTCGTCGTGCCCTTCTCGCCGTTGCACTCGAACGTGACGTCGTACTGCGCGCCGGGCTTGGCGTCCGGGTAGACCTGCGCCGTGGCGGAGTGCCCCTCGTTGAGCTCGGCGTCGTCGAAGATCGGGGCCGTCACGTGAACGGTGGGGACTTCGCATTCCGTGGAGCTGAGGGTGACGGTGCCGCCGGCCGCGACCGTGCTGGGCGACACGCTGAAGCCGAACGACGTGACGTCGGGCTGCGTGCCCCCGTCGTCGGCCAGGGCGGCCGGTGCGGTGAGGCCGACCGCGGCGAGGGAGACGAGCAGAGACGACACCACGGATATGGAACGCATGCGAGTCCTCCGGAGAATGGGTGACTCCTGCGACGTTATGAGGGCGGGGGCGCAGTGACCATTTCATGGGGCCGAATGGGGACATGAGCAGATCTGTCACTCCGGCGCCGGCGGCTGCTGCGGTCAGCGCGTCGCATGGCGTCTGCGCAGCCGCCTGCGAATGACGACGGAGGCGCACGACAGGAGGAGGAGCGCGGCCGCGGCGCCGAGGTGGCGGGTGAGCCCCGACCCGGTGTCGGACGCCTCCGTGGGCGCGGCCGGCGCCGCGGCGGGTG
>NZ_JAAGMG010001372.1 GCF_010548525.1 Streptomyces sp. SID14478
ACCGGCACGGTCTCCGCCGTGGGGGCCGCCACCGGGCTCGCCCCGCTGGGCTCCACGACGGGCACCCTGCTGGTCGCCGCGGGCGCGGTCGCGCTGCTCGGCTTCCTCGACGACCTGCGGCCGATGGGCGCGCGGGCCCGGGTGATGGTGGAGGCCGGCGCCGCGACGGTCGTCGTGCACGGGCTCCAACTGGGCTTCGTGGTGGGCGCGTTGGCGGTGCTGTGGATCGTCTTCGTCACCAACGCCTTCAACCTGCTCGACAACTCAGACGGGGCGATGGCCGTCGTCGGCGTCATCACGGCGCTGGGCCTGTGCCTGTGCGCCGGGGCGCAGGGACTCGGCCCGCTCGCCCTGGTCCTCGGCCTGCTCGCCGCCTCGCTCACCGGATTCCTGCGGCACAACTGGCACCCGGCGCGCGTCTTCCTCGGCGACTGCGGTGCGCTGTTCACCGGGTTCCTGGTGGCCTGCGCCGCGCTGCTCGTGAACGCCGGGCACACCGCGCCCGCGTCGCTGGCCTCGCTGTTCGCGGTGACGGCCGTGGCGACCGCCGACGCCGTGCTCGTCATGGTGTCGCGGCGCCGGGCCGGC
>NZ_JAAGMG010001410.1 GCF_010548525.1 Streptomyces sp. SID14478
ACCCGCACGGCGAGGCGCAGCGGCGCGCCTACGCACGCCTCCAGCGCGAGGCGCGGGCCGCGGCCGGCGTCGACCATCCGTCGGCGGTCACCGTGCACGACGTGGTGGTGGAGGACCAACTGCCGTGGATCGTCATGGAGTTGGTGCGCGGTGAGTCGCTCCACGAGGCGTTGAAGCGCGGGCCGCTGGCCCCGCGGGAGGCGGCCCGCATCGGGCTCGCCGTCCTCGGCGCGCTGCGTGCCGCGCACGCCAAGGGCATCGTGCACCGGGACGTGAAGCCGGCGAACGTGCTGCTCGGCGCGCACGGCCGGGTCGTGCTCACCGACTTCGGCATCGCGCACATCCAGGGCGAGGAGTCGCTGACGGTGAGCGGCGAGTTCGTCGGCTCGCTGGAGTGCATCGCGCCGGAGCGGATGTCCGGCGACGGCGCCGGGCCGCCGAGTGACCTGTGGTCGCTGGGGGTCCTGCTGTACGCGGCCGTCGAGGGCTGGTCGCCGTTCCGCCGTACGACGCTGGAGTCGACGCTCGCCGCGATCCTGTCCGTCGACCCGCCGCGGCCCGAACGGGCGGGTGTGCTCGGCCCGTTGATCCACCGGCTGCTGTCGAAGGATCCGGCGGGGCGGCCGGATGCGGACGCGGTCGAGGCGGGGCTGGTGGCGGCGGCCGAGGGGCGCACGCTGCCGGAGCCGTTCGGGGAGCGGGCGGCGCAGGACCCGTCGGGGCTGCGGGAGTCGGGCGACGACGTGGGGACGGTGCGGCTCGCACAGCGCCCCGAAACC
>NZ_JAAGMG010001453.1 GCF_010548525.1 Streptomyces sp. SID14478
CCGCCGCCTGGCTGACGCCCGAGCCGCCCGCGCCGGCGCCCGGCCCCGCCGCAGAGCGGGGTCCCGAGGACCTGGTCCGCGCGTTCCGCGCCACGGCGTCCCCGCAGGCCTTCCGCCTCGCCGGTCATCTGGCCGTCGGCGTCCCGCACCTGCCGGTGATGCGGCTGGTGCACCGGGCCCTGGAAACCGATCCGCGCCCCCAGCACCTCGCCGAGGTCATCCTCAGCGGCATGCTGACGACGGCCCCGGGCCCGCCCGGCTCGTACGCCTTCCGCGACGGGGTCCGCGACCTGCTCCTGCGCTCCCTGCCCCGCTCGTCCCGC
>NZ_JAAGMG010001486.1 GCF_010548525.1 Streptomyces sp. SID14478
CGCACCGGCTCCGGCGCCCGCCGCACCGGCCGCGCCGCCGCCGATGAGCGCGACCACCTTCGCGTACCCGGCGGCTCCGAACCAGCCGATGACCGCGATCGGCACGACACCCGGGATACCGCTGGCGACTTCCTTGATCTGGCCCGCCGCGAGGCGGCACTTGGCGCACTCCTCCATGTGCTTGCGCAGCCCGCGCTCGGCCCGCGTGCGCAGGCTGCCGCGCGCGTAGGCGCCGAGCCGGTCCGCGTAGCGGGAGCACTCCTCGGACTCGGTGAGCGTCGTGGAGACGTGCGCCTGGAGGTAGGCCTCCTTCAGGCCTTCGCGCGCCCGCTTGGCCAGCACGCGCGTGCCGTTGGCGTCGAGCCCGAAGAGCGTGGCGACGTCGCTGGGCGACTCGTCCTCGACCTCGGTGTGCCACAGCACGGCCTGCCAGCGCTCGGGCAGCGAGCGGAACGCCTGCATGGCCATCGACTGCTCGGCCTCGTGCATGGCGCGGACGTCGGCGCCGAGGTCCAGGGTGTCGTCGTCGGAGACCTCGCTGGAGCGCGCGGCCTGCTGGGCGAAGACGGCGAAGTCATCGACTAGGTGTTCTCTTTTGGCCGACTTCGTCCAGCCCGCGGCGACACGGCGCACCGTGGTCAGCAGATAGGCGCGCACCGCGTGCTCGGGTCCGCTGCCGCCACGTACGGCACCCAGCATCCGGGCGAACACCTCGGCCGTCAGGTCGTCCGCCGTGTGCGCGTCCCGACAGCAGGTGCGGGCGTAGCGGCGCACGGCGCCCGCGTGCCGGCGGTACAGCTCTTCGTACGCGCTGTCGTCGCCCCCGCGCATCCGCGCGATCAAGTCGGCGTCGGCCACAGGCAGTTCGGAGCCGGAGAGGCCTGCGGGCCCAGGGGCCGTGGGGGAGTCCGAGGAGTCCCAGGCGCCCGGGAGCACGGAAGATCCCGGCGTCTCGCGCTGCGCGGGTACGGACACATCGGCGTCCGGCGTCGCGTCCGGTGTCGTGCCCGGGTTCGCCACCGTGGGTTCGCCACCGGGCGTCCTTCCGGGACCGCCCTGATTCGGCACCTGCTGAGGGGTGACGCCCTCGGCGCCCGACCCACCACCGTCGGGCTGTTGCTCGTCCCGCCCGTCAACGCTCATCGCGGAAAGCCCCCGACCGCACACTCTGACCCGACCACCGGGAAAGCGTGCCACACAGGAGCCACACAGGGCCGGTTCATGCACGGCAACCACTCATCCGTGGAGATTTCCCGTACCTGAGCACTACCTTTCACTCATCCGGGGAAGGCTCAACGGACTTTCTGCACACGCAAGTTGACCGCGAACGGCACATTTCGGCCGCTCGCGGTCAGGGTGCTGGCCCGCTCGCTCGGATCGCTGCCGGTCATACGGGCCGCGAGCGCAGCCCTTCGAGGAGGATGTCGAGCAGCCGGGTCGACGCCGCCGCCTGCTGCGCGGCGTCCGGCAGCGAGGGCGCCGCCGTCGCGATGACCAGCAGGACGTCCGACACGGTCACGTCGGGACGCAGCTCACCGGCCTCCCGTGCCCGGTCGACGAGCCGCCCCACGACCTCCAGCAGCGCCGCCGCTCCCGCGTCGTCCGCGGGCAGCGTCTCGTCGAGCAGGGCAGACCGCTGTTCCACGAGCCGCAGTTCGGGCGCTCCGCTGCGCTGCTCCGGAACGCGCGCCTCGTCGGGGACGAGCCCGGCCCGCTCCTCCACTCCCACCCGCAGGACCTGCGGCGGAAGCAGCCGGCCCGCGCCCGAGGCGACCGACGTCCGTAGGAAGCGCGAGAGCGCCGACCACGGCTCGTCCTCCTGGCCCAGGGCGGTGCGCGCCTGGTCGGTCAGCCGGGACGTCTCCTCCTCGGCTATCCGTCGCACCAGTACGTCCTTGCTGGGGAAGCGCCGGTACACCGTGCCCACACCGACACGGGCGCGGCGCGCCACGTCCTCCATGGGCGCCCCGTACCCCAGCTCGCCGAAGACCTCGCGGGCCGCGCGCAGAACGTGCTCAAGGTTGCGCTGTGCGTCCACCCGAAGCGGCGTCGAGCGTGAATTGTCGCCCGCCGACCGCCCGTTGGCGCCGCCCGAGACGCCCGCGGGCGCCACGGCAGACGCTGAGGTCCACTGAGTGTCCTGAATGTGCATATGTGTTCCCCCGGTTAATGACGTCTCCCCCCGGAGACACTCCCCGCCATTGTCAGCCGGAGCGTGAGGAACAGACAGCGATTTCCCGGGTCCGCCCTGCGGGCCCGCCAGTGCATCCCCCGACACCCCGACAGCACACGAACATAGTTGAGCGGGAGTCAATTCAGAAGGGGCAGGTTCCGCACGGAGCGCCCCCCGAACGGAGTACGCGATGATTCCGCCCCGATTGCCCCCCTGCCCTCTCCCCCCTGCCCACCCCCTGACCTGCGCACCTGCCGCCCACCCGGGCTGACCGTCCGACCAGTACGAGGCCCTTTGCTCCGTCACACAAATTGCCGGGGCTGTGGACAAACGCAAGTGCCCGATGCGTCATGGGAGGGTGAGGGAACCTGCGCGCATTCTCGTTGTCGGCGGCGGCTACGTCGGGATGTACACCGCCCTGCGCCTCCAGAAGAAGCTCAAGTCCGAGCTCCGGAGCGGCGCCGTGGAGATCGTTGTCATCACCCCCGACCCGTATATGACCTATCAACCGTTCCTGCCCGAGGCCGCCGCCGGTTCCATTTCCCCGCGCCATGTCGTCGTCTCGCTGCGCAGCGTCCTGGAGCACTGTCACGTGATCGTCGGCGAGGTCTTCTCCCTCGACCACGCCAAGCGCACGGCCACGTACACGACGCTCGCCGGCAAGGACGAGGGCACGGGGCCGGACACCCTCGCCTACGACGAGCTGGTCCTGGCCCCCGGTTCGATCTCCCGTACGCTCCCGGTCCCCGGCCTCGCCGAGTTCGGCATCGGCTTCAAGACGGTCGAGGAGGCCGTCGGCCTGCGCAACCACGTCATCGAGCAGCTGGACATCGCCTCCTCCACCCGCGACCCGGCGATCCGCGACGCGGCCCTGACCTTCGTCTTCGTGGGCGGCGGCTACGCGGGCGTCGAGGCACTCGGCGAGCTGGAGGACATGGCCCGGTACGCGGCGAAGTACTACCACAACGTCAAGCCCGAGGACCTGAAGTGGATCCTCGTCGAGGCCAGCGACCGCATCCTGCCCGAAGTCGGCCCGGAGATGGGCCAGTACACGATCCGTGAACTGCGCGGCCGGAACATCGACGTACGCCTGGAGACCCGCCTCGAATCCTGCGAGAACCGGGTGGCGGTGCTCTCCGACGGCTCCCGCTTCCCCACCCGCACCGTCGTGTGGACGGCCGGCGTCAAACCGAGTCCGCTGCTCGCCGCCACCGACCTGCCGCTGACCGACCGCGGCCGGCTCAGGTGCACCGCGGCCCTCGCCGTCGACGGCGCCCCGCACGCCTGGGGCGCGGGCGACGCGGCCGCTGTCCCCGACGTCACCGCCGCCGAACCGGGCAAGGAGTGCGCGCCCAACGCCCAGCACGCCGTGCGCCAGGCGAAGACGCTCGCCGACAACATCACGGCGTCCCTGCGCAACCAGCCCCTCACCGACTACGAGCACGCGTACGTGGGTTCCGTGGCCTCCCTCGGCCTCCACAAGGGCGTCGCGCATGTCTACGGACGCAAGCTGAAGGGCTACCCTGCCTGGTTCATGCACCGCGTCTATCACCTCAGCAGGGTGCCCACCGTCAACCGAAAGGCCCGCGTGCTGGCCGAATGGACGCTCTCCGGCCTGTTCAAGAGGGAGATCGTCTCGCTGGGGTCGCTGGAACAGCCGCGCGCCGAGTTCGAACTCGCGGCCGGGCCCGTCCCCCCTGAGGACCCTTCTCCGCCGCCCGCAGGACCGAAGGGGACGCCCTGACCGTTCCGTCGACACCCCGGCGGCGACCCGCCGCCCGGAGTTTCGACCACCGTTCGACCGGAGTGCGCAACTCCCGCTCCCGCACCGGCGTCTGACGTTTGTCAGTACGGTCGGCCAGACTGGTCCACGACCCTGGACGGGCCCCGCGCCCGCCCTCGACCCCACGAGGCTTGTCCCACAGTGAACTTCACGCGCTGGAGCGCCCGGCTCCCCGGAACGCAGCGCCGCGCCGCGGCGCGCGCCGAGATCGGCGTACCCCAGCGAGGCGAGAGCGCCGTGCCCGCGGCCCGCGCCGAGCACCTGCCCGAAGACGCCGACCATGGTGACGCCGACGTCGGGGGCGGCGGCGTCGACGAGCTGCCCGTCCGCGACGTCCTCGACCGCATCCCCGCCCTCGTCGCCCTGGTCCACGGCCCCGAGCACCGCATCGCGTACGTGAACGACGCGTACACCGCGGCCTTCGGGGAGCGCCCCGCCGGCGAACCGGCACGCGACGCCCTGCCCGAGCTCGACGAGCTGAGCCTGCTGCCCCTGCTCGACCAGGTGCTGCGCAGCGCCAAGCCCCGCACGGTCAAGTCCCGCAGGACCGCCGGCGGCCGCTCGTACACCGTGACGTGCACCCCGCTGGAGACGGCCGAGGGCCCCGGCGTACTGATCTTCGCCGCGGACGTCACGGACCACGCGGAGGCGGCCGAGCGCCTGCGCACGAGCGAACGCGAACAGCGCGAGACCGCCGTCACCCTGCAACGTTCCCTGCTCCCCCAGGAGTTGGAGGAACCCGACGACCTGCGCATCGCGGCCACCTACCAGCCCGGCGGCACCGAGGCCGCGGTCGGCGGCGACTGGTACGACGTCATCACCCTCGGCGGCGGCCGCACGGCCCTGGTCATCGGCGACGTGATGGGCCGCGGGGTGCGCGCCGCGGCCGTGATGGGCCAGCTGCGCACGGCCGTGCGCGCGTACGCCCGCCTGGACCTGCCGCCGCACGAGGTCCTGCAGCTCCTCGACGGCCTGGCCACCGAGATCGACCCGCAGCAGATCGCCACCTGCGTCTACGCGGTCCACGACCCGAACGAGGGCCGCCTCGTGTACGCGTCGGCGGGCCACCTCCCCATCCTCGTACGCGACGAGAACGGCACGATCCACCGCGCCGAGGAGCCGACGGGCCCGCCGCTTGGCACCGGCGGCTGGCTGCACACGTCCGGTGCGGTCCCGCTCGGCCCCGGATCCACCGCGGTCATGTACACCGACGGCCTGGTCGAGCGCAGGGACGAGGACATCGACGAGGGCGTGGCCTCCCTGGAGCACGCCCTGTCCGGCGCGACCGGCACGCCCCAGGTGATCTGCGACCGGCTGATCCGGGCGGCAGGCGTGACGGCGGACCACGACGACGACGTGGCGGTACTGGTGCTGCAGCACCCCGCGCGCAAGGGCCCCGACGGCGAGCGCTTCCGCAACGCCGCGCTCGAACTGCTCGGCGGGGTCGAGGCGGCCCCCCGCGCCCGCGCCTTCGCCTCCGGAGTCCTCACGAGCTGGCGCTTCGCCCCCGACCTGCACGACCTGGGCGTCCTGGCCGCCAGCGAACTCGTCGCCAACTCCCTCCAGCACGGCACTCCGCCGATGCGCCTGCGGCTGCGCCGCACGGACCGCCGCCTGATCATCGAGGTGACCGACGGCGACGACCACCTACCGCGCCGCCGCCGGGCGGAGCCGGGCGACGAGACGGGCCGGGGCATCGCCATCGTCGCCACGATCGCCTCGAACTGGGGCTCACGGCGCACACCGGGCGGCGGCAAAGCGGTCTGGTGCGAGTTCGTCCTGCCGGCCGGCCAGGGCTGACAGGACGGACACGGGACGCGACGGGTCCTACTGCGTGGCCGTGGCGGGCTCCGGCGAGCTCTGCATCACGACCCGGCTCCCGGCCAGCGACGGCTGGTTCTGCACCGGCGTGAGCTGCTTGCCCAGCCGCAGCGCCAGATACGTGATCCCCAGCGAGAACAGCAGGAAGGTCACGATGTACGGCCCGTGCAGCGCGGCGCCCATGGGCCCGCCGACGGCTGGACCGACGGCCAGCGCAAGCTGCTTGACCAGCGCGAACGCGGAGTTGTACGACCCGACCATCCCGGCCGGGGCGAGATCGGCGACCAGCGGCGCCACGGTCGGCGACAGCATCGCCTCACCCAGCCCGAAGAGCGCGTACGTGGAGACGAACGCGGCGGTGGCCATGGCCTGGCTGCCGTGCCCGAGCCCCGCGTACCCCGCGGCGATCCAGGCGACGGCCCAGATCAGCCCCACGGCGGCGATCACCCGCGACCGCTTGCGCCGCTCGACGAACTTCAGCACGGCGAACTGCGCGACGACGATCATCGCGGTGTTGGCGGCGAGCGCGATACCGAGCGTCGACGGCGATATCCCGGCGGCCTCCACTCCGTACGCACTCAGCCCCGACTCGAACTGTCCGTAGCAGGCGAAGAACAGCACGAAGCCCAGCACACACAGCTGCACCATGGCCCGGTGCCCGAGCAGCGCCCGCAGCCCACCGCCGGAATCACCCTTGGGACGGGCCTCGCCCAGCGACGGCGTGTGCGGCATCCGCACGCTCAGCACCACACCGGCGAGCACCAGGAACATCACGGCCTCGATGCCGAAGAGCAGCAGGAAGCTGTCCGGCCGGCTCTCGTCGACGAGCTGGCCGCCTATCAGGCCGCCGATGCCGAGTCCCAGGTTCTGCAGGAAGAACTGCGTGGCGAAGGAGCGCGTCCGCGTCTGCGGCGACGAGCACCACACGATCATCGTGGCGAGGGCGGGCTGCAGCACCGCGGTACCCGCGCCGAGCACGGCCGCGGCGCCGATGGCGGCCGGCTCCGTGCTCGCGAGCCCGAGGCTGATCGCACCCACGGAGGCCACGAGCGACGCCACCACCAGGACGGGCAGCGGCCCGCGACGGTCGATCGCGCGACCGGTGAAGGGCAGGACGATCAGGGCGGCCATGGCGAACGCGGCCAGCACGATGCCCGCCGCACCGGCACCAAGATCTCGGACCTCTGCCACGTACACATAGAGGAACGGAACCGTGAAGCCGATGCCGAACGCGCTCAGCGCGCTGCCCACCTGAATCCGGCGCATCGCCGCGCCCATCGCCCTGGTCACTTTCACCTGCCCTTTCGCAGTCAGTCGTTAGCTCTGAAGACTTCGAAGCTAAAGAATACACACGGAAGGACTTCAACGCCAACCACTTGCGTGCCATACTGCGCGTCATGGCCGACACCACCGGCGGGCCGCCAGCCGAGCCGACCCTCGACGAGCAGATCGCCGCGTACCAGCGGGAGTTCCAGGACCTCGACCCCCAGGTGGAGGCGATCGTCTCGGCACTCGGCAGGCTCAACCGCCGCATGAACGTGGCGTACGGGCGCCAGACCTCCGAGATCGGCATCAGCAACGCCGAGTGGGAGGTCCTCAAGGCACTCGTGCTGTCCGGCTCCCCGTACCGGATGGGCCCCGGCGACCTCGCCAAGCGCCTCGGTCTGACCCCCGCCGCCATGACCCATCGCATCGACCGCATGGTTCAGGAGGGCCTGGTCACCCGGGACCGCGACGAGAACAACCGGGTCCGCGTGATCGTCGAGCTGACGCCGCAGGGCCGGGAGAAGTGGCTGGAGGCCATGCGCCTCGCGTCCGTCTTCGAGGAGGAGCTCCTCCAGGACCTCACCTCGGTGGAGCGCGGAGTCCTCGGCGAGGTCCTGACCCGCCTGCTGCGCCGCGTCGAGCACGCGCAGCCGGACGCCGGCGGCCGCCTCAACGACCTCGACTGACGCGGTACCGACGGCATCTCGGGCGGGGGTTGACACCTCCCCACCCGATCCGTAAAGTTCTTCGGGTTGCCGCGGAGCCGTAACGGTTCTGCGACCGCACCTCCCGCCGCTGAAGCGGCATCCAAACCATCAGCACGATCTCCCTCGGGATTGATTTCGGCGTGCCCGAATTCAATTCGAAAAGGGTTGCGGCCGACCTGATCGCCTCGATTAGGAACCACCGCGAGGATCCGCTAAAGTTTGGGACGTCGGAACGGCCCAACAGCCGCAACGACAAACCCGGTTGACAGGGAATCAGGCCCGAAAGGATCTGATACAGTCAACACCGCCGGAAGGCCGAAAAGCCGGAAAGCGAATAAGCAAGACCAGCAAGACCCCGAGGAAATCGGATCGGAAAGATCTGATAGAGTCGGAAACGCAAGACCGAAGGGAAGCGCCCGGAGGAAAGCCCGAGAGGGTGAGTACAAAGGAAGCGTCCGTTCCTTGAGAACTCAACAGCGTGCCAAAAGTCAACGCCAGATTGACAACCCTGTCCCGGCCTTCTCGGTCGGAACACGGTTCCTTTGAAAAAGTCCTTCCACTTGACTGTGGGAGGCGCACAGCGAGGACGCTGTGAACCGGGGGGATTATTCCTCTTCCTGGTTCCGCTCTCGTGGTGTCACCCCGATCACGGGGAAACATTCACGGAGAGTTTGATCCTGGCTCAGGACGAACGCTGGCGGCGTGCTTAACACATGCAAGTCGAACGATGAAGCCCTTCGGGGTGGATTAGTGGCGAACGGGTGAGTAACACGTGGGCAATCTGCCCTTCACTCTGGGACAAGCCCTGGAAACGGGGTCTAATACCGGATAACACTCCCGCACTCCTGTGCGGGGGTTAAAAGCTCCGGCGGTGAAGGATGAGCCCGCGGCCTATCAGCTTGTTGGTGAGGTAATGGCTCACCAAGGCGACGACGGGTAGCCGGCCTGAGAGGGCGACCGGCCACACTGGGACTGAGACACGGCCCAGACTCCTACGGGAGGCAGCAGTGGGGAATATTGCACAATGGGCGAAAGCCTGATGCAGCGACGCCGCGTGAGGGATGACGGCCTTCGGGTTGTAAACCTCTTTCAGCAGGGAAGAAGCGAAAGTGACGGTACCTGCAGAAGAAGCGCCGGCTAACTACGTGCCAGCAGCCGCGGTAATACGTAGGGCGCAAGCGTTGTCCGGAATTATTGGGCGTAAAGAGCTCGTAGGCGGCTTGTCACGTCGGTTGTGAAAGCCCGGGGCTTAACCCCGGGTCTGCAGTCGATACGGGCAGGCTAGAGTGTGGTAGGGGAGATCGGAATTCCTGGTGTAGCGGTGAAATGCGCAGATATCAGGAGGAACACCGGTGGCGAAGGCGGATCTCTGGGCCATTACTGACGCTGAGGAGCGAAAGCGTGGGGAGCGAACAGGATTAGATACCCTGGTAGTCCACGCCGTAAACGGTGGGAACTAGGTGTTGGCGACATTCCACGTCGTCGGTGCCGCAGCTAACGCATTAAGTTCCCCGCCTGGGGAGTACGGCCGCAAGGCTAAAACTCAAAGGAATTGACGGGGGCCCGCACAAGCAGCGGAGCATGTGGCTTAATTCGACGCAACGCGAAGAACCTTACCAAGGCTTGACATACACCGGAAACGTCCAGAGATGGGCGCCCCCTTGTGGTCGGTGTACAGGTGGTGCATGGCTGTCGTCAGCTCGTGTCGTGAGATGTTGGGTTAAGTCCCGCAACGAGCGCAACCCTTGTTCTGTGTTGCCAGCATGCCCTTCGGGGTGATGGGGACTCACAGGAGACCGCCGGGGTCAACTCGGAGGAAGGTGGGGACGACGTCAAGTCATCATGCCCCTTATGTCTTGGGCTGCACACGTGCTACAATGGCCGATACAATGAGCTGCGATACCGCAAGGTGGAGCGAATCTCAAAAAGTCGGTCTCAGTTCGGATTGGGGTCTGCAACTCGACCCCATGAAGTTGGAGTTGCTAGTAATCGCAGATCAGCATTGCTGCGGTGAATACGTTCCCGGGCCTTGTACACACCGCCCGTCACGTCACGAAAGTCGGTAACACCCGAAGCCGGTGGCCCAACCCCTTGTGGGAGGGAGCTGTCGAAGGTGGGACTGGCGATTGGGACGAAGTCGTAACAAGGTAGCCGTACCGGAAGGTGCGGCTGGATCACCTCCTTTCTAAGGAGCATTTCTTACCGGCTTCGGCCGGTCAGAGGCCAGTTCATCAGCGAACGTCTGATGCTGGTTGCTCATGGGTGGAACGTTGACTATTCGGCCTGGTTCACGGGTCGGAGGCTGTAAGTACTGCTCCTTGTGAGCGTGGAAAGCATGATCTCCGGACGGGACTGGGTCGGGCACGCTGTTGGGTGTCTGAAGGTACGGCCGTAGTGGTCGCCTTCAGTGCCGGCCCCAGTGCACTCGGACCGTAAGTGGTTCGGGGTGATGGGTGGTTGGTCGTTGTTTGAGAACTGCACAGTGGACGCGAGCATCTGTGGCCAAGTTTTTAAGGGCGCACGGTGGATGCCTTGGCACCAGGAACCGATGAAGGACGTGGGAGGCCACGATAGTCCCCGGGGAGTCGTCAACCAGGCTTTGATCCGGGGGTTTCCGAATGGGGAAACCCGGCAGTCGTCATGGGCTGTCACCCGCTGCTGAACACATAGGCAGTGTGGAGGGAACGCGGGGAAGTGAAACATCTCAGTACCCGCAGGAAGAGAAAACAACCGTGATTCCGGGAGTAGTGGCGAGCGAAACTGGATGAGGCCAAACCGTATACGTGTGAGACCCGGCAGGGGTTGCGTATGCGGGGTTGTGGGATCTCTTTTTCATAGTCTGCCGGCTGTGAGACGAGTCAGAAACCGTTGATGTAGGCGAAGGACATGCGAAAGGTCCGGCGTAGAGGGTAAGACCCCCGTAGTCGAAACATCAGCGGCTCGTTTAAGAGACACCCAAGTAGCACGGGGCCCGAGAAATCCCGTGTGAATCTGGCGGGACCACCCGTTAAGCCTAAATATTCCCTGGTGACCGATAGCGGATAGTACCGTGAGGGAATGGTGAAAAGTACCGCGGGAGCGGAGTGAAATAGTACCTGAAACCGTGTGCCTACAAGCCGTGGGAGCGTCGCTGTATGTGCTTGCACATACAGTCGTGACTGCGTGCCTTTTGAAGAATGAGCCTGCGAGTTTGCGGTGTGTTGCGAGGTTAACCCGTGTGGGGAAGCCGTAGCGAAAGCGAGTCCGAATAGGGCGGTTTAGTAGCGCGCTCAAGACCCGAAGCGGAGTGATCTAGCCATGGGCAGGTTGAAGCGGAGGTAAGACTTCGTGGAGGACCGAACCCACCAGGGTTGAAAACCTGGGGGATGACCTGTGGTTAGGGGTGAAAGGCCAATCAAACTCCGTGATAGCTGGTTCTCCCCGAAATGCATTTAGGTGCAGCGTCGTGTGTTTCTTGCCGGAGGTAGAGCACTGGATAGGCGATGGGCCCTACCGGGTTACTGACCTTAGCCAAACTCCGAATGCCGGTAAGTGAGAGCACGGCAGTGAGACTGTGGGGGATAAGCTCCATGGTCGAGAGGGAAACAGCCCAGAGCATCGACTAAGGCCCCTAAGCGTACGCTAAGTGGGAAAGGATGTGGAGTCGCACAGACAACCAGGAGGTTGGCTTAGAAGCAGCCACCCTTGAAAGAGTGCGTAATAGCTCACTGGTCTAGTGATTCCGCGCCGACAATGTAGCGGGGCTCAAGCGTACCGCCGAAGTCGTGTCATTGCAGTAATACGCCCAACGGCGGCTGTGATGGGTAGGGGAGCGTCGTGTGCCGGGTGAAGCAGCCGCGGAAGCGAGTTGTGGACGGTTCACGAGTGAGAATGCAGGCATGAGTAGCGATACACACGTGAGAAACGTGTGCGCCGATTGACTAAGGGTTCCTGGGTCAAGCTGATCTGCCCAGGGTAAGTCGGGACCTAAGGCGAGGCCGACAGGCGTAGTCGATGGATAACCGGTTGATATTCCGGTACCCGCTGTGAAGCGTCAAACATCGAATCCAGTGATGCTAAGGCCGTGAAGCCGTTCCGGACCCTTCGGGGAATGGAAAGTGGTGGAGCCGCCGGTCCAATCTGGTAGTAGGTGAGTGATGGGGTGACGCAGGAAGGTAGTCCAGCCCGGGCGGTGGTTGTCCCGGGGTAAGGGTGTAGG
>NZ_JAAGMG010000101.1 GCF_010548525.1 Streptomyces sp. SID14478
CGCGGAGGCGGGCGACGAGGCGACGCGCTGCGCGGGCACGCGCTCGGCGCCCCCGGCCGGCTGCTCGGCCTCCGGGGCCGGGGCACGTCGGGGCACCGAGAAGGCCACGAACAGACCGAGGATGAGCGCCGACACGGCGATGACGCCGACACCGGGTCCCGAACTCGTCTGCGACAGCAGCAGCATGGCGATGGTGGAGAAGACGACGGTGGCCGAACCGTAGGCGAGCTGTGCGACAGTCGGGCGAGGCATGGCGGTATCCGTCCTCGGGACATCGGGGGAGCGAGAGAGGGGCGACCGGGATCGTGCACACCGTCGTTCCGACTCTATTCCGACGTGTGCCCGAGCGGAACGACCAGTAAGCATGACCTAACCCACAGTGCCGGTGCATGGGGGGCGCACGGAGTCACCGCGTCCATCAAGTGGACTGTTCGGCGCGCCCGTTGCGTATCTACGGGCATGTCCGGATTCCGGACCGCGGCGCCTGCATAGTGCAACGGAAACGTCACAGTCAAGGACTGTTATTTCTCCTCTACCTCCGGTCAAATGGCGTCACTTGTGACACGTGGCGTGTCAGCCACGGAGGAGGGGACCACTCAAGTGACCACGAAGAGACGGGCGTTGAGATGCGCCGCCGTGCTCGTGACCCTGGCCGCCACCGCGGCCACCGGGTCCATAGCGGCGACGACCGCCCAGGCCGACACTCCGGCCGCGACGAGCACGACCCCGGACGGGAAGACGTACGGGGGCAAGGGCCATGTCATGGACGGCCCGTTCAGCAAGCAGCAGGAGCAGCAGCGCCAGACCGCGCTGCAGAACGTCCTGCAGGGCAAGTCGAAGGTCCAGGAGAAGAACGGCTCCAAGGTCGTCGACCTCGGCAAGGGCAAGTACGTCGAGCTGGGCCGCGAGCGCACGGACAAGATCTTCACGATCCTGACCCAGTTCGGCGACAAGGTCGACAACACCACGCTGGTGGACCGCGCGGACGACAACACCCCGGAGCTGAAGCCCAAGTACGGCGGCACGCCGGGCCCGCTGCACAACCAGATCGCCGAGCCGGACCGCTCGAAGAACAACAGCACGGCCTGGCAGGCCGACTACAACTCCCAGCACTACAAGGACCTCTACTTCGGTACGGGCAAGGGAGTCGACTCCCTCAAGACGTACTACGAGAAGACGTCCTCGGGCCGCTACTCCGTCGAGGGCGAGGTCTCCGACTGGGTGACGGTGCCCTGGAACGAGGCCCGTTACGGCTCCAACTACTGCGGCGCCGATAACTGCCCGAACGTCGAGGACCTGGTCCGTGACGGCGTCACCGCGTGGGTCGAGGCGCAGAAGGCGGCCGGCAAGACGGACGCCGACATCAAGGCCGACCTCGCGCAGTACGACCAGTGGGACCGCACGGACCACGACAACGACGGCAACTTCAACGAGCCCGACGGCTACATCGACCACTTCCAGATCGTCCACGCGGGCGAGGACGGGTCGGCCGGCGGCGGCGCGCAGGGCGGCGACTCCCTGTGGGCGCACCGCGGTTACGCCTACAGCCGCGACGACGGCGACACCGGCCCCGAGGGCTTCAAGGCGGGCGGCACCCCGGTCGGCGACACCGGCATCTGGGTCGGCGACTACACGATGCAGCCGGAGAACGGCGGCCTCGGCGTCTTCGCCCACGAGTACGCCCACGACCTGGGCCTGCCCGACCTGTACGACACCTCGTACGCCGGCGAGAACTCGGTCGGCTTCTGGTCGCTGATGTCGGCGGGCTCCTGGCTCGGCACCGGCAAGAACGAGATCGGCGACATGCCGGGCGACATGACCGCCTGGGACAAGCTGCAACTGGGCTGGCTCAACTACGACAAGGCCAAGGCGGCGACCAACTCGACGCACAAGCTGGGTGTTTCGGAGTACAACACCAAGCTGAAGCAGGCGCTCGTCGTCGAGCTGCCGAAGAAGAACGTCACCACGGACATCGTGAAGCCCACCGAGGGCTCCAAGCAGTGGTGGTCGGACTACGGCGACGACCTCGACAACACCCTCTCGCGGCCGGTCGACCTGACCGGAAAGGCGAAGGCGTCGCTGGAGCTCGACGGCTGGTGGAACATCGAGAAGGACTACGACTACCTGTACACGCAGGTCTCCACCGACGGCGGCGCGAGCTGGAAGTCGATCGACGGCACGGCCGACGGCCAGGCCATCACCCGTGACGGCGGCGACAAGCCGGCCCTGACCGGCGACTCGACGAAGTTCCAGCACCTGGTCTTCCCGCTCGACGCGTACGCGGGCCAGAAGATCGACATCCGGTTCCGCTACAAGACCGACGGCGGCGCCGGCGGCCTCGGCTTCACCGCGGACAACCTGTCCGTCCAGGCGGACGGCGCGGCCCTGTTCACGGACAACGCCGAGGGCGACGACAACGGCTGGACCGCGCGCGGCTTCTCCCGCGTCGGCGCCTCCATCACCGGCGACTACCCGCAGTTCTACCTCGCGGAGAACCGCCAGTACGTGAGCTACGACAAGACCCTCAAGGTCGGCCCGTACAACTTCGGCTGGCGCGACGGCGGGGCCAAGAACGACTGGGTCGAGCACTACCAGTACCGTCCGGGCCTGATGATCTGGCAGTGGGACACCTCGCAGCGCAACAACAACGTCGGCCAGCACCCCGGCAAGGGTCTGATCCTGCCGGTCGACGCGCACGCGAAGCCGCTGAAGTGGTCCGACGGCACGCTGATCACGAACAAGATCACGCCGTACGACGCCGCCTTCGGCTGGTACCCGGTGCCCGGCATGAAGCTCCACAAGCTGGGCGTCGAGACGAAGGTTCCGGCGCAGCTCGGCAACCCGGTCTTCGACGACCACAAGGGCACGTACTGGTACGCGCAGAACCCGACCGGAAGCGTCCAGACAACTGACACCAACACCCGCATCACGGTCGTGGGCCAGCCGCTCGACGGCTCCTCGATCACGGTGAAGGTCAGCCCCTCCAAGCGTTGATCTTGTAAACCTGCAGGTCAGAAACGTATCGGCCGCGACCCTCTAGCGGGTCGCGGCCGATCGTGTTTGAGTGCGTCCTGTGAGTTCCTTATTGACACTACGTCTCACGGGGGTGTGACAGTCATGTCCGCAGGAGGGTTCTGCAAGCTGCCGGGCGGCAGCGTGGTGGTCGCTCTGACGCTGCCCGCGCCGGGTCCCGGCGAGGGTGCGGTCCGGGTGCTCGTCCACGCGGTGAACCGGGCCAGGGCCCTGACCCGCCTGCGCAATCTGGGCCTGCGCGCGGTCTACCTCCGCGGGAACTCGCACCCGCCGACGCCGGACGAGATCACGGCGGTGCTGCACCATCCGGACGGCCTGGTGTGGCGGGCCGCACCGGACCTGACGGCGGGCGAGCTGTGGCACCCGATACGCGCCCTGCTCAGACCCGGCACCGTCAGCCCCTCCGGCGTGTGAGGAGCGGGAACCGGGGCGAAGCCCGTGGCCTCAGGCCACGACGGGCTTCCCGGTGAGTTCCACTCCGGCCTCACGCAGCTCCTCCAGCGCCGTCTCCGTGGACGCGGCGGCGACCCCGGCGGTCAGGTCGAGAAGGACCTGCGTACGGAACCCGGCCCGGGCGGCGTCCAGCGCGGTGGCCCGCACGCAGTGATCCGTCGCGATCCCGACCACGTCGACCTCCGCGATCTCCCGGGCCCGCAGCCAGTCCGCCAGGGACACCCCGTTCTCGTCGGCCCCCTCGAACCCGCTGTACGCGGCCGCGTACGCCCCCTTGTCGAAGACGGCGTCGATCGCGCCGGAGGCGACGGCGGGCGCGAAGTTCGGGTGGAACCCGACGCCCTCCGTGCCCGCGACGCAGTGCGCGGGCCACGAGTGCGCGTAGTCGGGCGCGGCTGCGAAGTGCCCGCCGGGCTCGATGTGGCAGTCACGGGTGGCGACGACGTGCTGGTAGCAGCCACCGCCGGCCTGCCCGACGAGATCGGTGATCGCGGCAGCGACATCGGCACCTCCCGCCACCGCGAGGCTGCCGCCCTCACAGAAGTCGTTCTGTACGTCCACGACGATCAGGGCCCGGCGCATGGTCGATGTCCTTCTGCTTGGAGACTACGAGCGTAGAAGCTTCACGGGGGTTGCGGGAGAGGGCGACGGGCGCTGCCTGGAGCGGCCGGGGGCCTACACGTACTCGGTGGGGATGACCGCCTCGCCGCGCGAGAGCTGGGTCGCCGACAGCGGCAGTCCGTCGCGGGCCGCGATGTGCCGCTCGCGCACCGCGTCCAGCGGCTCGCGGGAGACCACCTCGCCGCCCTTGACCAGCTCGACGAGCAGCTGCCGGTCGGCGAGCGCCTCCGGCACGGCGCCGGTGCCCACGACCTCCGCCTCCGCGGCCCCGTCCCTGTCGAGCCGGCGCGCGGCCCACTTGCGGCCGCCGACGGACGTCTTGCCGCCCGCCGACTTCTTGGCGACCGCCACCAGCGGAGCCTTCGGGTCGGCGGACTCGGCGCGCGCGACGAGTTTGTAGACCATCGAGCAGGTCGGGTGCCCGGAGCCGGTCACCAGCTGCGTACCGACGCCGTACGCGTCCACGGGCGCGGCCGCGAGGGAGGCGATGGCGTACTCGTCGAGGTCGGAGGTGACCACGATCTTGGTGTCCCTGGCGCCGAGCTCGTCGAGCTGCTGACGCACCCGGTGGGCGACGAGCAGCAGGTCCCCGGAGTCGATGCGGACGGCGCCGAGCTCCGGCCCCGCGACCTCCACGGCCGTACGGACCGCTTCCTGCACGTCGTACGTGTCGACGAGCAGCGTCGTGCCCTCGCCGAGGGAGTCGACCTGGGCCCGGAAGGCGTCCCGCTCGCTGTCGTGCAGCAGCGTGAAGGCGTGCGCGGAGGTGCCCACGGTCGGGATGCCGTACCGGAAACCGGCCGCCAGGTCCGACGTCGTCGCGAAGCCGCCCACGTACGCGGCGCGCGAGGCGGCGACGGCGGCCAGCTCGTGCGTGCGGCGCGCGCCCATCTCGATCAGCGGCCGCTCGCCCGCGGCCGAGGCCATCCGGGACGCGGCGGCGGCGATCGCCGAGTCGTGGTTGAGGATGGAGAGGATCACGGTCTCCAGGAGCACGCACTCGGCGAAGGAGCCCTCGACGCGCAGGATCGGCGAGCCGGGGAAGTACACCTCGCCCTCGGGGTAGCCCCAGATGTCGCCGGAGAAGCGGTAGTCCGCGAGCCAGGCCAGCGTCGGCTCGTCGACGACGTCGCGCTCCCGCAGGAAGTCGAGCACGTCCGCGTCGAACCGGAAGTCCTCGACGGCGTCCAGGACACGGCCGGTGCCCGCGACGACGCCGTAGCGGCGTCCCTCGGGTAGGCGCCGGGTGAAGACCTCGAAGACCGAGTGCCGGTCGGCCGTGCCGCCGTGCAGCGCGGCCTGCAGCATCGTCAGCTCGTAGTGATCGGTGAAGAGCGCTGTCGACGGGACGCCCACCCGTCGGCCACCACCACCCCTCTTCGGAAGCGTCGCGTGCTCTTCTTCTTCCGGCAGGCCCAGGTCAGCTGTGTTCATGGCTGGATGCTACCCCCAATTAGCGTCAAGGTGACGATTTCTGGGGTCCGTTTGTGCGAACGGGCCCGGACGGGCGCGAGCGGCCCGTTTGTGCGCTTCCCGCCTCCGGGTGGCAGCATGGGCCGTGTGACGGCTCCAGCACCCCTTGAGATCGAAAGCCCCGAGACGACCGAGGAAGCATTCGCGGTCCCGGAGCCGGACGTCCCCTGGATCACGCTCGTCCACAACGATCCGGTCAACTTGATGAGTTACGTGACGTATGTCTTCCAGACCTACTTCGGGTACTCCAAGGACAAGGCCACCAAGCTGATGATGGACGTCCACCACAAGGGGCGCGCGGTGGTCTCCTCCGGCAGCCGCGAGGAGATGGAGCGGGACGTCCAGGCGATGCACGGCTACGGCCTGTGGGCCACGCTGCAACAGGACCGCAAATAACAGGGGAAGTAACGCCGTACTCATGCCCGGACACTTCGAACCGATCCCCGGCGGCGGCGCGGCCGTCGCCCTCGACGACGTCGAGATCTCCATCATCCGCTCGCTCGCCGTCCAGCTCCTGGAGCTCATCGGGCCCGGGCCCGGCGGCGAGGTCTCCGACGACCCGCTCGCGGAACTCTTCGCGGAGGGGCCGAGCGAACCGCCCACCGACGCGGTGCTGCGGCGGCTGTTCCCCGACGCGTACGGCGGCCCCGGCGCCCCCGAGGGCGAGGCCGCGCAGGCCGAACGGGACGCCCACTCCTCGGAGTTCCGGCGCTTCACCGAGAACGACCTGCGGGCGGGCAAGCGCGACGACGCGCTCGTGGTGATCCGCACGCTGGACGCGCTCACCCCGGCCGGCGACCACGGCGCCGTGCTGAAGCTCGCCCAGGACGAGTCGGTGCAGTGGATGCGGGCCCTGAACGACCTGCGCCTGGCCATCGGCACCCGCCTAGACATCACCGACGAGGAGGACACCGACCTCCTGTACCGGCTGCCCGACGAGGATCCGCGCAAGCCGATGGTGATGGCGTACCTGTGGCTGGGCGGGCTGCAGGAGACGCTCGTCGAGACCCTGATGCCGTGACCGGGGTGTTCGCTCAGCGGACGCTCAATTCCGGATAACGATCCCGTCACCTCGGCGACCCCATTTGCCGAACGGGGGGAGGTTTGTCCGGTTCTCCTCGTGGCGTGCGCCACACGTGCCTCAGCCGTCCACCGCGGACGCCGTGATAAATCTTCACGACCACCCGACGGGCGCCACCCCTGTCCGCCGGGGGCGCCCTTATCGGCCGACCGCCGGTAGGCACACGCTCCATCCATCCCAGGGGCTCGACCCCCAAGGATCGTCACAGTCGATCCGAGCCGCGTACGGCACGGATCGGCATGGAGAAAGGCGCACCATCATGACCTCAGTGCAGGTCGACAAGCACAACGCCGGCAATGAGGCCGTGAGCGACGCCGGTGAGGACAGCGAGGGCTACAAGCGGGGCCTCGGCGCCCGGCAGATCCAGATGATCGCCATCGGCGGCGCCATCGGGACCGGCCTCTTCCTCGGCGCCGGCAAGGGCATCGCCAAGGCGGGCCCCAGTCTGATCCTCGCGTACGCCATCGCGGGCGTCGTCATCTTCTTCATCATGCGGGCGCTCGGCGAGCTCCTCATGTACCGCCCCGTCTCCGGCTCGTTCTCGGAGTACGCGCGCGAGTTCATCGGCCCCTTCGCGGGCTTCGTCACCGGCTGGACGTACTGGCTCTTCTGGGTCATCACGGGCATGACCGAGGTGACGGCCGCGGCCACCTACATGACGTACTGGTGGGACATCCCGCAATGGGTGTCCGCCCTCGTCTTCACCCTCATCCTGTACGGCGTGAACCTGATCTCCGTGAAGCTCTTCGGTGAGCTGGAGTTCTGGTTCTCCATGGTCAAGGTCACCGCCATCGTCGGCATGATCCTGATCTGCGCCGGCATCCTCACCATGGGCTTCTCCGACGCCGGCGACACCGCCTCCGTCACGCACCTGTGGGACCTCGGCGGCTTCTTCGCCGGCGACAACGGCATCGGCTCGACGCTGATGACCCTGCAGATGGTCATGTTCGCCTTCCTCGCGGTCGAGCTCGTCGGTGTCACGGCGGGCGAGGCCAAGGACGCCAAGACCGTCCTGCCGAAGGCCATCAACACCGTGCCGTGGCGCATCGCCGTCTTCTACGTCGGCGCCCTGATCATGATCCTCTCGGTCGTGCCCTGGACCAGCTTCCAGGAGGGCGTCAGCCCCTTCGTCAAGGCGTTCCAGGTGATGGGCCTCCAGGCCGGCGCGGGCATCGTCAACTTCGTCGTCCTGACGGCCGCGCTGTCCTCGTGCAACTCGGGCATGTACTCGACGGGCCGCATGCTGCGCGACCTCGCCCTCAACAAGCAGGGCCCGGGCTTCTTCACCAAGCTGACGAAGAACGGCCTGCCGCTGATCGGCACCTCGTTCTCCGCCGCAATGATGCTGGTCGGCGTCTGGATCAACTACCAGTGGCCGGGCGAGGCGTTCAACTACGTCGTGTCCTTCGCCACCATCTCCGGCATGTGGGCCTGGATCATCATCCTGATCTGCCAGATCCGCTACCGCCTCAAGTCCGACCGCGGTGAACTGCCCAAGTCCACGTTCCGCGCCCCGGGCGGCATCTGGGCGAGCATCTTCTCCCTGGCCTTCATCTTCATGGTCATCGTGCTGATGGGCATCGACAAGGACGCCCGCGTCTCCCTGTACGCCGCTCCCGTGTGGGGCGTGATCCTGGGTGTCGCGTACGCGGTGCTCAAGGCGCGCAACCCCGAGGGCGCCGCGTTCGCCAAGCGCAAGTAGAACGACCCCCGCACGGTCGTCTCACCCAGTGGGCCGCCACGTACCGCACTCCGGTACGTGGCGGCCCACTGCTTTCCGCCCGCCCGGCGCCACCACCCCGAACGACCGCCTCGCGCGCCTGCTTATTCTTGGCGGCATGCTGACGATTACCCGGGCCCTGTACGACCAGATCGTGGAGCACGCCCGCAAGGACCACCCCGACGAGGCGTGCGGCGTCGTCGCCGGCCCGGTCGGCGAGGGCCGCCCCGAGCGCTTCATCCCGATGCTCAACGCGGCCCGCTCGCCCACGTTCTACGAGTTCGACTCCGGCGACCTGCTCAAGCTGTACCGCGAGATGGACGACCGCGACGAGGAGCCGGTCATCGTCTACCACTCGCACACGGCGACCGAGGCGTACCCGTCCCGCACCGACATCACGTACGCCAACGAGCCGGGCGCCCACTACGTGCTCGTCTCCACGGCCGACACCGACGACGCGGGCCCGTTCCAGTTCCGTTCGTTCCGCATCGTGGACGGCGAGGTGACCGAGGAAGACGTCGAGGTGACGGCCTGATCCGGCTCCGGTCTCGTCCACCGGACGAATATCGACCGCATGGTGAGATAACATTCCGGGACCCGGGTCGGGAATCGATACGATGAGCCCATGGTTCCCCACGACGTGAGCGAAAAGACGCCGGGCATGCTGCTCGTGGCGCGGCTGCACGTCGACCTGTGCCGCCTCGCCAGCGCCATCTGTCCGCGCTGAGCCGCACCGCCGTCAGGCCCCGGGCCCGCGGCCCCGCAGAACCGACGCACGCCGCACCGCCGCGCGCTCACCCACACGACTTCCGACTCCTGACAGGAGCACCAGCATGGCCATCGAGGTCCGCATCCCGACCATCCTCCGCACCTACACCGACGGCGAGAAGGCCGTCCCGGGCAACGGGGAGACCCTCGCCGAGCTGTTCACCGACCTCGACTCCCGGCACGCCGGCATCGCCGCCCGCATCGTGGACGACGGCAAGCTCCGCCGCTTCGTGAACGTCTACCTCAACGACGAGGACGTCCGCTTCCTCGACGGCATCGAGACCAAGCTGAGCGACGGCGACAACGTCACGATCCTGCCGGCCGTGGCCGGCGGCATGCGCTGAGCCGGCGTAGCGACGCATGCGTTACGACAGCCCGCTGGCCGCGGTCGGCAACACCCCTCTGGTGCGCCTGCCGCGGCTCTCGCCCTCCGAGGACGTACGGATCTGGGCGAAGCTGGAAGACCGCAATCCGACCGGCTCGGTCAAGGACCGCCCCGCGCTCCACATGATCGAACAGGCCGAGAAGGACGGCCGGTTGAGCCCCGGCTGCACCATTCTCGAACCCACCTCGGGCAACACCGGCATCTCGCTGGCGATGGCCGCCCGCCTCAAGGGCTACCGCATCGTCTGCGTCATGCCGGAGAACACCTCGCAGGAGCGGCGCGACCTGCTCGCCATGTGGGGAGCGGAGATCATCCCGTCCCCGGCCGCGGGCGGCTCCAACACCGCCGTCCGCATCGCCAAGGAACTGGCCGAGCAGCACCCGGACTGGGTGATGCTCTACCAGTACGGCAACCCGGACAACGCGGGCGCGCACTACGCCACGACCGGCCCGGAGATCCTCGCGGACCTCCCCTCGGTCACCCACTTCGTGGCGGGCCTCGGCACCACCGGCACGCTCATGGGCGTGGGCCGCTTCCTGCGCGAGCAGAAGCCCGACATCAAGATCGTCGCGGCGGAGCCGCGCTACGACGACCTGGTCTACGGGCTGCGCAACCTCGACGAGGGGTTCGTCCCCGAGCTCTACGACGCGTCCGTCCTCACCACCCGTTTCTCGGTCGGCTCGGCCGACGCGGTGACGCGCACGCGGGAGTTGCTGCAGCAGGAGGGCATCTTCGCGGGCGTCTCGACCGGGGCGGCGCTGCACGCGGCGATCGGCGTGGGCCGCAAGGCGGTCAAGGCGGGGGAGTCCGCCGACATCGTCTTCGTGGTCGCCGACGGCGGCTGGAAGTACCTGTCCACGGGCGTCTACACGGCCGCGACCACGGAAGAGGCCATCGAGGTCCTGCACGGCCAGCTCTGGGCCTAGAGGCTGTCTTCACCCTCCCGTCGTCGAGGGAAGGGCGGTCTCGCGGCGTCTTGGTACGTGCTCTGGGTTCCCCCGGCCGAAGGGGCTGGGGGAGTGCCGGGTGCAAGGCCTCGTACTGGACGTACTTGGCCTTCCGCCCCGGTACGGCGGGAGCGCGTGCCGGGCCCAGCCCCTCCGACGTTCGAGGAGCGGGCTCGGGGGCGGAGCCCCGAGGCCCTGAGCCCGGTGGGGCCGGAGGCGGAGCTCCGAGGCGCTGAGCCCGGTGGGGCCGGATGGTGATCGGGGCCGGATCACCCCAGGTGGCGCACCTGATCCCACAGCGTCGGGTCCACCACTCCGGCCCGCCGCCGGAAGTCCCGTACCGGCACCTCGCGCAGCTCGTCCGTCTCCAGGAAGCTCGCGCGCCCCTGCGCGTCGCCCACCGTGCCGGGCGGCAGCGGAATCACCCCGGGCCGTTCGTCGTGGTACCGGCTGGTGATCTTCGCGACCAGCGCCTCGTCGCCGCGCAGCGACAGGACCAGGCACGGCCTGTCCTTCCCGCCGGGCCCGTCCTCGTACGGCACGAGCGCCCACCAGATCTCCGCCGGCCGGGGCGCGCCGGCCCGCACGGCGCCGGAAGGGCCGGTCCGCGCGCCGCCCGAGGAGCCGGTCCGCAGCCGGCGTCGGCGCGACCCGCGGCCCCATCCGTCGATCAGTGTCGCGATCAGCGCGAGCAGCACGACGGCCGCGAGCGCGAGCCACCAGGACGTGTCCATACGCACGACCGTACCGGTGGGGCGCACGGCGCGCCGCACCGGGCGAGCGCCCCCCGAACCGGTGACAGCGCAGGTGAGTTCGCCCACAACGGACGGTGACGGAGGAGCCACTCGCCCTTTTGCGCCTTACGCTCGACAGACCCCTCATGGGCGTCACCCCCATCTCTCCACCCCGCATTCCGACCGCCAGCGCGGAGGTTCCGGCTCTTATGAAGCTCACCGTCGTCGGCTGCTCGGGGTCGTTCCCTTCCGCGGATTCGGCCTGTTCGAGCTACCTCGTAGAGGCCGACGGCTTCCGGCTGCTTCTCGACATGGGCAACGGCGCCCTGGGCGAGCTGCAGCGCCACATCGGTCTCTACGACCTGGACGCGATCTTCCTCAGTCATCTGCACGCCGACCACTGCATCGACATGTGCGCGTACTTCGTCGTGCGCTACTACCGCCACGACGGCGGCCGTTGCGACCCCATCCCGGTCTACGGACCGGAGGGCACCGAACAGCGCCTGACGACCGCCCACGCCGACACCCCGTCGGCCTCCGCCTTCAGCGAGGTCTTCGACTTCCACACGGTCAAGCCGGGTTCGTACGACATCGGGCCCTTCTCCGTACGCATGGAGAAGGTCTGCCACCCGGTCGAGTCGTACGCGATCCGCATCGAGCACGACGGCCGCTCCCTGACGTACTCCGGCGACACGGGCCCCTGCGCCGCGCTCGACGAACTGGCCGCGGACACCGACCTGTTCCTGTGCGAGGCGGCGTTCACGCACGGCAAGGAGAACATCCCGGCGCTGCACCTGAACGGCCGCGAGGCGGGCGAGTCGGCCCGCCGCTCGCGCGCCCGCAAGCTCGTCCTGACGCACATCCCGCCGTGGACGGACCCGCAGGTGAACCTGGCGGACGCGCGGGACGTGTACGACGGCGTCGTGGAACTGGCCGCGCCCGGAGTGTCGTACACGCTCTGATCCCGTACGACGACGAGGGCCCGGAACCGTAGCGGTTCCGGGCCCTCGTCGTGTGTCGGGGAACGTCAGCCGAGGCTCACTTGGTGATGTCCTCGATGAACTCCTCGTCCTCGCGACCCGGGGTCTTCAGGTCGAACTTGATGATCGCGAACCGGAAGATCACGTAGTAGAGGGCCGCGAAGACCAGTCCGATCGGAATGATCATCCATGGCTTGGTGGCCAGGTTCCAGTTCAGCGCGTAGTCGATGAAGCCCGCGGAGAAGTTGAAGCCGTCGTGGACGCCCAGGCCCCAGGTGATGGCCATGGAGGCCGCGGTGAGCAGCGCGTGGATCACGTACAGGATCGGCGCGATGAACATGAACGAGAACTCGATCGGCTCGGTCACACCGGTCACGAACGACGTCAGCGCGAGCGAGACCATCATGCCCATCACGGCCTTGCGGCGCTCGGGGCGGGCGCAGTGCGCCATCGCGATCGCGGCGGCCGGCAGGCCGAACATCATGATCGGGAAGAAGCCGGCCTGGAACATGCCGGCCGACGGGTCGCCGGCGAGGAAGCGCGGGATGTCGCCGTGGACGACCTCGCCCGCGGAGTTGGTGAAGTCACCGAGCTGGAACCAGGAGACGGTGTTCACGAACTGGTGCATGCCGACCGGGATCAGCGCGCGGTTGACGCCGCCGAACAGGGCCGAGCCGCCGGAGCCCAGGCCGGTCATCCAGTTGCCGAAGTCCGTGATGCCGTTGCCGATGGGCTCCCAGACCAGGCCGAAGAACACTCCGGCGACGATGCCGACGAAGGCCATGAGGATCGGCACGAGACGGCGGCCGTTGAAGAAGCCGAGCCAGTCGACGAGCTTGGTGCGGTGGTAGCGCTGCCACATGACCGCGGCGAGCAGACCCATGATGATGCCGCCGAGGACGCCCGGGTCGTTGTAGACGGCCGCGACGTCCACGCCCTTGTTGGCCGTCGTGTTGACCACGGCCTCGTGGACGGGGAAGGCCTGCAGGACCTTGCTGTAGACGAGGAAGCCGACGAGCGCGGCGAGCGCCGTCGAGCCATCGGCCTTCTTGGCGAAGCCGATGGCCACGCCTATGCAGAACAGGATCGGCAGGGCGCCGGTGATGGCGCCGCCCGCGTTGGCGAAGACCGCGGCGACCTTGTCCCAGCCGAGGCCGTCCTTGCCGAAGATGTCGGGCTGGCCGAGCCGCACCATGATGCCCGCGGCCGGCAGCACCGCGATCGGCAGCTGGAGGCTGCGGCCCACCTTCTGGAGGCCCTGGAACAGGCCGGATCCCCGCTTCTTTGCGGGAGCCGCCGTAGCGCTGGCGGTGCTCATCAACTTCCTCCATGTGCTGGGGTGCTGCCGGGGACGGAAGGAAAGAAAGGGGGTGGGCAGCAGCCAGATGGTCTACACCACTCAGTGGTGTAGACCTGTTGTAGCACGGTGAAGCTGAGATAAGGAACCCGCGATTCCTGTGGTCTGGGACATATGACGAGCCCGGGGCTCATACGTGACAAAGGACCCCCGGACCAGGGGTCCAGGGGTCCTTCGTGGGGGCAACGGGCCGGGGCTCAGGCCTTCGTGACGTCCTCGACCTCTTCCTCGGGCTCGCGGCCCGGGGTCTTGAGGTCGAACTTCGTGATCGCGAACCGGAAGATCGCGTAATAGACGACCGCGAAGCACAACCCGATCGGAATGATCATCCATGGCTTCGTCGCGAGGCCCCAGTTGATCACGTAGTCGATCAGGCCCGCGGAGAAGCTGAAGCCGTCCTTGACGCCGAGGGCCCAGGTCACCGCCATCGAGACGCCGGTGAGCACCGCGTGCACCGCGTACAGCGCCGGGGCGATGAAGACGAAGGAGTACTCGATCGGCTCGGTGATGCCGGTGACGAACGACGTCAGCGCCAGCGACAGCATCATGCCGCCGACCGCCTTGCGGCGCTCGGGCCGCGCGCAGTGCACCATCGCGAGGCAGGCCGCGGGCAGGGCGAACATCATGATCGGGAAGAAGCCGGTCTGGTAGATGCCGGCGCTCGGGTCCCCGCTCAGGAACATGTTGATGTCACCGTGCACGGTCGTGCCGTCCGGCTTGGTGTACGAGCCGAACTGGAACCACAGCGGCACGTTCAGGAACTGGTGCAGACCGATCACCAGCAGGGCGCGGTTGGCGACGCCGAAGATGCCCGAACCGATGGCGCCCAGGCCCTCCAGCCAGTTGGAGAAGCTCTCCAGGCCGTCACCGATCGGCGGCCAGATCCACAGGCAGAGCACGGCGAAGATGATGCCGATGAACGCCATGATGATCGGGACGAGCCGGCGGCCGTTGAAGAAGCCGAGCCAGGAGACCAGCTTGGTGCGGTGGTAGCGGACCCAGAAGAACGACGCCAGCAGGCCCATGATGATGCCGCCGAAGACGCCCGGGTTCTGGAACTGGAACGCCGAGACGGTGTTGTCCGCCGCCTGACAGCCCGTCGCCACCGCCTTCGCCCCGTCGGCGCAGTCCATCGGGAACTGGCGCAGCACGCCCCGGTACACGAGGAAGCCGGCCACCGCGGCGAGCGCCGTCGAGCCGTCCGCCTTCTTGGCCATGCCGATCGCGACGCCGATGCAGAACAGCAGTGGCAGACCCAGGTCCGCGTCCAGCAGGGCGCCGCCCGCGCCCGAGAAGACCTTGGCGACGTTGGTCCAGCCGAGGCCGTCGTCACCGAAGACGTCCGGCTGGCCGAGCCGGTTGACGATGCCCGCTGCGGGGAGCACGGCGATGGGCAACTGCAGGCTGCGCCCCATCTTCTGGAGCCCCTGGAAGAAGTTGCTCCAGGGGCTCGGACGGGGTGCTGCGGCAGCGTTCGCGCTCATGGGCGTCCTCCCGGAACAAGCCACGTTTGGCGGGCGTCAGATACTCTTGCGAGTGGTGTAGACCAGTCGCGGGACGGGTCGGTCCACGTGCTCGTCATCTTTCGTCACGGGTGGCTTCATCGCTCGCGAAGTTGGGCCAACCGTGGGTTACCGTGACAAAGCGGCCCACGGCGGGCCCGGGAACAACAGGGAGAACCACATGGCCACGAAGGCTGAGAAGATCGTCGCCGGGCTCGGCGGGCTCGACAACATCGAAGAGGTCGAGGGCTGCATCACCCGCCTGCGCACCGAGGTCATCGACCCGTCCAAGGTCGACGAGGCCGCGCTGAAGGCCGCCGGCGCCCACGGCGTCGTCAAGATGGGCACCGCGATCCAGGTCGTCATCGGCACCGACGCCGACCCCATCGCCGCCGACATCGAAGACATGATGTGAGCCACCGTCACTGACGGGCCGCACGCGAACGGCCGCCCCCCTGTCACCAGGGCGGGCGGCCGTTCCCGTACGTACGCGGCCACGACGCCCGCGCACTCACCTCACCGCACGCGCAACGCGCACGGCCACGACGGCCGCCACCCCGCCTCACCGCACGCGCAACGCGCAACGCCAGGATCGCCACGTAGTCGGCGTTCGCCTCGCACGAACGCCGCACCCGAGTGGTCCACCAGCAGCGGCGGACAGTGCCCCGCCGAAGCCACCGTCGCCCGGCGCACCTACGGAACCACCGTCATGTCATATAGCGGATCCGCCGTCACATAGAAGGCCGCGCCCCGCCGTGCCCGGACCGGTCAGGACGTCCTCGCAGAGGAGCCGGCCGCCCGCACGGCCGCATCCACCAGGACCTCCGTGTCACCGACCGACTCGATGAGCTCCTGCGCCTGCGCCGGCGACTCCCGCACCCCGTCACCCCCCCAGACCTTCGGGGCCGCCACCTCGGGACGTTCGACCCGACCCGCTCCCGCTAGGCTCCTCCCATGTCTCGCATCGACGGCCGCACCCCCGACCAGCTCCGCCCGATCACCATCGAACGCGGCTGGAGCAAGCACGCGGAAGGCTCCGTACTCGTCTCCTTCGGCGACACCAAGGTCTTCTGCACCGCCTCCTTCACCGAAGGCGTCCCGCGCTGGCGCAAGGGCAGCGGCGAAGGCTGGGTCACCGGCGAGTACTCGATGCTGCCCCGCGCCACCAACACCCGCGGCGACCGCGAATCCGTCCGCGGCAAGATCGGCGGCCGCACCCACGAGATCAGCCGCCTCATCGGCCGCTCCCTGCGCGCCGTCATCGACTACAAGGCACTCGGCGAGAACACCATCGTCCTCGACTGCGACGTCCTCCAGGCCGACGGCGGCACCCGCACCGCCGCCATCACCGGCGCCTACGTCGCCCTCGCCGACGCCGTCGCCTGGGGCCAGGGCAAGAAGCTCATCAAGGCCGGCCGCCAGCCCCTCACCGGCACCGTCAGCGCCGTCTCCGTCGGCATCGTCGGCGGTGTACCCCTCCTCGACCTCTGCTACGAGGAAGACGTACGCGCCGACACCGACATGAACGTCGTCTGCACCGGCGACGGCCGCTTCGTCGAGGTCCAGGGCACCGCCGAAGCCGAACCGTTCGCCCGCGACGAGCTCAACTCCCTGCTCGACCTGGCCGTTTCGGGCTGCGACGAACTCGCCGCCGCACAGCGCACGGCACTTGAGGCCACCCTCGCCTGAGGCGCCACTCAGGTAAAGAACTCCCCAAGCAGGTGGCAACCACACCGCCACCGACTGCGTCACTACGGGTGGGAGGACGGCACACGACACCAACCGCCGTCCCCCCGTCCGTACTTCAGGGGGAGGACCCGTTCCATGGCCGCGCGCCGTCACCGCCGTACCGCCGCACTCGCGGCAGCCGTCGCACTGATCGCGGTCCCGGCCGCCGTCGGCTGCTCCGCCGTCGACAAGGCCCTCGACTGCGTCCAGACCGCCGACTCCATCGCCGACAGCGTCACCGACCTCCAGCAGGCCGTCGAGAACGCGTCGAACGACCCGGGCCAGGCCGACGAGGCACTCGCCTCCATCGACAAGAACCTCGACAAGGTCGGCGACAAGACCGACAACGCCGACGTCTCCCAGGCCGTCGACGACCTGAACACCGCCGTCGGCAACGTCCGCACCGCCATCAAGAACGGCGACGAGACCCCCGACGTCTCCCCGGTCACCGACGCCGCGGGCGAACTGACGAAGGTCTGCACGCCGTAGCACCCTCGTAGGCTGGGGGCATGACCCGCCTCATCCTCGCCACCCGCAACAACGGCAAGATCGTCGAACTCCGCTCCATCCTCGCCGACGCCGGCCTGCCCCACGAGCTGGTCGGCGCCGACGCGTACCCCGAGATCCCGGACGTCCGCGAGACCGGCGTGACCTTCGCCGAGAACGCCCTCCTCAAGGCCCACGCCCTCGCCGACGCCACTGGCCTGCCTGCCGTCGCCGACGACTCCGGCCTCTGCGTCGACGTCCTCGGCGGCGCCCCCGGCATCTTCTCCGCCCGCTGGGCAGGACGCCACGGCGACGACAAGGCCAACCTCGACCTCCTCCTGGCCCAGCTCGGCGACATCGACGAGGACCGCCACCGGGGCGCCCACTTCGCCTGCGCGGCAGCCCTCGCCCTGCCCGACGGCACGGAGCGCGTGGTGGAGGGGCAGCTGCGGGGGGTCCTGCGGCACGCTCCGGCGGGGACCGGCGGCTTCGGCTACGACCCGATCCTCCAGGTGGAGGGCGACACGCGCACGTGCGCGGAGCTGACCTCCGCCGAGAAGAACGCGATCTCCCATCGGGGGAAGGCGTTTCGGGCGCTGGTGCCGGTGGTGCGGGAGTTGTTGGGCTGAGGCCCGGGGCGACATGACAGAGGGCGCTCCGAGTGGGAGCGCCCTCGCTCGTGCGGTTGGAGGGACTCGAACCCTCACGGGATTTCTCCCACGGGCTCCTAAGGCCCGGGCGTCTGCCAATTCCGCCACAACCGCAACAAAGCGGACATCGCACCTTCCCGGTGCGTTCCGCCTCGCCAGTGTACGGCGCCCTGATTCATGGCGGGCGCGGGCCGTTTCGACGGCTCCAAGTCTTGGTTGGCGCGTGGCAGTTCGAGCAGAGGCGGCGCAGGTTCTCTTGATGGTTGTCGATGCTGCGCCGGGCTTTGGCGCGCGCGGCTTCATTGAAGTCGGGCAACCCCAGGCGGCGCATAAGGTCCGTCAACCCGTGGGATGCGGCGACGGCCCGCGTGAACTCTTCCTCAGGAAAGAGGCCGAGGCTGTGGATGCTGCGCGGCGGCTTGAAATGGCTCGTGTCGATGGCGAACTTCTTCAACCGCCGCTTCACGTGTTCATACGGGCTGCCCACCCATGGAACCCTCCCTCAGTTCTCGGCCACCCGTTCGCTTCCTCGTACGGATCAACGAAACGAAAATCGGACCGTCACGCACGAAATGCGGGACGGTCCGATCGGTGGGGGGACCACATGAGGCGGGCAGGGTCAGAACTTCGGGTCCGGGGTCTGGGCCTCCACGATCTCCGCGGCCTCTTCCTTCGTCTCGACCGACGGCGGGGAACCGGCCAGCGGCTTCTGGGCCGTCTCCTTCATGCAGGCCACCGCGATCACGCCCACCAGGGCCGCGGCCATGGCGTAGTACGCGGGCATCATGTCGGTGCCCGTCAGGGAGATCAGGGCCGTGATGACCAGCGGGGTCGTGCCGCCGAAGATCGACGCGGAGAGGTTGTAGCCGACCGAGAGGGAGCCGTAGCGGACCTGGGTCGGGAACAGGGCCGGGAGGGCCGCCGACATCGTGCCGAGCATGCAGACCAGGGAGAAGCCCAGCATCAGCATGCCGAGCGAGACCGCCCACAGGGCGCCGTTCTTGACCAGGAGGAAGGCGGGGATCGACAGCACCAGGAAGCCGAGCATGCCCGCCATCAGGAGCGGCTTGCGGCCGAAGCGGTCGGAGAGCTTGCCGACCTGGTTGATGACGCACATCAGGATGATCATCGTCGCGATGAGGATGAGGAGTCCGTGCGACTCCTTGTAGCCCATCTCGTCCGACAGGTACGTCGGCATGTACGACAGGAGCATGTAGTCCGTGATGTTGTACGCGCCGACCAGGCAGATGCACAGGATCAGCGACGGCCAGTACTCGCGGAAGATCTTCGCCAGGTCGCCCTTGGCCGTCGTCTCGACCGTGGACGCCGCTTCCGTGGCCTTGTGGGCCGACTCGTCCGCGAGCTTCTGGAAGGCCGGCGTCTCGTCCAGGCGCAGTCGCAGGTAGAGGCCGACGAGGCCGATCGGTCCCGCCACGAGGAACGGGACGCGCCAGCCCCAGGACTCCATGCCGTCGTTGCCGAGCGTCGACGTGAGGATCACGACGATGCCCGCCGCGCCGACGTACCCGGCGAGCGTGCCGAACTCCAGGAAGCTGCCGAAGTAACCGCGGCGCTTGTCGGGCGCGTACTCGGCGATGAAGGTGGACGCGCCGCCGTACTCGCCGCCCGTGGAGAAGCCCTGGATGAGGCGGAAGAGGATGAGCAGGACCGGGGCCCAGAAGCCGATCGAGGCGTAGGACGGGATGAGGCCGATGGCGAACGTGCCGATCGCCATCAGGATCATGGTCATCGCCAGGACCTTCTTGCGGCCGATCTTGTCACCCATTGGGCCGAAGACCATGCCGCCGATCGGCCTGACGAGGAAGGACACCGCGAAGGTCGCGAAGGACGAGATCAGCTGGACGGTGTCGTTCCCGGACGGGAAGAAGACGTGGCCGATCGTCACCGCGAGGTAGGAGTAGATGCCGAAGTCGAACCACTCCATGGCATTGCCGAGCGAGGCAGCTTTGACCGCTCTCTTCACTGCCGCGTCGTCGGTGACGGTGATGTCGGTGCGGCGCAGAGGCGGATTCTTGCGTCGCCGGACGGCGCGGAACAGCGCCCGGTGACGCTTGACCGCCTCCGGGTCGGGCGGCAGCGGCCCTTCCTCGGTGTCGGTGGACATGGCGGTGGATCCCTTCTCTGGACATGGAACGTTTCCAAAGGGATCACTTGCTCGGTGGTGGCGGTCGCAAACGGAAGTCCCCGTCAGAGGGGACTTTCGTCACAGCGTGGGTACCCGGGCGGGTCGGTTCAGATGCCGAGGTCCTTGATGATCTTCGCTACGTGGCCGGCCGCCCGGACGTTGTAGAGCGCGCGCTCGACCTTGCCGTCCTCGTCGACGACGACCGTGGAGCGGATGACGCCCATGTAGGTCTTGCCGTAGTTCTTCTTCTCGCCGTAGGCGCCGTACGCCTCGATGACCTTCTTGTCCGGGTCGCCGACCAGCGTGACCTTGAGGTTCTCCTTGTCCCGGAACTTGGCGAGCTTCGCCGGTTCGTCGGGGGAGACGCCGATGACGTCGTAGCCGGCGCTCGCGAGCACGTCGAGGTTGTCGGTGAAGTCGCAGGCCTGCTTGGTGCAGCCCGGGGTGAGCGCCGCCGGGTAGAAGTAGACGATCGTCTTGCGGCCCTTGTGGTCGGCGAGGGAGACCTCGGTGCCGTCGGCGTCGGGCAGGGTGAAGGCGGGGGCGGTGTCGCCGGGCTGCAGTCGCTCGCTCATGTCGCTCGCATCTCCTTGCGGGTGGGGTGACTCCGGTCGAGCGTAATGGGCGTATTGGGGGTGCCGGGCGGTGCGGGCGGCGGTGAGCTGACAGACTGTCCGTCAGCAGACAGCAGTTACGGAGCGACTACGGAGGCAGCGCGGTGGCGGACACGTCCAGCACGTCGGATACGCCGGATACGCGAACGCCGGCGCAGATCGAGGCGGACATCAAGCGCCGCCGCGAGACCCTGGCCGAGACGCTCGACGAGATCGGGGTGCGGGTGCACCCGAAGACGATCGTCGGCGACGCGAAGGCCAAGTTCGTCTCGAACGTCGACCACACCCTGGGTCGCGCCTACGTGGGTGCGAACCGGCTGGTCTCGGACGTGAAGGGGCAGCTGGTCTCGCAGGAGGGTGCGCCGCGTCTGGAGCGGATCGTGCCGGTCGCGCTGGTCGTGGTCGGTGTCGTGGGGCTCCTCACGGTGACCTCGCGCCGGCGCCGGCGCTGACCCGGCGGCGTACGAGGGCGCGGGCGGCAGGTATTTTCGACGCGTGAGCGAGAAGAGCCAGAGCCACCACGACAAGTTGCCCATCCGGATGCTGCACGACCGTGTGCTCGTGCGGCAGGACACGGCCGAGGGCGAGCGGCGCAGTGGCGGCGGGATCCTGATCCCCGCGACGGCGGCGGTCGGCCGGCGCCTCGCGTGGGCCGAGGTCGTCGCGGTCGGGCAGAACGTGCGGGGCGTGGAGGTCGGTGACCGCGTGCTGTACGACCCGGAGGACCGGGCGGAGGTCGAGGTGCGCGGGGTCGCGTACGTGCTGATGCGCGAGCGGGATCTGCATGCCGTGGCCGCGGACCGGTTCGAGGGCTCCGAGGATTCGACGGGCCTGTACCTGTAGCTCCGCCGGTGTGCGGGAAAGGGGCTGGTGACCATCGTCACCAGCCCCTTTTGCGCGCCCTTTGCTACCTTGGAAAGCACCCGACGAGACGCGCCGTACCGGGACCTGCAAAGACGACGCACCCCTGTTGAGAACCACTGACGGAGGTGCCAGTCATGGCCTGGATCCTGATCGTGATCGCCGGACTTCTCGAGGTCGCCTGGTCGATCGGCATGAAGTACACGGACGGTTTCACGCGCCTGTGGCCGAGCGTGTTCACGGGTGCGGGGATCGTCGCCAGCATGATGCTGTTGTCCTACGCGGCGAAGTCGTTGCCGATCGGTACGGCGTACGGCGTGTGGGTGGGGATCGGGGCCGCGGGTGCGGCGATCGTCGGGATGTTGCTGCTGGGGGAGCCGGCGACGGCTGCGCGGATCTTCTTCATCGGGCTGCTGCTGGTGGCGATCGTCGGCCTGAAGGCGACGTCAGGCCACTGAGCGGGCCTTGCGTGGTGTCGCCGCCGTCGGTGGTGCCGCCGGTGTCGGTGCCGCCGGCGTCCGCTCCGCCGGTGTCGGTGCCTCCCGTGTCCGCGCCGCCGTCGGTGGTCGTGCCGCCGTCCGTCTGGCCCTCGGTCCCGCCGTCCGTCCGGCCGTCGGTTCCGCCTTGCGTCTGGCCCTGGTCCTGGCCTTCGTCGGTGGCGCCGGTGGCGGCGCCACCGGTGTCGGGACCGGCGGTGTCGGTGGGGGTGGCGGGTGCGGTGTCGGGGTCCGTGGGCGTCGTGGGCGGGAGGGTGAGTTCCTCGGATCCGGGCTCCACCTGGAGGTCGAAGTCGTGGGCCGGGGTGCCGGCGAGGGCCTTCTTCGTGAACTGCGCCCAGATCTGTGCGGGGAACCCGCCGCCGTTGATGCGCGGCAGGCCCGCGGCCCCGTACAGGGACTTGTGTGCGCCGGTGACGGGGTCCTGGCCCATCACGGAGACGACGGTCGCCAGGTCGGGGGTGTAGCCCGCGAACCAGGCCGCCGTGTCCTCCTCCGCGGTGCCGGTCTTGCCGGCGGCGGGGCGGCCCGCGGCCCGGGCGGCGGTGCCGGTGCCGCCCTCGACGACGGACTGCAGGACCGAGGTGGTGGTGTCGGCGGACTCGCGGCTGACGGTCTGGCGGGTGTCCTGTTCGGGCAGTTCGACGTCGGTGCCGTCCTTGCTGATGGCGGCGAGGAGCGTGTACCGGCCGTGCTTGCCGTGGTGGGCGAGCGTGGCGTACGCCTCGGTCATGTCGAGGACGCTGGCGGTGGCCGGGCCGAGTGCGATGGACGGGTAGGCGTTGAGGTCGGGGGTGTCCTCGGGCAGGCCGAGGTCGACGGCGGTGTCCTTGACCTTGCCGGGGCCGACGTCGACGGCCATCTGTGCGTACACCGCGTTGACGGACTTGTCGGTGGCGGTGCGTACGGTGATGGGCCCGTAGGAGAGGTTGTCCTCGTTCTCGGGGGCGTAGGCGCCGCCGTTCCAGCCCTGCACGGGCCGCTTGTTCGTGCCGTCGTAGACGGTGTTGGGGGTGATGACGCGGCCGTCCTGCGTGGTCGCGGCGTTCTCCACGGCGGAGGTGAAGACGAACGGCTTGAAGGTGGAGCCGACTTGGTAGTCGCGGCGGGTGGCGTTGTTGACGTATTGCTTCGTGTAGTCGATGCCGCCGTACATCGCGAGGACCTTGCCGGTGGCGGGGTCGATGGCGGCGCCGCCCGCGCGGACGTTCTTGTCGGCGTCCCTGGCCCCCTTGTCGATCTTCGACATGAGCTGGTCGTCGACCGCGTCCACGAAGGCGTCCTGCTTCTTCTTCTGCAGGGTGGTGGTGATGCGGTAGCCGCCGGTGCGCAGCGTGTCCTCGTCGATGATGCCGTTGCTGGTGATGAAGTCCCGTACGGCTTCGACGAGATAGCCGCGCTGCCCGGACAGCTGGGCCTGGCCCTTCGCCTCGACGGGCACCGGGAACTTCATGGCGGCGCGGTCGGCGGCGCTGAGCCACTTCTCCTTGACCATGCCGTCCAGGACGTAGTTCCAGCGGGCGACGGCCTTCGCCTTGTTCTCCGGGTGCGCGATCACGTCGTACGCGCTCGGGGCGTTCAACAGGGCTGCCAGGTAGGCGCCTTGAGCGGTCGTCAGGTCCTCGACGTTGGTCGCGTAGTACGCCTGGGCGGCGGCCTGGATGCCGTAGGCGTTGCGTCCGAAGTAGCTGGTGTTGAGGTAGCCCTCCAGGATGTCGTCCTTGGACTCCTCCCGGTCGAGCTTGATGGAGATGAAGAACTCCTTGATCTTGCGGGTGACCGTCTGCTCCTGGCCGAGGTAGTAGTTCTTCACGTACTGCTGGGTGATGGTGGAGCCGGACTGCTTGCCCTTGCCGGTGGCGGTGTTCCAGGCCGCGCGCAGCATCGCCTTCGGGTCGATGGCGGACTCGGAGTAGAAGTCGCGGTCCTCGGCGGCGAGCACGGTGTGCTGCACGGGCTTGGGGATCTGGGTGAGGGAGACGTTCTCCCGGTTGACCTTGCCGTCGCGGGCGATCTGCGTGCCGTCGGCGTACAGGTAGACGTTGGACTGGGCGGTCGCCGCCGAGTTCGCCGGGGGGATGTCCACGAGGAAGTAGCCGAGCGCGAACAGGCCGATGCACAGCAGGACGAAGCCGATCACCGTGCCGAGCAGCATCCGCCAGGTCGGGATCAGTCGCCGCCAGCCCTTGCGCTTGGGGCGCTTGGTCCTGGTCTTCTTGGCGGCCTTGTCCTCGGCCGCCGGCGGCTGCTCCGGTGGCTGCTCCGGCGTCTCGTCGCTGCTCATGTCCTGTGGAACTCCTGATTCGCGTCGTACGTCACGTACGCCTCGTATGACACATAAGCCTCCTACATCACCCTGAAAATGGGTGGCAGGCATCGCCCGCGGGTGACTAGGCTCCTGCGCTTCGGCCTGCACGAGGGCCTCGCTTGCTCCGACTGCTTCGAGGGGGAAACGCGCGTGGGCGCAGTGCGGCTGTACCTGGCCGTGGCCGCCGGGGCCTTCCGGCGTTACGCGACCTATCGCGGGGCGACCTTCGCGGGCATCTTCACGAACACCGTCTTCGGCCTGATCATCGCGTGCACTTATATCGCGCTCTGGGACGAGCGGCCGCACCTGGGCGGGTACGACCAGGCGCAGGCGCTCACCTTCGTGTGGGTGGGGCAGGCGATGTTCTCGGTGATGATGCTCGGCGTGCCGTCCGGGTTCGAGACGGAGCTCGCCGACCGGATCCGCAGCGGCGACATCGCCGTGGACCTGTACCGGCCGGCCGATCTGCAGTGCTGGTGGCTGGCGCAGGACCTCGGCCGGGCGTTCTTCCAGCTCCTGGGGCGCGGTGTCGTCCCGATGGCGGTGGGCGCGCTGGTCTTCGAACTGGCGCTGCCCGCCGACCCGTTGAGGTGGCTGGCTTTCCTGTTCTCGGTGCTGCTCGGGATGGTCGTCAGTTTCGCGCTGCGCTATCTCGTGGCGATGTCCGCGTTCTGGCTGCTCGACGCGAGCGGGATCGCCCAGATGTACGGGATCGCCGCCACGTTCTTCTGCGGGATGCTGCTGCCGCTGAACGTCTTCCCGGGCGCGATCGGCGACGTGGCCCGCGCCCTGCCGTGGTCGGCGCTGCTGCAGGTGCCCGCGGACGTCCTGATGGGCACCCAGGGGAGCCGGGGCCTGCCGGGCAGCTACCTCTTCCAGGCCGGGTGGGCCGCCGCGATCCTCGGCGTCGGGCGGCTGCTGCAGGCGACGGCGACGCGGCGGGTGGTGGCACAGGGTGGCTGACCGGATCGGCCAAGTGCGGGACGGGGCGCGGGCGTTCCGCATGATCGGCGGGATGTGGATCCGCTCCACGATGACCTATCGCGCGTCCTTCGTGATGACGAGCCTCGGCAACCTCGCCCTGACGGCGCTGGAGTTCGTCGGCATCCTGCTGATGTTCTCGCAGGTCGACCGGCTCGGCGGGTACGGCCTCGCCGAGGTCGCCTTCCTGTACGGGACCTCGGGCGCCGCGTTCGGGCTCGCCGACCTGCTCGCCGGGTCGCTCGGCCGGCTCGGGACGCGGGTGCGGGACGGGACGCTGGACGCGTTCCTGGTGCGGCCCGCGCCGGTGCTCGCGCAGGTCGCCGCGGACCGGTTCGCGCTGCGCCGGCTGGGGCGGGTGACGCAGGGGCTGCTGGTGCTCGGGTGGGCGCTGTGCACGCTGGACGTGACGTGGACGCCGGTGAAGGTGCTGCTGGTGCCGGTGCTCCTGGTGAGCGGCACCGGGATCTTCACGGCCGTGTTCATGGCGGGCGCGGCCTTCCAGATCGTGGCGCAGGACGCGGCGGAGGTGCAGAACGCGGCGACGTTCGGCGGCACCGCGATGCTGTCGTACCCGCCGACGGTCTTCGGCGACAACCTGCTGCGCGGCGTCACCTTCGTCCTGCCGCTGGCCTTCGTGAACTGGCTGCCCGCGTTGTACGTCCTCGGCCGCCCCTACCCGCTGGACCTGCCGCGGTGGGTCGCGTTCGCGCCGCCGCTGGTGGCGGCCGCGTGTCTGGGCGCGGCGGGTCTCGCGTGGCGGGCGGCGCTGCGCACGTATCGCAGTACAGGGAGTTGAACGGGAATGGGCGATGACGCGTTCATCGAGGTGGACGGCGTCGAGAAGGTCTTCGACGTGCGCCGCAGGACGGGCTTCTTGCGGCGGGAGCGGCGGCAGGTGCGGGCGGTGGACTCACTGTCGTTCTCGGTGCCGCGCGGCGAGATGGTCGGCTACATCGGGCCGAACGGCGCCGGGAAGTCGACGACGATCAAGATGCTGACGGGCATCCTGACGCCGAGCGCGGGACGGCTGCGGGTGGCCGGCATCGACCCCTCCCGCGAGCGGCGGCGGCTCGCGCACCGCATCGGCGTCGTCTTCGGCCAGCGCACGACGCTGTGGTGGGACCTTCCCCTCATCGACTCGTACCGGCTGATGCGGCGCATGTACCGGATCGAGGACGCGCGGTACGTGCGGAACCTCGCGCGCTGCGTCGAACTCCTGGAGCTGGGCGACCTGTTGGAGGTGCCGGTGCGCCAGCTGTCGCTCGGGCAGCGGATGCGCGGGGACATCGCGGCGGCGCTGCTGCACGACCCCGAGGTGCTGTACCTCGACGAGCCGACGATCGGCCTCGACGTCGTGTCGAAGGTCAAGGTCCGCGGATTCCTGCGGGACCTGAACCGGGACAGGGGGACGACCGTCCTGCTGACCACGCACGACCTGACCGACATCGAGCAGCTCTGCCACCGCGTGATGGTCATCGACCACGGGCGGCTGATGTACGACGGCGAGCTGGCGGGGCTGCACGAGGCGGGCGGCGCCGTGGTGGAGCGCACGCTCGTCGTGGACCTGGAGCGCGAACTGCCGCCGCTGGACGTCGAGTTCACCCGGGTGGTGAAGGTGGAGGGGGCGCGGCAGTGGCTGGCGTTCCCGGCGGGGCGGTCGGCGGCGCCGCTCGTCGCGCGCATCGCCGAGCGGTACCCGCTGGCGGACCTGTCCGTGCGGGAGCCGGACATCGAGGCCGTGATCGCGCGGATGTACGCCCGGGGCACTTCCGTCAGGCCCTGACGCCCGTAGGCTGAGCGGTATGACGGACGAACCGCTGCCCGAGCGCCCCGAGCCCCATGATCACTCGGCCACGCCCGATCTGCGGGCCTCCGACGCCGACCGCGAGCAGGTCGTGGAGCGGCTGCGGGAGGCCGTCGCCGAGGGGCGGCTCGACATGGACGAGTTCGGGGAGCGCCTGGAGGCGGCGTACAAGGCGCGTACGTACCGGGAGCTGGCTCCGCTGACCCGGGACCTGCCCGGGGCGGGGGTGAGCGCTCCGGTGAACCTGGTGAAGGCGCCGCTGCCGGAGGGTGCCGTGGACTGGTCGGCGCGGATCGGCGGTGCCGCGTCCTCCACGTCGGCGGTCGCGGTCATGTCCGGGTTCCAGCGCAAGGGGCCGTGGACGGTGCCGCGCCGCTTCAACTGCTTCGCGTTCTGGGGCGGCGGTGAACTCGATCTGCGGGACGCGCGGTTCGAGGACCGGGAAGTCGTCATCAACTGCGTCGCGATCATGGGCGGGATGAACATCGTGGTCCCGCCCGGCGTCGAGGTCGTGGTGCGCGGTCTGGGCATCATGGGCGCCTTCGACCAGCGCGAGGCGGGCGTGCAGGGCGATCCCGGGGCGCCGCGCGTGGTGGTGACCGGGTTCGCGTTCTGGGGCGGCGTCGGCGTGGAGCGGAAGGTCACGCGCGCGGAGCGGCAGCGCCTGCGCGAGGAGCGGCGCCGCGAGAAGCGCGAGCTGCGGGGTGAGCGGCGGGGCGAGCTGGAGGGGCGCCGGGAGAGGCACCGCGCCTCGCACGAGGAGCTGATGGACCGGCACCGGGAGCGCCTGGAGGAGCACTTCGACCGGATCGAGGAGCGGCGCGAGCGGCGCAACCGCCACCACCGGGACTGACGGGCGTGCGCCGCGGCGCACGCCCGGCGGCCTTACAGCTCGGCCCCGGCGGACGCCTTCAGCGCGGACAGGTCGAACGTGTAGGCCATCTTCCGGTACCCCGCGTCGCTGGGGTGCAGATGGTCCCCGGAGTCGTACTGCGACAGGAGCCTGCGCGGGTTGTACGGGTCACGCAGCGCCTTGTCGAAGTCGACGTAGCTGTCGAAGACCTTCCCGGAGCGGATCTGCTCGTTGACGCCCTGGCGGACGTCCTCCAGGAGCGGCCGGTAGCCGCGGTGTCCCTGGAACGGCATGAGCGTCGCCCCGATGACCCGCAGTCCGCGCGTGTGCGCCTGCCGGACGAGTTCCCTGAGCCCCGTCACGATCTTGCCGGGGTCGGTCTGCTGCGGGGTGCGCAGGATGTCGTTGATGCCGAGGTCGATGACGACGGCCCGGACGCCGGAGCGGGCGAGGGCGTCGCGGTCGAAGCGGGACAGGCCGCTCGGGTTGCCCGCGGGGCGGCCGAGGCCGTCGGACAGGATGCGGTTGCCGCTGATGCCCTGGTTCACGACGCCGTAGCGCGGGGCACCCGACTCGGAGCGCAGGCGGTCGGCGAGGACGTCCGTCCAGCGCCGGTTGGCGCCCATCGTCGAGGTGATGCCGTCGGTGAGCGAGTCGCCGAGGACGACGACGGTGCCCTCGGCCTCGTGGCTGAGCACGTCGAGCGCGGTCAGGTAGCGCCAGTACGGGCTCTGCTCGGTGTAGAAGGCGCCGCTGGGGTCCTCGGTGCGGTCGCCGTTGGCCACGTACGACATCTGCCGGGCCTGCGGGTGGTAGGTGACCGGCCCCGACGGGGTCGGCGAGTACGTGGTGACGAGCAGGTCCGTGTCGGCGGGCACCTCGATGCGGGCCGCGTCGCTGACGACCTGCTGGCCGGCCGGGATGACCACCGAGGTGTTCCCGGCGAAGGTCAGCCGGCGCACCGTCCCGGCGAGGGCCGTCGGGTTGTTCGGCGCGGAGGCGAGGGCGAGGGAGGCGTGCGTGATGCTGAGGGGCTGCTGCCCGTACAGATTGGAGAGCGTGATGCGGGCGCCGGTGCCGCCGATGCTGCTGTGCACGACATTGCGGATGGAGCGGCCGAAGAATCCGCCCCCGGACGCCGTCCGGGAGGTGCCCCCGGCTTCCGTGCCGGGCTCGGCGCCCGCGGGGGAGGCGGACCAGGTGCTGGTCCAGGTGCCGGTGGAGGCGGGTGCGGCGGAGCCGCGCTGGTGCGTGCCGCCCGCTTGGACGGAGCCGTCGTCGCCGCGCAGGACGCCGGAGAATCCGACGTAGATCGCGGCCGAGATCACTACGGCGACCGCGACGAGCGCGGCCAACAAGGCATAACCGTGACGCCTGGCCATGCGGTGTGTGTCTCCTCGGGAAGAGGGAGCCCGAGGCTCCGATGTGATGAACCCATGATGCGTCATGGGACGGGATCGTCTTCGAGCGGGGCGACACTGACCCCCTGCGAACCCTCTCCGACCATTCAGACGCCAGGAACTTGTGGTTCGTTCCGTGAGTAGGTCAGGAAGGGACAATGTGTGAGGGGAACGACAGATGCCGGATGCGGAGCGGGCGATGAGCGAGACGGACCAGAAGCCAGATAAAAGGGGTGAAGCGGACACCGGTGGCACTAGGCAGTATGCCCACGCCACCCCCGCCCAACCTCGCACCGCGCGTCGCTTCGCCGGCGAGTTCAGCCCGGCCGACGAGGAGAAGCGGCGCGGCGTGCGCCGGATGAAGGCGACGGCGACCGGGATGCTCGTCCTCGTCGCGCTCGTCTACGCCCTCACCACCTGGGCGGGCCACTCCGGCGCGGGCGCCTGGACCGGGTACGTCGCGGCGGCCGCAGAGGCCGGCATGGTCGGCGCGCTCGCGGACTGGTTCGCGGTCACCGCCCTGTTCCGGCATCCGCTCGGCATCCCCATCCCGCACACCGCGATCATCCCCAAGAAGAAGGACCAACTGGGCGTCTCGCTCGGTGAGTTCGTCGGGGAGAACTTCCTGTCCGGCGACGTCGTGCGCGACCGGCTGCGCGCCGTGGGCATCGGCTCGCGGCTCGGCGCCTGGCTGGCGGAGCCCGAGCACGCCGACCGGGTCACGGCCGAGCTGGCGACGGCGCTGCGCGGCGCCCTGACGGTCCTGCGCGACTCCGACGTCCAGGCGGTGGTCGGCGAGGCCATCACGCGCCGCGCGAACGGCGCGGAGATCGCGCCCGGCATCGGCAAGATGCTGGAGAAGGTCGTCGCCGACGGCGGGCACCGGCGGATCGTCGACCTGGTGTGCACGCGGGCCGCCGACTGGCTGGTCCTGCACTCGGACTCCGTCATGGACGCGGTGCAGGGCGGCGCCCCCGGCTGGACCCCCCGCTTCGTCGACAAGCGGGTCGGCGAGCGCGTCTACAAGGAACTGCTGCGCTTCGTCACCGAGATGCGGGACATGCCCGAGCACCCGGCCCGCGGCGCCGTCGACCGTTTCCTGCGGGACTTCGCGGGCGACCTGCAGTCCGACTCCGACACCCGGGCCCGCGTCGAGCGCCTCAAGTCCGAGGTGATCGGCCGCTCCGAGGTGCAGGACCTGATCGCCTCCACCTGGTCCGCGGTCCGCTCGATGATCGTGGCCGCCGCCGAGGACGAGCGCAGCGAACTGCGGATGCGGGTGCGGGCCTCGCTGCTCTCGCTCGGGCAGCGGATGGCGACCGACCCCAAGGTGCAGGCCAAGGTCGACGGCTGGGTGGAGGGCGCGGCGGTGTACGTCGTGACGACGTACCGGGCCGAGATCACCTCCCTGATCACGGACACGGTGGCCGGCTGGGACGCCGAGCACACCTCCCGCAAGATCGAGGCGCACATCGGCCGCGACCTGCAGTTCATCCGGATCAACGGCACGGTGGTCGGATCGCTCGCGGGGCTGCTGATCTACACGGTGTCGCGGGCACTCGGGGCTTAGCGGCCGAGTCATGTCCAGCCCCTCCGGCGTTCGAGGAGCGGGGTCCGGGGCGGTGACAGTCGTGTCGAGCGGCTGTGGTGCCGAGCGGCTTTCGGGGCACTCGGGCCAGGTCCCGCCGTCCGTTCCCTCAATGAGGAGGGTGCACATGTCCGTGGACCACCAAGATCGGCGCCCGCCCGAACCCGGCACCGTCACGACCGCCGTCCCCGCCCGCCTGGACCGCCTGCCCTGGTCCCGCTGGCACTGGACGGTGGTGATCGGGCTCGGCACGGTGTGGATCCTCGACGGGCTCGAAGTCACCGTCGTCGGCAACATCGCGGGCCGCCTCTCCGAGTCCGGCAGCGGGCTGCCGATCTCGTCCTCGCAGGTCACGGGCATCGCCGCCGCGCTGTACGTGGCGGGCGCATGCGTGGGGGCCCTGTTCTTCGGCTGGCTCACCGACCGGTTCGGCCGCAAGAAACTGTTCCTGATCACCCTCGCCGTCTACCTCGCGGCGACGGCCCTCACGGCGCTGTCCTTCTCCTCCTGGTGGTTCTTCGTCTTCCGCTTCTTCACCGGCTTCGGCATCGGCGGGGAGTACGCGGCCATCAACTCGGCCATCGACGAACTGATCCCGTCCGCCTTCCGCGGCCGCGTCGACCTGATCATCAACGGCAGTTTCTGGCTCGGCGCGATCGGCGGCTCGCTGCTGTCCATCGTCGCGCTCGACACGGACCTGTTCGCCAAGAACGTCGGCTGGCGCCTCACCTTCGCCCTCGGCGTCATCCTCGGCCTGGTCATCCTCCTCGTACGCCGCAACGTCCCCGAAAGCCCACGCTGGCTGTTCATCCACGGCAGGGGCGAGGAGGCCGACTCGCTCGTGACGGGCATCGAGGAGAAGGTGCGCGCGCAGCACCACGAGCGCGAACTCCCGCCGCCCGCGGGTGAGATCACCATCCACCAGCGCAAGAGCGTCGGCTTCATGGAGATCGCGCGCACCGTGTTCCGCTCCTACCCGCGCCGCACCACGCTCGGCCTTGCGCTCTTCATCGGCCAGGCGTTCCTCTACAACGCGATCACCTTCGGCTTCGGCGCGATCCTCACGAAGTTCTTCGACGTGCCGACGGGCTCGACCGGCTACTACTTCGCGGTCATCGCGGCCGGCAACTTCCTCGGCCCGCTGCTGCTCGGCCGGTTCTTCGACACGGTCGGCCGCCGGATCATGATCTCGTCGACGTACCTGCTGTCGGGCATCCTGCTCTTCGGCACGGCCTGGCTGTTCGACCGCGGCTCGCTGAGCGCGACGACCCTGACGGCCTGCTGGTCGGTGGTCCTGTTCTTCGCGTCGGCCGGCGCGTCCAGCGCGTACCTGACCGTCTCGGAGATCTTCCCGATGGAGACGCGTGCGATGGCGATCGCCTTCTTCTACGCGATCGGCACGGCGGCCGGCGGCATCAGCGGCCCGCTCCTGTTCGCCGACCTCACGGCGAGCGGCAAGGTCGGCGACACGGTGCTCGCGTTCCAGGTGGGTGCCTCGCTGATGTGCGTGGCGGGCCTGGTGGCGGCGGCGTTCGCGGTGCGGGCGGAGCAGCGGTCGCTGGAGGACGTGGCACGGCCCCTGTCGGAGGTCACCGCGGCGTAACCCTTGCGAGGCGTACGCGGCGCCGGGCGCCCTGCACCTGCTGGTGGGGGCGCCCGGGGCCGTCCCCGCGCCACGGCCCGATGGTTCCTGCCCCCCCGACCCGCCACCTGGCCAGATCGCCACGGCATGAAACAATCTGGCCATGACGGCAAGAAAGTCGACCGGCCCGGCGCGCGGCTCGGTGGCGGTCCTGGTCAGGGACGGGGTCCTGCCCATGGAGCTGGGCCTCGTCCACCAGCTGTTCGGCACGGCCCGCGACCCGTCCACGGGCGAGCTGCTCTACGACGTGCGCACCTGCGCCCCGCGCCCCGGCCGCATCCGCACCGACGCCGACTTCCCGATCTACGCGGAACACGGCCTGGAGGCGGTGGCGCAGGCGGACACGGTGCTCGTCCCGGCCTCGCACGAGTCCGACGAGACGCTGAGCCCCGGCTCGCTGGACACCGGGCTGGCGCAGGCACTGACGGCCATGAAGGGCAGAGTCGCCTCGATCTGCACGGGCTCGTTCGTCCTGGCGGCGACGGGACTCCTGGACGGCAGACGGGCGACGACCCACTGGATGTCCTCGGACCGGTTCGCCCGCACGTTCCCCCAGGTGACCGTCGACCCGAACGTCCTCTACGTGGACGAGGGCGCCGTCCTGACCTCGGCCGGCGAGGCGGCAGGCATCGACCTGTGCCTGCACATGATCCGCTCCGACCACGGCTCGGCGGTCGCCGCGGAGGTCGCGCGCCGCACGGTGGTCCCGCCGCACCGCGAGGGCGGACAGGCCCAGTACATCCAACGCCCGGTGGAGGAAGCCGGGTTGACGTCCACGTCGGGCTCACGGGCCTGGGCGCGGGAGCGGCTGGCCGAGCCGCTGACCCTCGCGGACCTGGCGGCCCGGGACGCCATGTCGATCCGTACGTACAACCGGCGCTTCCGGGAGGAGACGGGCCTGACCCCGATGACCTGGCTGGCGCGCCAACGCGTCGACCGGGCCAGGGAGTTGCTGGAGCGCACGGACCACACGGTGGACCGGGTCGCGGCCGAGACGGGCCTCGGCACGGGGACGTCGCTGCGCCAGCACTTCCAGGCCGTTCTGGGCGTGTCACCGGCGGCGTACCGGGCCACGTTCCGGGGACGATGAACCGCATGAGTGACACTGAGGCTGAGATGAACGAGGTCCGCAGGGCCGTCCCGAACGTGGCAGTGGACGGGGAGGAGTCCCTGGCGGCGAACCGTGCCTTCTACGGCGCGCTCGGCTTCGAGGAGGTCATGGACCTCGGCTGGGTGATGACCCTGGCGTCCCCGGCCCACCCCACGGCCCAGATCAACCTCATCGAGCGGGGCGGCCCGGAACTCGTCGTGCCGGACATGAGCGTCGAGGTGACGGACGTCGACGCGGCGTACGAGGCGATGCGCCTGGCCGGCGCCGAGGTCGTCCGCGAGCTGCGCAACGAGGAGTGGGGCGTGCGCCGCTTCTTCGTCCGTGATCCGCAGGGCAAGATCGTGAACGTACTCGGGCACGCCCCCGTCGGGGGTTGACCGCGCGGACGCTCAGGCGGCGCGGCGGTCGACGAGCACGTACGACGCGGCGGCCACGGCCCCGGCGACACCGCACACGGCGGGCCAGGCGCCGACCTTCTTGGCCAGCGGGTGCGACCCGGCGAACGCGGCGACGTACGCCCCGGTCAACGCCCCCGCGACCGTCCCGCCCGCCGTCCGCTTCCACTGCGTGGCGGCCGCCGCCCCGGCGACGGCGAGCACGGCCCCGCCCAGCTGCCGCTTCTTGGTGAAGCGGGCGGTGGCATAACCGCCGACGAGGCCGGCGGCGGCGATCGGCGCGGTGGGCAGGGAACGGGCCATGGGACGGGCCTCCTGTGTCGTTCTGGACGCTGTTCGTGAGGCTACGCCCCGGTGCCCCCGCCCGGTCGGCGGGGGCCACAGGCCCGGGGCCCGGCGGCGCCGTCAGCCGAACATGCCCACCTGGTAGTCGCCCGCGGGCAGCTGCACCATGACGTTCAGGCGGTTGTACGTGTTGATGAGCGCGATCAGCGACACCAGCGCGGCGAGCTGGTCCTCGTCGTAGTGCTTGGCGGCGTCCGCCCACACCTCGTCGCTGACACCGCCCGCGGCGTCGGCGATCCGCGTCCCCTGCTCGGCGAGCGCGAGCGCGGCCCGCTCGGCGTCGGTGAACACCTTGGCCTCGCGCCAGGCGGCGACGAGCGTGAGCCGCTGCACGGTCTCACCGGCGGCCGCGGCGTCCTTGGTGTGCATGTCGAGGCAGAACCCGCAGCCGTTGATCTGGCTGGCCCGGATCTTCACGAGCTCCTGCGTGCTGTGGGGGAGCCCGGTGCCGTCCAGGACCTTGCCCGCCGAGTTGATGTGCTTGAGGAACTTGGCGGCGGTGGCGTTACCGAAGAGGTCGAGTCGCGCTTCCATGGTGTTCTCCCTGGTCATACCGGTCGTCCGGCCGGTCTCCGTGTCTCAGTAGCCGGTTGAGGTGGCTACACCCTTCTGACGGAGAGGGTCGAAAAGATGTGACAGGGAGGAGGATGTGACCTGAGTCACGCATGAGCCAGGCGCGCCCCAGGGTTCTCCGGCGATTGCCGACCGGACCGTGAGCCGGGCACGAACCGCACCCTCTCCCGCACGGCCCGCCGCGCCTCCACGCACCCCTCACCCGAGAAGCCACGCTCCGCCTCCCGGGACGCCACCCCTTCCCCGCAGGCCCGGCACACCCCGCTCTCCTGCCCCCAGGGCAGCGGATCCCGGCACTCAGGACACTCGAAGACCTGCCGCCACGTACGCCTGCGCTCAGGCCGCTTACGGGTGAGCCGATCGGCGACGAGGTGGGTGGCCGAGTACACCTTGGGGGGCAGCCCGGCGGTGACGGCATCGACGACTTCGACGGCGGAGGCCCCCCGCTCCAGCCAGACGGCAACTTCGGGCACGAGCTCCCGCACACCACGCGCGGACAGCCGCAGCCGCGGATCGACGGAGCCGATCCGATGCAGGATGCGCTCGCATTCGGCGCCGAGGGGCCCGGCGCCGCTGCGGGCGATCCCGGCGGGCGAGTCGTTTCCGACGGGCGCTGCGGGTGCTGCGGGCACTGTGGGCGCTGCGGGAGCTGTGGGCTCGGTGGGCTTTGCGGGCTCGGCGTTTCCGACGGGCGCAGCGGACTCCGCGGGCTCGGCGGGAGGGAAGGGAGGGTTCTTCCCCCCGTCCTTCAAGGGTTTGTCCTTCGACAGGCTGATCTTCCCGCGTGAAAAGAACGTGCCCGCAGCCCCGGTTCCCACCCGCCCGGGAACCGGCCCGCTGACAGCGGGAGTTGGGGGAGCCGAGACGGTCGACGCCGCCTGCGGATCTTCGTACACCTCAACACTCGACACGATCCGCCGGGTACGGGCCTCCCGCTCGGTCCGGGTCACCCAGTACCCCAACTCCCGCAGCTCCTTGACGGCTTTGGACACGGCGAGGCGCCCCTGCGGAAACCCGTCGCTGAGGGTGCGGACGTTGACCTGCGTGCCGCTGGGCAACGACAGGACGTAGGCGAGGATGCCGCGCGCAGTATGGGACAAGCGCGGGTCGCGGATGGCCTTGTTGGCGATGATGGTGAAGTCGCGCTCATGGCGACGGATACGATGAATCTGCATGGGGAGTTGGTGCTCCTGATGCCAGACCCCCGGAGGTTGCTGCCTCGCGGGGGTCACCTGTGCCTGAAGTTGTGTACGGGCTGTTGATGGCGTCACGACGGAGAGTGACACACGTGGGCCGGTCCGGGCAATCCGTGGCCCAAGCTCTCAAGGGGCCCGCTGCGACCAGAGTTGAGACCGAGACACTCGAACAACGCGCACGCGCCCCACCACAGGGAGCGGCGCCGCACTCCGAAGGACAGTTGGAGGGATCGGGACAGCAACGCCTTCCACCCCGAAGCCTCAGCCCAAGAAAGCCAGCCCCCACCGGCCGGTACGCAGACACCGAGACGGCGGCAGGGCACATCGGCCCACCACGGACACCAGCCGCGCTGTCCATAAAAGGCGCCCACCGGCCCGCACCTGAGTTGGTCCACGATCACCACCCCACCGACGCTTGCGCCGGGCCCTTCTGGTCGCGACGACGGCCGCTACTCGCCCGTGACCCCATCGATCAGCTCCCGGGCGACATCCAGCTGCCCGACGTGTCGCGCGTACTCCTGGAGCAGGTGAAAGAGAATCCGCACCAGGGCGGGAGCCTGATCGGACGTCTGAAATCGCCCGCCGAGACGTGCCCTGTCGCTCAGACCAGCCCGTGCAGCAAGGGAGTTGGAGCGACTCACCTCCGCGCGGTAGGCAGCCATGACCTCGGCCGTGGGCTTGTCGGCGGGAACGGACCACTCGGCCTCGTCACCGCCGGCCGGATAGGCAACAAGGTCCTCGGCGGCGAACCCCCAACGCATCCACCGGCGCTCGACCCACCCAAGATGCTGCACAAGACCGAGCGGCGACCAGCCCAACGGCCCGACGGGCGCGCGCAACTGCGCGTCGTCCAACCCGGAGACCTTCCGCATCAGCGCCTCGCGATACCAGTCCAGGTAGCCGCGGAGGAGTTCCCCGGGGTCGGAGACGCCGACGCCGGGGCCGTCGAGGGGAGCCGGAGCTTGTCCCGAGGGCCTCTGCATGCCTCGAAAGTAGCGCGGCTTCCAGTCCCGGGCGCGTGGCAAGCGAGAATCTGGACCAGGACCGAGCCCAACCTCCTCCGTCGACCAGAAACTCGTCTGGACCGAACGCATCCCGGCCCAGCCGCACAAGGAATCCCAGTGAAGAAGAAGTTGCTGTGTACCGGGGGCGTCCTGGCCGTACTGGTCGGCGGGCTGTCCGTCGGCTGCTCGTCCGATGCTCTCAAGCGGTGCGTGCCGGAGAAGTCGGCCCAGATCAGTTCGACCGACCTGGAGGGCAGCTACCGCGGCTCCGGTGACGCGGACGGCGCCCACATCCGGCTCAAGTCGTCGCCCGGCGAGTTCGGCGGCACGATGACCGTGCGTGACTGGCCGGGCAGCGATTTTCCCAGGTACGGCAAGGACAAGAAGTTCGACGGCTCGGGCACCTGGCAGGTCGACAGGACCGCCGATTCCGGGAAGTACCCGATGGTCCGTCTCTCGTTCGAGGACCCCGACGCGCTCACCACCGTCAGCACGGTCGACATGCTCTCGATCGGCGTCGACGCGAAACGCTCGGTTCTCTACGACGAGGCGGACCCGGATACCTGCCCGGCGTTCCGACTGCAGCGAAACTAGAGCCCAGGGCGGCACTTTCGGGCGGCCCGCCCTCGGAAGGGGCACCGGGGTACCCCATGAACACCACACCGGACAGGCATTTCATGACGCCGACGCCCACCGACCGATTCCGTGAGGGCCGCTGCGCCAATGGCTCATCGACATTCAAGGCGTCATCCGGCACTACGGGCGCGCGTAGCGAGGACGTGGCTCGGCAATGTCAGTGGGGTGCCCGCCGGTCGTCAGTCAGAGGCTGTGGGCGTACGAGCCCAGAGCGACTCCGGACAGGAACGACCGCCAAGCCTGCGAGTCGACAGCGATAGCAGGACCGGTCGTGTCCTTCGAGTCCCGGATGAGCACGGAGGCTTCGCCCAGGCTGCACTCCACACACTCTCCACCGGCGCCGTTGCTGTACGACGATGCACGCCATGGGGCGTACGAAGAGGCGGAGTCTGGGAGTCGTGTGGTGTTCATCGCGCATGCTCCTTCAGGACGGACTTGATCAACTCGGTGGAGCGCCGTGGGCTCAGCGCCGCTGCCCGCAGCCCGTCAAAGGCCCTCGTGTACTCGCGAACATGATGGTCGCCTTCCAAGTAGACCGCATCCGTGATGCCGTCCCGGTACACGATGTCCGGATCCTCCGGGTCCGGGAATCGGAGCATCGTGAATGAGCCGGTAGCCGGATACGTACCGGAATCGAAGTGCAGGACTTGGAGGGTGACGTTGGGCAACTGCGCCGATTCCACGACATGTTCGAGCTGCTCACGCATCACGGCACGATCACCGATGACATTGCGCAGAGCCGACTCGTTCACGATGAACCAGCTGTCCGGTGCTTGTTCCCCGCTCAGCATCACGGTCTGGCGTTCCATCCGCACGCGCACTGCGCGCTCGATGTCCACCGGTGCCATGTACGCCCCGGTGGTGTGCAGTTCGGACGCGTAGGCGGGAGTCTGCATCAAGCCGGGAATCAACTCGCACTGATACTGACGAAAGCTGGAAGCTTCTTGTTCCAGGCCGATGTAGATGTTGAACCACTCGGGGACACCGGCGCCGTGGGTCTGCCACCACCCTCGCGTCTTCGCCTGCCTGGCCAGGGACTTGAGGAAGTCGCGCAACTCCTCGCTCGTGTCGTAGAAACGGCAGAGGGCGTCGATGTCGGACGGCTGAACCCTTCCGTTCCCGGTCTCCATGCGGTTGACCTTGGAGCCGCTCCAGTCGAGGGCCTCACCGACCTGTGCACAGGTCGAGCCGCTCTTCTCGCGCAGCTTCTTCAACTCGATGGAGAGGCGTCGGCGTCGCGCTGTCGGTGAACCGGCCATCCCAACCCTCTTCTCTGACCTTGCTGTTAGCGGAGCCCAGTGTCTGCGCCAAGGTGCATGCTTGCCAATCACTCGATAGTGGGATTCGCGTCGTGCAAATTGCACGAAGGGATACGAGGACGCCACTCTGTGAGACGCAGCAACTCGTTGTGACCGGCGAGAGGAGTTCTCAGTGATCCACGAATCCTGCATGGCGCGTAAGCCGTGGCATCTGGCGTTCACCGCTGAACCCGAGGAAGTGCCAGTACTCCGGCGCACCGTCCGCATGCATCTGGGGCTGTGGGGCCTGCATGAGGCAATCGAGGCCGCAGAGTTGTGTGTCAGCGAGCTCGTCTCGAACGTCATCACCCACGTGGGCCCAGGTACGCCGACTGATCTGCACGTCTCGATGAGTGGGACGTACGTGCGTCTCGAAGTGCACGACCCTGATTCGCGAGCCCTGCCCACACTCCTGGACGCTTCCACCGAGGCGGAGAACGGGAGGGGAATGGCGCTCGTCGATGCGATCACCGACCGCTGGGGCGTTCAGCTCCGAGACGACGGCAAGGTCACGTGGTGCGAGCTGGCAACCGGACTCGCGTCACCGAGCGGCCACGGCGGCGGTATCCGAGTGACCCGAGCGGAGGCCGTCCTGGGGCTCTACGGGCAGGCGGCCTTGCTCCCGGGAGGCATTCGGGGGCAAGGGACGTCCGTGTGCACGGCCGTCGCCAAGGCGGCGGCAATCGATGTGATCGCCGATCTCCTCCACTGGCTTCACCGACATGGCTACGACCCTGATGAGGCGTTGGACTGTGCGCAGACGAGTTTCGAAAGAGGCGCCGGGTGACGAGCGACGGGAGGGCGTCCGGTAGGGCTGCCCTCCCGCGGGCGATCTCGCGCCGAGGCTGTGTCCGCCCGGCCCGGACTCAATAGGTGTAGTGGGTCTTCAGATTCTCGTCGAGCCGGGCACGGTCGAGGTCGAGTGCTGCTGCCAGGACATGCATGCCGAGACGCGGTGGTACGGCATTGCCGATCTGCTGGGCGACTGCCGCACCCGCCCAGATCCAGTCCGGCGCGGCGGGGAACGTCTGGAGCTGGCCCGCCTCGGATTCGGTCAGGCGAGGCTGGTCCCGGCCATCCGGACCGACGATGCGGTTGCGAGAGATCTTCCCCGTCACTGTCGCGGCGGGTTCGTGCGAACCCCGCTGCCCACGGGCTTTCGGATCGCCTCCCGTGCCGTAGTTGGAGACTACGGTGAACGGAGTGCGGCGTCGGGTGAGTACGTCCTGCATCCTGACCCACGGCTCCAGACCGAGACCGTGCTCCTCACGCGACTTCCGCTTGTCGTAGCGATTGTGCGTCGGTTCCGGCATGTGCGGATCGCCGCGCAGCAAGCTGTCCTCTCCGATCCGGCGCGCGATGAGGATGGCGCGACGGCGAGTCTGCGGGACTCCGTACTCCTCGGTGTGGAGCACCCGAGGCGTGGCCACCAGATATCCCTCCGCGCGAAGAATCTCGGCGTACCTCTTCCACACTGGCAGGACGGCCGGTACCTGTTCGAGAACGATCGCCTGGAACGGCCGTCCCGCATCGATTGCATCGAGCGCCCACCGCAGGGGTTCCAGAACGAGTCCGGTGCGGTCGTCGTGCTTGCCCGTCTCCTCGTCCTTGAGAGCGGCAAGGTCCTTGCGCACCAGCGTCAGTGAGTCACGCGCACGCAGCCGGTCGGCGAAGCTGAGGACATGGTCGAGCGCGCGTCGCCCTGCTCCCTTGCCGGCGACCGTGAAGGTCTGACATGGCGGCCCACCCGCCAGGACGTTGAAGTCCTCGGGGAACTCGGTCGGACCGAAGTCCCGAACATCGCCGGACTCGGTCTGAAGATCGTTGGCCGTGCGGGTGGCGCAGGCGTCCTTGTCCCACTCGATGCCCACGGACGGCACACCCAACTGACGTGCGGCCTGATCGAGCCCGCCGGGTCCCGCGAAGAGATCGACGATCTTGAAGGGAGAGGCGGAGGGGGACGGTGCGTTCATGTGGGCGATCCTAGCCGGCAAGAGCAGCGACAATTGCCGTGCCCACAGCATGCGCCACGGGAGGTGGCAGGGCGTTGCCGATTTGACGATAGGCAGCCGTTTTCCCACCCGAGATCTGCCAGGACGCAGGGATCGCCTGCAGGATCGCGGTCTGGGCGACAGTGAGCTTGGGCGGCTGCGAGAGAGGGAAATCCATCCCGGGGACCTCGTCGTCGAGGCTGTTGCCGTTCACGCCCAGCTGTGCCCAAGCGCGCTTGGAGCCGGTCGGACCCAGATCCGCGCCTCCGCGACGGTCGGAACCTCCCACGAGGGCGGGCGCGGGGCGATTGGCGAGGTGCGCCCAACGCTCCGCTCCGGGCCAGCCCCCTTGGGCCATCGACGATCCCAGAACGTCGCCGACGGTCGGGACCCGCAACACAGTCCGTGAGGGCCATACGAACCTTTGGGCGGAGGGCTCCTGGAGCGCGACGAGGAAGCCGGACCTTCGGTGCTGTGGAACGCCGAAGTCAGCTGCGTCGAGCACCTTCCAGAAAACGCGGTACCCCGCCTCCCGCAGTTGCGCCTCCATCCATGCCCGCTCGGCCTCGTAGTCGCCCTTCTCGACCAGGTCCGGCAGGTTCTCGAGGAGAACCGCTTTGGGGCGGATCTGCGGTACGAGATCCACCGCATGCCTCAGTACGGCGCGCTCGAGCTCGTCGTCCGGGCGTTTCACGGCGGCGGCGGACTTGATGCGTGGCATGCCGCCACTGAACAGATCCACCTCGTACACCTCGGGATGATCTGCCGGGTCGAAGTGCAGGAGGTCTCCGCACAGCACCTTCCACTGGGGCCGGTTGAGCTCGATCGTCCAGCAGGCGTGCGCCTTGGTGTCGAGAAGCAGCACAGGTTGGAATCCGGCCTTTTCCAGTCCCAGGGCCTGGGCGCCGGAGCCGGCGCAGATCTCGAACGAGGTGAATTCCGCCCCGGGACTCACCGACTCGGCCGCAGCGATGGGCGCCGCGACCGGTGTGTGAAGCGGTTTGATCTCCAATACGGGTTCCGGGTGTGGTCGGGCTTCGGGCGCGGGGTTCAACTCGGGCTTCGGAACCTGGGCGAAGACCGTCGCGAGATGCTCCTCGACGGCGGTCGCACCCTCGTCGGATTCGCCGTGCTTGGCCCGGAGCAGCTCAGCGACCGACTCGCGTGCGACTTCCTGCAGTTCGGTGTCGAGCGCCTTCTCCTCGATTCCGTCGAACAGCACGAACGGGGCCAATCGGAGGAGCCTTTTGAGGAAGTCCTGCAGGGTCTCGCGTTGATTGAGGCCGCGCAGGTCCAAGCCGTCCCAGACCCGCAGGATCGCCTTCACCAGATGGGGGCTGCCACCCAGCGCCGCTCGGCGGGCGTAGATCTGGTCGAACGCTGCCTCGCCGAGGATGCCAAGGGCTTCGTACGGTGTTGAATCCGCAGGGGAGAAGACCAGTTGGGCGCGCCACCACAGGCGCCCGAAAACGTGCCGGGTCAGGTCGGTGCCGAGGACACGGTCCCGGGGCGGCTTCGGGTAGCGCCAGTGGGCCACATCCGGGAGCAGCACCAGTGCGAGGAATGCCCACAGATCGCGCGATGCCGCCTCTGCCGGGACCAGGTTCATCCGGGAATGCAGAAGTTCGGCGAGTCGGAGATCGAACTCGGCGTTGCGGGCGCGGTCCGAGGTATCGGGGAATCCGGCCTGCTGTGCCAGATCAACGACCGACTCCCGCAGAGCACTCAGTTGCTCGGGGCGCACCCGGTCACCGCCGGTCGCCACATACACCGCAGAGGGGTGGATTACGTCGACGCGTTCTGCCAATTCCGCGATCGGCAGCTCTCGGTACTCGTCGAACAGCGGTTTGGCCTGGCCCGCGAGCAGGCGGGGGTAGAGCAGGCTCACTCTGGCTCCTCGAAGATCTTCACGGCTGCCTGGAGTTCGGAGGAGAACACGCTCGGAGAGTGGTCCCGGCGCAGTCGTACGTCGGTGATCGACTGCTCCGGGAACAGGCGGTGGAACAGCGACAGCAAGGTGGACCCCAGGGAGTCCTCGGCATAGTCGGTCTCGTCCACGAAGTCCTCTTGGGACAAGGCATGTTCAATCATGGTGCGCGCGACATCCGCGTAGACGGCGGACAACACGATGCGGTCCACGGGACGAGGACGCGCCGCGTTCTGGAACGCCTCGGCAGCAGCGGTGTTCCGTTCGTTGATCAGCAGGAGCAGCGAGCCCATGGCGGCACTGTCCAGTTCCCCGTCGATCTGGATGTGCCAGGCCGCCCCATTGGGGAACGAAGTGTGGGAGAAGTCGATCACGGCCATGGGGAATTGAGGCGCGTCGCCTTGCAGACGCAACTCCACGGCGTCTCCCCACAGCACTGACCCGGCGCGTCGGGGTGCGGCCGGTCGGGCGTCGTCCCGTCGTTCGGCCAGCACCAACGCGGTGTCCAGGACCAGTAGTCCACCGAGATCGGCGCCTCGAAGGTGCACGTCGAGGTCCACTGTGGCCGGTGCGGAACCGGTGAGTCGGGTGAGCCGCCCGGGGCCGCGAAGGTTCGACCCGGTGGCTGTCCACACCGCGGAGAGCATGAGCTCGGTGCTCTCGGGCAGCCCCGCCTGAGAGCGGGTACGCACCTGGTCGATCCGCACTCGTCGGCGAAGGTGGAGATCCATCTGGTAGTCCCAGTCGTCGATCGCCTCCGGGAGCGGCACCTCACCGTCAGGAGTGACCAGCGACCAGGGCCCCGCGTCGACGACATCGTCCGGAGGAACGCGATACGGGAGGGCGTGACGTGCCATCAGTCCGTCACCGCCTGCACTTTGATGGCGATCTCGGTCATGGTGTCGGGCGCGGGCAGCACCAGCGCGCGCCACACCGCTTCGCCACCGGTGATGTCGCAGTCGGGTGCGGTGTGAAGAGTTCCCTCGGAATCCTGCCAACCGAGCAGAGCGGGCATTCGGGCCCCTGCCGGGGGGTCGGTTTCTCGACCACCGGAGCCCGGCAGGGTAACGGCCAGGTCGATACGGACTCGCTGCGCGATGTCGACCGGGAGACGGAACTCCTGTACCAGTACGGCCTGTTCACCCAGATCGTCGTAGTAGGGCTCGCCCAGGTACTGCACGCGAGGTCTGACGCGTCGCAGGCCAGGCGCTCCCGGAGCGGCCTGCAGCGGCTCTTCGCCTCGGACGGATTCCGGCGCTCCGTCCCCCCGAGCCGGGGAGGACGCGGCCTTGCGGTGACCTTGTGCTCGGACGACCACCTCGGGCCCCTCCTCCTCGTCCCCTCCGCGATTGCGACCGGGCAGCCCGGCTCCGGGCCTGCCGTACGCGGTCGCGCCGCCGATCCCCCAGGCCCCACCGACCAGTCCGGAGAAACGTGTGCTTGCCGCGCCCAGAGGAACCTGGGCGGCTCCGGCCCGGGCCACCCCGCCCAGGGCGAGCAACTTGCTGATCTCTTCCTGAATGCGGCGGAACGTCGTCCGGACGTAGGTGCTGTCCGGCACGTCGAGGGAGTGCCAATGCCAGGCGTCGTGGGTGGGAGGTTCGGCCTTGGCGTAGACCTCGTCCATGTCCGGGTCGCCACGGAACACTCCGGCATACCCCTGGTTCTCGCTCGGCGGCTTCGGCCCTGGGTGGTAGGTCACCACGAGCTCGGCCGGCCGCATCAGGCAGACATGGTGCACAAGGTCCTCTATCCCGACCATGCGTGACGCGGGGCTCGGCTGCAGAGGCGGCATGATGCGTTTGACGACCCCGAACCGGCCGAGCGATCTTCGTGGTTTGCCGCACCACAGATCCTGGCCCCGCTCGGTGGACAACTGCTCGTGGGCAGCGACGAACAGATTCAGAGGGCGGTGCGTGCGTGGGTCGGGGACGGGAATGTCCCGGCCGTCGCATCTCACCGTGAAGCGCATGGCCGGCGCTCCGCCGTCCCTCTCGATCATCTTGGGCCACAAATGCCAACTGATCGTCTCGGCAAGGTAGTCGGCCACTTCTGCGGCTTCGAGTCGGTGTTCGTCGCGCTCCAGCTTGGGGTCGATCACCACTACGGAGGTGCCGGTCTCTGTCGGCCCGAACGAGCGAAGCCCCAGACGGTGTGCCGCCGCCTCGGCCTCCGCGCCGATCAAGGGCTCGATCACATCACTCGAGGTGTCGCCCCACCAGTGCCGACCGGTGTAGCGCCGAGAGGCGACGGCGTCGTCCGCGTAATAGCTCTGCCACAGAGCGCACCCGATGAGACGGGACTCCAACTCGCCGTCCGGGTTGCGGCACCGCGTGTGAACCAGGACGGTTCCGCAGTTCGAGAGCAGATAGAAGATGCCTTTGCCGAAGCCGTAGGTGCCGCCCCCGAACGGAGTGTCCCGCGGTTCTCCGATGTTGCGGACGAATGAGACGAAGTCGCGGGACATCTCGTCGGCCGTGCGGTCGGCGCGGGTGGGGCCGCCGAGTCCGGTCGTACCGCGGTCGGAGACGGTGAGCAGTCGTATGGAGCCACGTGCCAACGAACCGCGCAGGGGGAGTTGTTCTCCCAACGGCGCGTTACTGAGCAGCAATTCACGCCAGGCCGGGCCGTGCGCGGGACCCACGGTCGACAGGTCGATCTCATAGCCGACGGGCTCGGACGATCCGGGCGGGCGGGCGTCCCAACTGTTCTGGGCGGACTCGCGCACCAGAATCGTGAGCAGATCGAGCTCGGGGCGCCCGAGCTGGTTGCGGATACCTTCCGCCGCGCTCGCCCCCTCGGGGGGATAGGGCTGGGAGAACCAGTTCGGTCCCTTCACGCGGACTCCTGGATCAGGTTGTCGACCGTTCGGGAGATTTCGTCGGGTATCAGGGGCGCCGGGGTTTCGCCCGACAGGTCGATGGTGTACTCGACGTCCAGGGCGGACACGGGCACGCCGGCCGAGACCAGGCCGCGGTACGTCAGTTTGGGGAAGTCGGCATCGACCTTGTACCAGCGCTCTTCGTCGATCAGGAATCGCACGTCACGGTAGCGATCGGCATCTGCGGGGCTGTATCCGACGGCTGCCAACAGATCGAGGAACGCGCTTTCGTCGTCGCACAACCGCAGCGCTCGGGTGATCACATCCAGGAACGAGAGTCCGGTGCCCGGGGCGTGTGTGCGCTGCAGTCGGAACCAGGCCAGGAAGAGACTCCCGCCCTCAGGCGCGTCGAGTTGATCGAGGCCGTGTATGCGAGGTCTGCGCCCGTCGCCGGCCGCACTCGACTTGACCTCGACGGCGAGGGAGCCGGAGGAGAAGTCGTGCCGGTGCCGCTCCGGACCGTGCCAGAACCGGTGGGCGCTCGGATCTTTCTCAAGAAGGCGATTGAGAACCGTCAACTCGCCGAAAAGGCCCGCTAGTTGCTCGGGTCCGAGCGGCTCTCCCTCGGTCCGGAGGAGGGCTTTCCAGCGGTCGAGCGCTCGGTAGAGAGCCTTGCTGGGATTGTCGGGGATCTCCCTTGCCGCGCCCAACACGTCCACGCAGAGCTCCGTGAACAGATCGTTGAGGTCGTCGCGCAGGCAGGCGAGATCGGCATACGTCTGGTAGCTGTCCGCGTCTTCCAGGGGGCGCTTTCGCAGCTGGAGCGCCGGCCCGTTCAGGCCGGGACGGATCTTGCGGTTGGCATGGATCGGCACCAGAACGTGGCGGTGCCCCTGGTAGTCGACGGCCACTGCCAATGGCCCTTGGTCCGCGACCACGGGAAGCTGGGAAACCCTGAGGCCTCGTTCGTCGGAGGCGTGCTCGGCCTCGAGAGCAGTCCAGCGACCCTCGACCAGTTCGCGAAGGGAGTTCTCACTCATGCGTCGTCGCTCTCGAGGGCGCTGAAGTCCTCTTCCTCGATCTGTACGTTGGAGAGGTCCGCGGAGACGTACTTCTTGACCTCGCTGTCCTTGTCCCAGGGCTCAGGGAAGACCAGTCCGACACCGATCACATGCTCCTCGGCGTCAAGCGGGGCACGCAGCTTCTTCGCGGGGCTCGGATTCGACACCTTGTCGATCGGATACAGAACCAAGAGGCCGGTGTCGGGGAACTGGCGCCGGCGCTCCTCCTTGATGGCCTTCTCCGACAGGCCTGCCGTGTCACCGGCGAGGTCGACCGCTGCGTCCCGACGGCTCATCAGCGTCTTGATGTCCGCGAAGTCCGAGGTCGGATCGGGCAGTTGGAGTCGTGCGCGAGTACCTCGGCCGACGCTGACGCCGGGGGCGAAAGCGAACTCTTCTCCGTTGGGGGTACCGACGATCGCGATGTTCCACTTGGCCAATGACTGAGCGGTGGCGACGCGCTTCCGGATGTAGTCGGTGATGAGGTCCGCGTCGTTCTCCGGGGACTTCTCGTGGAACTTGTAGGCGGACAGGAAGCCCAGGACGGTCTCGTGCGACACGTCACGAAAGACGTAACGCCCTTCGGTGGAACGGTCGTCAACCTTGCGTGCGCCACTACGTGCGGAGGCGATCAGATTGCGCGCGGCCGCAATGTTGTCGCGCAGCCATTCGGCGTTGGTGTGGAAGTAGTGGGTCTGAACCCGCTTTCCGCCGTAGGAGGAAGCTGCTGTGACGGCGTCGCGCATCTTGGCAGCTGCGGTGACCCGCAGAGCGGGGTGGGTGCGCAGCCGCACTGCGAAGGTGAGCGGCGTCTCGTCCTCGGTCATGTAGGTATCGATATCGCGGCGCATCTCGGCCTCGACTGTGGCGAGATGCCGGAACCACTCGGCCAACTCGTCGGTCATCCAGATCCTGGGCAGGTCGGCGTATCCGTTGCGGAATCCGAACCAACGCCCCATCTGCAGAAGCGTGTCGTACGCCGAGACCGCGCGTACGAAGTAGCTGACGGAGAGGCCTTCCAAGGTCAGTCCGCGGGAGAGTGTGTTGCCGCCCACAGCGATCGCGACGACTGGGCCGTTCTCGTAGTCGAGTCGATCCTCGCTGCTGGAGTTGTCCATGATGATCCGGCAGCTGTCGAGTACTCCGGGCAACTCGGGCACCAGTTGCTCGAAAGGCACTGTTCGCTCGCCGAACTCGTCCGCAGGGACGCGTTTGGACTCCTCCTCCCAAAGCGTGCGCAGATAGTCGAGATGCTCCGTGTCGTCCAGAGAACTCGCGGATCGGTGGCGGAGATGTTCGAGGGGCCTCTCGAAACTGTTGTGCACGGCTGTGTTGACGCTCGTGTGAATCAGCATGGTGCTGTGCGGGTTGCCGGTACCACGTACGCGCCGGGCAGCCGTGGCCAGCCAGAAGTACTCGATGGCCTTGCGCAGTGTGTCGGTGATGACAGGTTCGAAGCCTTCGACGTCGGCCCGAGTCGCCGGACGGACACACGGCACGTCGTCGTCCGGGATCGAGCGGATCATGTCGTGTCCGTCGTCGACCTGTTCGGAGTCCTCGCCGTCGAGCGTGTAACGGCCGAAGAGAACCTCCGTGCCGAAGTGGCCCTGCGGCTGAGGGAGGTTGACGATGAAGTCCTTCGGATAAAGGTCCTCGGCACTCGGGTCGATGAGCAGGTTCGCGAAGGGGGAGGCGGTGTACCCGACGTAGGCGGACCTCGGAAGGCAACCCATGATGTCCAGGATCAGAGGGTTGATCGACTTGGTGGCCACCGTAGCCTGGTCGGCCTCGTCATCGATGATCAGCGCCGGGCAGTCCTGCAGGTAGTCGGATGCCTTGCTGAGCCACTTGACGAGTTTGCGCAGCACCGGGGCGTTCTTCTTCACCACACAGAGCACGTGCGTCTTGTTGCTCTTCCCGAAGTACGAAGCCGGGTTCTCCTGCGGAGTGAAATCCTTGTCCAAGCCGGTCAGCTGGGACCACATGGCCGGGTTGGGCTCCACGAGCTGCTGGACCAGACGGGCTTGTGTCTGACGCCGCAGACCGTTGTGGATGCCGGCAAGGACGATGAAGAGTTTGTAGCCGCGGTCGGCGCTCTTGGCCATGACCGAGGTGAAGTTGGTGGTCTTGCCCGACTGGACGTAGCCGACGACCAGCCCCCGAGTGGAGAAGGCCCTTTCCTTCGGGTGGTTCAACAGGGAGACGACTCGGGTCGAAGAGTCGTCGAGACTCTCGATCGCAGGCTTGTCGGGCCAGCCGTCCTTGCGCAACAGATCCACGATTGCCGGCCAGCACTTGTCCTTGGGCTGCGGGCCTGTGTACCAGGTCTCGCGGTTGCCCTGAACGACGGCGTGCGGTTCGACGAGTTCCTTGATGCGGATCGTGTCGCTCTCATGTCGCTCTCGCAGCTGCTGGATGTTGTCGGCGCCGACGCCCATCAATTCCAGCCGCTTGATCGCCTCCGGAGGGGGGAACGCCTCCAAGAGGGCTTTGAACGTTTCGTACATGCCGTCGAGTTCGTCGCTCATGGAAATGGACCGTTCCCCTTGTTCTCTTCGCTGACGGTATTCGGACCGCGATGTCTAGCTGCGGGAGGACTTCTTGGACGCCACTGTCTGCGCGACCCGGTCGGCGACTTCCTCTACTGTTTCGTGTTCCCAGAACCTCAGTACCGTCCAGCCCTCGGCGGTCAGATGGTTGGTTGTCTCGCGGTCGCGGGCACTGTTCCGGTCCAGCTTGGAACGCCACCACTCCGCATTCGATCGGGGCGCTGTGGCGTGCTGAGGGCAGCCATGCCAGAAGCAGCCGTCGAGGAACACCGCGATTCTGAGCTTGCCGAAGGCGATGTCCATCGTTCGCCGAGGCATACCGGAAACCGGAACATGCACTCGGTAGCGCAGCCCCCTGCGGTGCAGCAGCCGACGAACGGCCAACTCTTGAGCGGTGTCGCGGGAGGACTGACGGCTCATGCGTGAGGCGACGGCCGGAGACGAGGCGGTCGGGGACATGCCACCAGTATGGGCGTGCAATTGAGGATGCTGCACGGGAGCGCGATGAGCGCGAAGCGGGAGGCGTGGTAGCTCGCACAGTGGCCCAGACCACCGGCGAGCAGCAGATATTTCGTGCATAGACGCCTATCTCGCACATGCATCAGGGCCTGATCGATGGAGAGGCCTGACATTCCGACTCATCAAGTGTGACGATACTGTGAAGGTCACGCCAGGGGGGCGCGGACCTGAGATTTCGGGTCGAAAGTCCTGGCCCTCGGCACATCAATCCGGCCGATGCTCCGCCCCTCCGAAGTCCGGGCTGGAGAAGTCCGGGCTCGACAGACCGGGACGAGGTGCCGTGGGAGTGTTCTCGCCGGCCGGACTGAGCCCCGGCCTGCTGTAGCCGAGCCGAGGCATGCGGCCCATGGCGCCTTCCGAGCTTGACGGCCGCGACCTGTCGTAGTCGTAGGAGGGATCCGCAAGCGCGTCCCTCAAGAACGGCAGAATGCCGTGCTCCCGCAGCGCCGTCTCCCACGCTTCTCTGGCCCGGTCCAGCTCCTCTTGGTCCTCGCCGGGTGTGCTCACCCGCAATGAGGTCGAGCCATTACGCAGAGCCATCACCACCAGTGCGGCCGCCACGACGAGAACACCCGCCCCGGTCAGAGCCGCGAATACCCAGCCAGCCGTCACCAGGTATTCAGCCAGGGCAGGCGTGGGCTCGACGATCGTCAGGAGGAGACCGATGAGAAAGCAGACCACGGCCGCGCATCCGGCGAGGACCGGGGCGAGTACGGCAATGACAGTGAGCCCGCCGGCCCCGCTCGCGCTCTCCTCGGAGGCTGCCTCGCGCCTGCGTCGCGGGGGGCGGACGGCCGACGGTCGCGTGGGGGTGCGGTGTGTCCGCACTTCTGGGACCGTCGGCGCCTCGGGGCGAACCCGCAGGCCGATCACTGCTGCCAGCAAACGACGGCCGTACGGCATCCTGGCCCACCGCTGCGGAGCCACTGCGCCGACGGTCCGTTGGGCCGCGGACTGTCCGGCGCCGAGCACGGCGCGGGCGAGACGGCGCCCCGGGCGGTCGGTCGGTACGGAAGCCGCGTGCGGTGAGGCGTACGTCGGGCGGCCGGATGACTCGGGTCGGATCCCCCCGTCACGGTGCTCTTCACGCACCCGCACATAGGCGTAGTACTCAGACGCTGCGGCTGCCGTGATGAGGCCGGCTGCGTTCAGCGCCATGGTGCGCAGCTGCTCCGCGTCGATCCGTTGGCCCAGGGTGGCCAGTTCAGGGCGCTCAGGTGCGGTGCGCAGCGTCTCGTCGAGGACCTTCTCGTACATCTGGCGATCTTCGGCCAGTAGATGCGGAGCGCTGTTCACAGCCCCTCCTCCCCGGTCGTCGGACCCTGACGCCATCGTGGCCTGCCCGGGTCGTCGAGACCAGAGGTCGTTCCGTCGACGGCCGGGGGCTCTGGGTGGGAAGCGTCGCCCCGGAGCTGCGGCTGATGCGCGGGAGGCTGTCGGGGCGTCGGCTCGTGTGAGCAGGCATCGGCGCCCGCGGCGGCAGACCTCGGCGAAGGCAGGAGTCGGGGGGTGGGCCGGGCGGGGTCGGCCGTGGGCGCGGCGGGTTCGGCGGCCGGCAGGGTGCGAGGCGGCGACTCGCTCGGCGCGATGGCAGGTGGAGCGCCCGCAGACGGGGTGCTCGCTGTCTCTGCCTCGACGCTGCTCGACATGGTGTCCGGGGCACCGGCGGACGGGGTCGTCCCGGTCTCCGGCGCTTCGGCGCCGACCTGTTGCCAGTTGCCGGTCACCGCCTCGTTCACCGTTTGGATGCGGCTGAGCTGAGTGAGCAGCATGGGGGCCGACATGCCGACCACGACGGCTGCGTACTCTCCGTTGATCTGCCCCGTCCGACCCAACAGTGCGGCGGTTCCCGCGCCAAGGAGGCAGTGCACGAAGGCCGCCGCGACGTCGACGGAGGGGTCGAAGTAGGCGGGGAAGCGCGGGCGGTTCTCCGGTGTCGCCTGTGCCGCTCCTGCCGCGACCAACTGGCGATGGGCGAGGCGATCAACCCGCCAGGACGTGAACCGGGCATAGAAATCCACGGCACCCCGCAGCAGGCCGCCGGCTCCTCCCAGCAGGGCTAACGTCGTGACGTCCACGGTCTCCCCGGGCTGGTGGCGCCGACGTCGGGCGGCGAGCTTACGAGCATTGACCGAGCGTATGGCCGGGCGCGAGTCGAATGGAAGGCCAACTGTCCTCGGAACATGCGAACTTGGAAGGAACGGGCTGGCGGTCGATGAAATCCGCATCGCGCCTGCCTTCCGCGTTCCGTGCACCGCTTGCTCGAACGTCGCGGCCACCATGCACCCCAACGCCTCCGCGATCCGCGCAAGCAGCGGCAGCGTAGGAACGTCCCGCCCATTCTCGATGCGGGAGATCGCGGTCTGTTCCGTTCCGACCATGCCGGCCAACTGGGCCTGTGACAGGCTGCGTTCGCGGCGTCAGCGGCATACGAACCGGGCGCGAGCTGAGGCTCCCGCTGAGTGCGCAGGCGGTGCGCGACCTGCTGATGGCGTGCCTTGGGGCTCATCATCATGAGGATCTGGCCCTGACTGATCTCGGGCCAGCGCACAGCTTCCGACTCGTTGCCGAAGCCCTCGCGAAGGGCGTCTCGGAACGCCTCCCTCAGACCGCTCCGCCATGGCACTCCCCGTACGAACTCCCCGACCCGCACCAACACCCCGCAGACGCCTCCGGCGGCCAAGCCGCCGCCCGGCCCCGCGCGGCCAGCGTCGTGGCGTACTGGGGGAGCAGGGAGACGTCCTCCGGTGAGGATGCCTCGGAGGCCGCGAAGGCCTCGTAGGACGGGACCGTGCCGGTCACGATGCCCAGGTTGCCCGTGCCGGAGGCGGAGAGTTCCCTCAGCGCCTCCTCTATCGACGCCAAGTGCGCCTCGTAGGACGGGTATTCGGAGGACAGGGACGGGTACGCCGCCAGGAGTTCCGTGTACTCCGGCGACGGCCAGTGCAGGACCGCCACCGGGAACGGGCGGGACAGGGCCTCCCGGTACGTGCCCAGCTCCGCGCGGAGGCGGTCGATCTCGGCCCTGAGCTCCGCCGGGTTGTCCGAGCCGAGCGCCCACAGGCGCTTGGGGTCGTGGAGTTCGTCCAGGGAGACCGGGGCGCGGTTGACGCGGTCCGCGAGGGCGTCCCAGTCGTCGTGGTCCGCGCCGAGGAGACGGCGGACGCGGTGGCGGCCCAGGAGGAGGGGGTGCTGCGCGAACGGGGGCGGGTCGCCGGCCGCGGTACCGGCCGACTGCGGTGCCAGGAGTTCCAGCGCCTCCGTGAACGTCTCGTGCGCCTGCTCCAGCTCGTCGTGCGATTCGAGGGACTCGGCCACGATCACCCAGGGCGCCGGGTCCCGCGGGGCGCTCGTGCGCAGGCCCGTGATGATCGCCTGGGCCTCGGCCTCGTGACCGTACTCCCAGAGGTTCGCCGCCTTGAGGGCGCGGATCAGGGCCGGGTCATGGGCGTCCGGGGCGGCCAGCAGGGCGTCGTAGTGGGCCGTGGCGCGGTCGCGGGCGTCGGCCAGTTCGTAGTGGGCCGCGGCCTGGAGGAGCAGCGCTTCCGCGTCCTCGGGGTACATGGCCGCCGTGCGTTCCAGGCGCTCGGCTTCCGCTACGTGGTCGGCGTGCTCGTTCTCGGCGGGCGTGGCAGGCGTGTCGGGGCGCATGGAGGACACGGTACTGCCGCGCGGCCCTGGTGGGACCGCCCCTATCGGGCACGGGCCGGTGAGTGATCAGTAGCGCCAGCTCACGTAGTCCCTCAGGTCGTTCAGGAGGTACGCCAGGCGCCAGATCACGACGGCCAGCGCGCCGGCCCACAGGGTGATCCCCACGCTCACGCCCGCGATGGCCTGCCGGTAGCGCGCGTCCGAGTCGAGTGCGGCCAGTTCCGGGTGGGCCGGGTCGAAGCGGATGCGGACCCTCGCGCCCTCCGGCAGGGCGCGGGCGGGGGCGGCGTCGTCGGGCAGGGCGCGTTCGTGCTCCGTGCCGTCGGCGGCCGTCCAGGAGACCACCGGGTGGAGCGTCGCGTACGTCGCCTCGCGCGAGGCCACGTGGCCGGTGACCGTCGCCTCCAGCACGGTGCCCGTGGTGCGCCGCAGGATCTCCGTGAGCAGCTGGACGGCGCACGACACCGTCAGTGCCAGCCCGGCGACGAACGGGATCAGGGCCAGTAGCCAAAGGGCGCTCATGGAGCGAGACAGTAGTCGGCTCCCTGCGCGCCAATCGACGTCCAGGCATGGAAAGTTGAGGCCGCTCGATCTATCTTGCGCCCGTGCTGCAGCGTAAGGACGACGCCAGGAACGGCAGGAACGGCAGGAACGGCGACGACGGCGTGGGGCGGCCCAATGTCGTGGCACAAGGGCGCCCGGCTCCACGTGTTTCCCGCATCTCCCGTATCCCACGTATCTCCCGTATCCCGCACCTCGCGCGCAGCTCGTGGATCTCACGCGACGTACGTATGTCGCGCACCGCACGTACCTCACGCCCCGCGCCGCCCCCGCGGTCCGCCCTCGGCCGCGTCCTGTGGACCGGCGCCGAGGTCACCGTCACCGTCGGGCTCGTCCTGCTCCTGCTCGTCGTGCATCAGCTGTGGTGGACCAACCGGCAGGCCAAGGCCGACGCCGGGCACAAGGTGCAGGCCCTGGAGCGGGAGTGGCAGCGGGCGCCGGCCGACGGGGCCCCGGACGCCGACGACCTCGACGACCCCGCCGTCACCCCGTCCGACGCAGGCACGCCCGCCGCCGGGGCCGGCGCAGG
>NZ_JAAGMG010001184.1 GCF_010548525.1 Streptomyces sp. SID14478
CACCGGCGCCGACAGCGGCGACCCGTCCACGGCCCGGCCTGCCGACCCCCGCGCCACGCTCCGCGACCGCTTCTGCGCCGAGGTCACCGTGCCCCCACTGCGTCACCGCACGGCCGACATCCCGGCGCTCGCCACGCTGTTGACGGCCCGGCACACCCGTGGCGACGTGGCGGCGCAGTGCAGCCAAGGCACGCTGCGCGCCCTGTCCCGCGCCCCCTGGCCGGGCAACGTGCGCCAACTGGAGGGCTCCCTGCGCTACGCGTTGGCGCACCGGACGGACACGCGGATCGAGGACACGGACCTGCCCCCGTCCCTCCTGACGCACAGCCGCCACCCGCTGTCCGCCTGGGAGGCCACGGAGCGCGAGCTGATCGTCCAGTCCCTCCTGGACCACGGCGGCGACAAGGCCAGGGCCGCCAAGGCGCTCGGCATCTCCCGGGCGACGATCTACCGGAAGATCACGGCGTACGGGATCCGGCTGAGTCCCTAGGCCGGTGCCCGCCGCCTTGCCGTCAGCCGCCTTGCCGGCGGCGCCCGTCGCCGGTCCGCACGGCCCACAGGGCGAGTCCCAGGGCCTCCCAGACAGCCAGTACGAGACCGGCCATGGCGAGACCGCGGGCGGACGGTACCCCCGCAAGAGTGGCGACGGCCCCGCACATCGCCATGAGGAGCCCCGCCCCACCTAGAAACAGAAGCCGCTCCCTGTGGTGCCACGCCTGCACAGCCATGTCCCGCCTCCCGTGCGGCCTCCGGCGGAGGCACCGCGCGTCGAGCGTGACGCAGCCGGTCGGCCCCCGGCGTCTCACCATGAGACGAACAGGCTGCCGCGGCCGCGTCGTTCCCGTGGGGGCGGCGCGGCCAGGGGGCTGGCCCAACAGGGCGGCACGCACGCCGTATCCACCGCGGTCTTCGTCGCCAGGTTCGGACGGTTAGTGACCGAGGCGGCGCGCGCCAGTGGTCGCCGGTGTCGCCGGATGTGCAGGCATCCGACGACACCGGCCTTGGACGGAGGCAGGGGTCCAGCCCGCCGCCGTACCTCCTCTTCCGGTGCAGGGGCCTTGGCGGATGCACTGTGGGGAAACCCGTCGGGGATTTCTTGACCGCGGTGACGCACAGGTCTCCGCGACTCGTCCAAGTCGCTGTCCGCGGACCGCAGATGACCAGCGCGTTGCAGACCTTCTGCGAGGAGACGGGGACGTCCTTGCCGATCACCGTGTGACGACGCGTTGTGGGCGTGACGGTTCGCTCCTTCAGCCCGGCTGGCCCAGGTTCTCTGCTTCCAGGGTCGCGCGCAGGGTGGTCAGGGTGGTGGCGAGGTGTCTGAGGTCGGCGGCGGGAACACTCTGGGTCAGTGACGCGAGTGCGGTCTCGACCGCGGGCCGGGCAGCCGTCAGGATCTCCTCGCCCTCGGGTGTGAGGCGCAGTACGGAGGAGCGGCGATCCTGCGGGTGCGCGAGCCGCACGCACCAGCCCGCGGCCACCAGCCGGTCGACTGCCTTGCTGACGGCGCCCACGGTGATCGCCAGCTCGCTCACGATGTCGAGGACGCGGCATCCGTCCACCCGCTCGATGATCTGAAGGAACTCGAACTGGCCCAGTGTCAGACCGTGTTCGGCGCGCAGCCGGACACCGACCGCGTTGTAGAGACGGGTCTCCACGCGGACGAGGTCGAGGAATGTCGGGGTGACGTGGCTCACAGAACCTCCAGTAGATTCCCGGGAATCATCTTCCTTGGAAGCCGGTTGGGCACAACAGATGGATTCCAAGGAATCCATCTTCGCATCCCGATCCGACGGAGGCCCGCCATGTCCCGACAGCAGCGCCAAGCCCTGGACGCCCTGCTCCGCTCCGCCCCGCGCAGCGAGACGCGGCCCACCCCCGCACAACTGCGCACCGAGTTCGCCACGGCCATGACGCGACCCGCACCGGACGGAGTGGTTACGCGAAGGACCGTCCTGGGTGGGCGGCCCGCCCTGGATCTGGAGCCGGCCGGTGCGGCGGACCGCGGTCGGCTGCTCTACTTCCACGGCGGCGGCTACGTCATCGGCTCCCCGGACACCCACACCGGCCTGGTCGGTGAACTCGCCGGCCGCGCCGGACTGCGGGCGACGTCGGTGGACTACCGGCTGGCTCCCGAACACGTCTTCCCTGCGGCGGTCGACGACGGGCTCGCCGCCTACCGCGACCTGCTGGCCACCGGAGTCGACCCGCGAGAGGTCGTCGTGGCCGGAGACTCCGCCGGCGGCGGCCTGAGCGTCGCCACCCTGCTCGCCGTACGGGAGGCGGGACTGCCGCAGCCTGCCGCCGCGGTCCTCTTCTCCCCGTGGGTCGACCTCACCCTCTCGGGACCGAGCATGCGCACCAAGGAGGAGGCCGACCCGATCTTCACCGAGGCCGACGTACGTGCGTACGCGGATCTCTACGTCGGCGCGGGCGTCCGGAGCCATCCCCTGGCCAGCCCGGTGTTCGCCGATCTCTCCGGCCTGCCCCCGCTGCTCGTGCAGGTGGGGGCGAACGAGGTGCTGCTCGACGACTCCGTCGGCCTGGCCGGCCGCGCCGGCGCGGCCGACGTCGAGGTCACGCTGGAGATCGGGCCGGGTCTCCCGCACGTCTACCAGAGCGAGCACGGACGCCTCGACGAGGCGGACGCCGCTCTCGACCGCGCCGCCCGCTTCCTGGTCGGCCACCTCGACGCCTCACTCGACCTGGGCCGATCACCGGCACTTCTTGACCCTCACGTGGCGTGATGCCGCATGGTCGGTGGAATGCAGCCCGGGGGATCGGTGGGGCTGCTGCTCGCGCGCCGTGGGCGGGGTGCGTGTTCCGGGTCGTGCGCCTTCGGGCGGGTTGCCTACGCGCTCTGCCTGCGCAGCGTCTTCGCGGTGACCGCGAGTCCGGCGAGGACGGCCGCCACGAGGGTGCCCGCGACGGCCGTGGAGAGGGTGCCGCCGCTCAGGTGCAGGCTCACGTCGGAGGAGGTGGACTGGGAGAGGCCGGAGGCCATGCCCGCCAACGGGGGCAGCGTCACCAGGATGCCGAGGGCAGCGCCGATGACGATGACCAGGCACGTCTCGCCGACGGACACCAGGAGCAGTTGGCGGACGGTGCCGCCCGCGGACTTCATGACAGCGAAGTCACGGCGCCGGCCGTGGGCGGCCATGGCCATGCTGTTGGCGACGGCGATCACGCTGTAGCCGACAGCGATCACGATCAGCATCATGGCGAGGCTGTCGGTCAGCTTGGCATCGGTCTCGTAGTCGGCCAGCGCGTACGCGGCGGCGTCGTGGAGGGCGGTGCCGGGGACGGCTGCGGACGCCTTGGCGCTGCCGGGGACGAAGATGTCGTCGGTGAGCGCGGCCGGGTCGTGCGCACGGACCAGGTCGCGTGCGACCACGAAGTCACCGCGGGCCGGGTCGTCGGGCAGGACCGAGCCGACGCGCAGGATGACGGTCGCGCCGTCGGTGAACCGGACGGGCACCTTCTGGTTCTTCCTCAGGCCCAGGTCTTTCGCGATGTGCTCGCCGAGGACGGCCGCGCCCGGCTTGCTCCAGCGCGGGTCCCGGCTGCCCAGGACGTCCAGGACGGTCGCGTCGCCGGCGTTCGCGTCTTGTGCGGAGTCACGGATGTCCTTCGCGTTCTTCGCGTCCTTGAGGACGAACGCGCGGGTCGGCAGGGCAGCCTTGCCCACCGGGTTGGCGGTGACGACCTCGTCGGTGTTGCCGGGGGTGCCGTCCGCCGTGACGATCGTCTGGCCCGCGACCTTCAGTGCTTCGCCGGCCGGGTAGGCGACCCGCATGGTCTCCACCATGCCGCTGAGCAGCACCGCGAAGCCGACGGCGGCGATCACGGGGGCCGCCAGGGAAGCGGCGCGACGCGGATTGGCGACGAGCTCGGCCCTGATCAGGACCGGTGCCGCGGAACCGCCGCGCTGGAACGGAGCGGTCAGGAACCGGCCGACCGGCGCGAGGAACACGGGGGTCAGCAGAGCGGCCGCGACGATCAGGGTCATGGTGGCGAAGATCGCCATGTTGATGCGGTTGTCGGCGCTGGAGGTGGTGGTGCCGACGGCCAGGAGCACACCGGTGCCGAGGACGGCGAGACCGGCGATCCAACGGCCGCGCCCCATGCCCTTGTTCGCGGCACGACTGTCCAGGAGGGCCTCGATGGGGGCGACTCGGGCGGCCTTGCGACCCGCGGTCCAAGCACCGATCACACTGACCCCGATGCCGACCGCGCAGCCCGTGAGCAGCGGCCACGCGGCGACGGTGACCTGCATGTCGGGCGGCGCCACGGCCAGGCCCTGGAGGATGTTCCGCAGCAGCGGTGCCGCCGCTACGCCGACCACGCATCCGGCGATCGAACCGAGCAGGCCGACCACCGCGGCCTCACCGAGGATCATGCGCTTGACCTGGTGGGGGGCGGCGCCGATGGTGCGCAGCAGACCGATCTCACGACGGCGCATCCCGGTTGCCAGGACCAGCATGGAGGCGACCACGAACACCGTGGTGAACAGGCCGAGGAGCGCCATCGCGCTGATGAGCTGGACCCCCAGGAAACGTTTGTGCGCGATGTATTGAGGCTGCGGCTCCGCGCGGGCGTCGCCGGAGAGCACGTCGCCCTTGTCGCCGAGGACCTTCTTCGCCGCGGCGACGACGGCTGCGGTGTCGGCTCCCTTGTCGGTCACCAGGGCGATGGCGCCGACGCCGGGCTGCTGCCGTGCGGCGAACGCCTCGCTGAAGTAGTAGCCGGGGCCGTCCACCGTGCCGACGACGGTGAACTGCCTGCGGCCCTCGGTGATGTTGACCGTCAGCGCTTTGCCGACGGCCGCGCGCAGGTCCCGGTCCACCACGACCTCGTCGGCGGTCCGCGGCGCCCGGCCGGAGACCAGCGCGTAGGGCGCCGTCCGCGCGCTGCCCCAGCCATGGCCCGACTCCAGGGCGCCCTCGTCGCTGACCGGCTTGCCGTTCTCGATCGCCTGGGCGTAGAAGGAGCGGTCCACCACGGCGTGGGCCACCCCGGGCACCTGGTCGAGTCCGCTGACGAGCGGCTCGGCCTCGGAGCTGCCCCACGGCATTCTGTCCTCGGGGCTGCCGTCGGCGTCGACGGCCTGACGTGGCAGGGCCAGCGCGGCGGTTCCGGCGTAACGGGGCTGAACCTCGGGCTTGGCGGAGTCGTAGATGACCAGTGTGGTCGTGATCAGGGCGACGCCGACGAGGACGGCGACGAAGGTTCCGAGGAGGCTGGACCAGCGGGTCCGCACGTTCGCGAGAATCAGCATCACGCCTCCATCCTGGCCATGTGCGTGGCGATCGCGGCGGCGTTGTCGCCGACAGCGGTGCGGTCGAGCGGAACGTGATCGGCGATACGGCCGTCCTTGAGGAAGACCACGACGTCGGCCACGGACGCCGCCACCGGGTCGTGCGTGACCATGAGGGTGCTCTGGCCCTCACGGTCCACCAGCATCCTCATCATCCGCAGCACCTCGCGGGAGGTATGGGTGTCCAGGGCGCCGGTCGGCTCGTCCGCGAAGAGGACATCGGGGCGGGTGACCAGGGCACGGGCGAGAGCCACCCGCTGTTGCTGGCCGCCGGACAGCTGGCTGGGCCGGTGCCCGGCACGGTCGGCGAGGCCCACCGCGTCGAGTGCGCCCGCCACTTGCTCACGGCTGACCTTGCGACCTGCGAACCGGGACGGCAGCTCGACGTTCTGCGCCGCGGTGAGCGACTCCACCAGGTTGAAGGCCTGGAAGACGAATCCGACGTGGTCGCGCCGGAGTTCGGTGCGCTGCCGCTCGTTCCGGGTGGCGATGTCCACGCCGGCGAGGACGATCCGCCCCTCGGTCGGCTGCTCCAGCCCTGCCGCGCACTGCAGAAGGGTCGACTTGCCCGAACCGGACGGTCCCATGATCGCGGTGAAGGTGCCGCGCGGGAACGTGAGGGAGACACCGTCCAGTGCGGTCACCTGATGTCCACCGGTGCCGTGGACCTTGCGGACACCGTGGAGTTCGACCGCGTCCCGCGCCGGGGCTTGCCTCGTTGTCGTCATGCGTTGATTCCACTGGATCAGCGCCGTCCGGGCACTCACGCACCCTCTACTCCTGAGGTAGAGGCAGCACTACCTTTGCCGGTCCCGGGCCGCCGGTCTCCCGGGACGCGTCCCCACGTCCCGTTCCTCGCGGTTACGTTGATCGCATGCAACCCACGACGGCCTGGCAGGCCATGGCTCAGCGTCCTGTGAGCTTTCTGACGTCGAGCTGGCCCTGGCGGTCGCTGGCCTATCTGAGCGGGGGCGTCGTGGTCGGCGCCGCGGCCGTCGTGGTCTTCGCACTGGGCCTGGCCGCGGGGCTCGCCCTGCTGGTCGTGCTGATCGGCGTCGCGCCCTTGGTGGGCATGGTGCTGGTCTCCACGCTGGTCGCCCGGATCGAGCGGCGCCGGCTGCGCCTGGTGGACCTGGACCCCGTCCCCGACCCGCACCAGCCTCCGGACAGCCCCGGTCTGCGCGCCTGGGTCGCCACCCGGCTCAAGGAGCAGGTGACGTGGCGGGAGTTGATGTTCACGCTGCTGTCGGCCGCCGCGCTGTGGTGGATGGACCTGATGGTCCTCGGCTTCTCCTTCGGTATCCCCGCCACGACGTTTGCGTCCACCGACGCGGACACCTGGCCCTGGACGGTGTTCGGGGCGATCATCCTGCTCGCCTCCCCGTACACGGTGACCTCATGGGCCGGTGCGCGTGCGGCCATGGCACGTACCTTCCTCGCACCGCGCGACAAGGAGCTGGGAGAGGAACTGCGCGAGGTCCGTGCGTCACAGTCGCGGCTGCTCGACTCCTTCGACGCCGAGCGCGTGCGCATCGAACGGGACCTGCACGACGGGGCGCAGCAGCGCCTCGTCTCGCTCGGGATGACCCTGGCACTGCTGCGCCTGGAGATCCCCGAGGACTCCGCACAGGTTGAGCTGCTGAATCAGGCCGAGGCGCAACTGTCCACCGCTCACCAGGAGTTGCGGGCGCTGATCCGGGGCCTCAACCCGCCCGTCCTCGCCGACCACGGCCTCGTCGCGGCGATCGAGGACTACGCCGGCCGATTCCCCGTCCCGGTGACCGTCGACCTGCGACTTCCCCAACGGCTGCCGCGCAAGGTGGAGACGACGATGTACTACCTCATCAACGAGGCCATGACCAACATCGCCAAACACAGCGGGGCCACCCGTGCCGAGGTGCACGGTCGCTACCATTCCGATCTGTTGATCCTCGACATCAGGGACGACGGCCACGGCGGCGTCGACGCGGAGGCGGGCAGTGGCGTGACCGGACTCGCGGACCGGGTCACTGCCCTGGACGGCCGGATGCGGGTGTCGAGTCCTGTCGGTGGTCCCACCCTGTTGCACGTGGAGGTTCCGTGTCGCTTCGCCTGATCGTGGCCGAGGACGCCGTGCTGTTGCGCGAAGGCCTGGTCGGACTGCTCGAACGGGTCGGCCACGAGGTGGTGGCCGCCGTCGGGGACGCGGACGCGCTGGTCGCGTCGGTACGCGCCGAGCAGCCGGATCTGATCGTCACGGACGTCAGGATGCCGCCGGCGCTGAGCGACGACGGCCTGCGCGCGGCGGTGACCCTGCGCGAGGACTTCCCCGGTCTGCCGGTACTCGTCCTGAGCCAGTACGTAGAGCGCTCCTACGCGCTGCGTCTGCTCGACTCGGGCGGCGGCGCCGGGGTGGGGTACCTGCTCAAGGAGCGGGTGAGCGCGCTCGCCGACTTCATGGCTGCGATCGAGCGGGTCGCCGCAGGCGGCACCGTCGTCGATCCGGAGGTCATCACCCAGCTGGTGCGGCTGCGCCGGGACCCGGTGGACCGGCTGAGCGCCCGGGAGCGCGAGGTGCTCGCAGGGGTCGCCGAGGGCCGCACCAACGCCGGCCTCGCCCAGCACCTGTTCATCAGCGAAGCGGCCGTGAACAAGCACATCGGCAACATCTTCAACAAGCTGGACCTCCCGGTCGACACCGAGGGCCACCGCCGCGTCCTCGCCGTCCTCGCCTACCTGCGGGCGTGACGACGTGGCCTGGTCCGCTCCGCCCGCCAGCTGAACGGCGGGGGACAGGGGCCGGTGCCAGCGCGCCGGGGCCGGTGGGCTCGGGTGGCCGCACAATGGGTCTTGTGGCCCACGTTCCGATCGCTCGTCATCTGCTCCGCGCCAGGGATCTCGCGGACGCCCGCTACAGCGAGGCACTCACGGTGGCCGACCTGGCCGCGGCCGCCGCGCTGTCCCCGGCCCACTTCAGCCGCAGCTTCAAGGCCGCGTTCGGCGAGTCGCCGCACCAGTACTTGTTGACGCGTCGGCTGGAGCGGGCCGCCGCCCTTCTGCTGGCGACCGATTGGAGCGTGGCCGCGATCGGCGTCGCCGTCGGTCTGCGGAGCATCGGCTCGTTCACGACGAGTTTTCGCAGGATGTACGGGATGACCCCGCAGGCGTACCGGACGGCGCATCCGGCTGCCGCGCGGCATGTGCGCGTACCTCGCTGTGTGGCGATGGCTTACGGGCGGCCGCGGAACCGCACGTTTCGAGAAGACACAGGGGCGAGCGCTGCATAGCGTCGGTTGAAGGCAACGACCGAGGAGCCGTCATGACGACGATCAAGATCGCCAATGCGCAGTTCTGGGTGCACGACCAGGACGCGGCGCTCGACTTCTACAGGAACAAACTCGGGTGGGAGGTCCGGGCCGACGTGACGATGGAGGCCTGGAGCTTCCGGTGGCTGTGCGTCGCGCCGCCCGGTGACGGACCGGCGCTCGTGCTCATGCCGGTACCGGGGCAGCCGATGCTGGACGAGGTCGCCGCCGCCCAACTGTCGGATCTGGTGGCCAAGGGTGCGGGCGGCACGTTGTTCCTGGAGACCGACGACTGCAAGGCCGTGTATGACGAGCTGTCCGCCCGGGGTGTCGAGTTCAACGACCCGCCGACGGTGCAGCCGTACGGGATCGACACGTCGTTCCGGGACCCGTCGGGGAACAACATCCGGCTCACGCAGGTGCTGGAGTTCGACCCGGAGCGCCACTGACCCGACTCCTCAGGGGGCTCCGCCGCGCTGAGTGACCATCGCGGGGGCATGCACGAGCGCAGCAAACTGCCGCTTTCAAGACGCCTGTTCGCCGTGCCGGTCCTCAACTCCGCTCCTGCGCGCCCCGACCGCTGCCCGGGAGGCCGCCCGGCCAGGGCCATCGGGAGTCTCACGCTTCCGGACCACGTCGAACCACCTTGCTGCACGGTGGTGTTGGGTCCACCTCGGTAGTGGAGCTGGGCCGCTGGTGAGCCGCGTGGGGCTTTCATAGCGTCGTGTTCATGAGGAAAATGACAGACGAAGAAGGAACAGGTACCACTCGGCGCGCAGCGTTGCGCGGACTGGGGCTGGCGGTGGGCGGCGCGGCACTGGCCACCGGCCTGGGAACCTCGCCGGCCGCGGCGGACGCACGTCGCGGACCCACCACGTACGTGTTGGTGCACGGCACCCATAGCGCCGGCGCGTTCTGGATGCCGATCGCGCGTGAGCTGACCCTGCGCGGTCACCGCGTCGTCATGGTGGACCAGCCGCGGCACGGCGCGGAGGCCTTCGTGCCGGAGTCGTACCAGCGGCAGGACCTCAAGGCGATGGCGGCCGAGCCTTCCCCGCTGAAGGGGCTCGATCTGCGGGACTACGAGGCACGCGTCACGGACGTCGTACGGCGGGCGGCACGGAACGGCCCGGTGGTGCTGGTCGGGCACAGCCTGGGCGGGGTGTCGGTCAGCCGTGTCGGCGATGCCGTGCCGCATCTGCTGCACCATATTTGCTACATGGCGGCCTTCTGCCCCAGCCGTGTCCTGCCCACCGCGGACGCGTGTACGGCGGCTCCTGAGAACGCGAACGCCGTCAGCCCGGTCGAGCTGACGGTGGGGGACCCGGACCGGCTCGGTGTACTGCGCCTGAACTTCCGGACGGGTGACAGCCGTGAGCTGGCCCTCTTGAAGGAGATGATCTGCGCGGACTACCCCGACGCCGCGTTCCGCCGGACATTGGCCGGCATGCAGACGGACGAGCCCGTCGCCGCCTACGCGGGTCGAGCGGTGGGCCGGGCCGACGCCTGGGGACGTGTTCCCCGTAGCTACCTGCGCTTCGGCAAGGACCGGACGATCGCCACGGCGCTCCAGGACAGGATGATCGCGGAGGCCGACGCGCTCACGCCCGGCAACAGCTTCCGCGTGCACGACTTCCCCGAGGCCTCTCACGTCGGCCCGCTGGATCCCGTTCCGGTCGCAGCGGCCCTGGACTCGCTTGCCCGATAGGCGGATGCGGCGCTTGACGACGTCGCAGGCCTGGAAGGCCTACGCGCCCACGAGCTGATCGCCCGCACGCCCGGTCCGGCTGGGCGCGCGGGCGAAGGGGACGACCCTCTGAAATTGGTAAACCAGCCTTATCATGTAGCCTTATCAATGTGACTGATGATGTGGACTCCGACGGAGTCGCCTCCGATCTGCTGGCGAGCATCACGCTGCTGCTGCGGCGGGTGCGCCTCGTCCCGATCGAGCAGGGCCTGTCGATGCCCGAGCGCAGCGCCCTGTCCCTGCTGGAGCGGGCGGGGCCCGCCTCCTCGTCGGAGCTGGCCCGCGACGCGCAGATCACGGCACAGGCCATGGGCGCGACGATCAGGACGCTGCGGGAGCGCGGCCTGGTCGATCGGCGCGCGGATCCCGAGGACGGCCGGCGGATGTTGCTGTCCGTGAACGAAGCGGGTCAACGGGCCCTGCAGGAGAAGCGCAACGCCCGCACCGAGCAGCTCGCCCGCGCGCTGGGCGGCGGCGCATTCACCCAGGCGGATCTGCGGCGACTCGCAGCGGCCGCCCCGCTGCTGGAGCGGCTGGCCAGGAACCTCTGACGTGAGTGGCGAGGAAACACATCGATGAAGGTTCCCTCTGCGATACCGGCGCAGCGCCCCGTTCCCGATGACCGGTACAAGTGGACGGCACTGACGAACACGACCGCCGCGGTCTTCATGTCCGCGCTGGACGGCTCCATCGTCCTGATCTCCTTGCCGGCGATCTTCCGGGGCATCCACTTGGATCCGCTCGCCCCGGGCAACATCGCCTATCTGCTGTGGATGATCATGGGGTACCGGCTGGTCCAGGCCGTCCTCGTGGCCACGGTGGGACGGCTGGGCGACATGTACGGCCGGGTCAAGATCTACAACAGTGGGTTCGCGGTCTTCACGTTCGCCTCGATCCTGCTGTCCTTCGACCCGTTCGACGGCGGCCACGCCGCGATGTGGCTGATCGGCTGGCGCGTGGCACAGGCCGTCGGCGGCTCGATGCTCACCGCGAACTCGGCGGCGATCCTCACCGACGCCTTCCCCAAGGAGCAGCGCGGCTTCGCCCTGGGCATCAACCAGGTCGCGGCTCTGGGCGGCATGTTCATCGGCCTGGTCGCGGGCGGGCTGCTCGCCGCGTGGGACTGGCGCGCGGTGTTCTGGGTGAACGTCCCCGTCGGCGTGTTCTTCACCGTGTGGGCCTATCGCACCCTGCGCGAGGCCGGGCCGCGCGGCGGCGGCCGGATCGACTGGTGGGGCAACATCACCTTCGCGGTGGGACTCAGCGCCGTCCTGATCGCCGTCACCTTCGGCCTGCAGCCCTACGGTGGGCACACCATGGGCTGGACCAACCCGTTGGTCGACGTGCTGATCATCGGCGGACTGCTGCTCCTGGCGGCGTTCGTATGCATCGAGCGGCGCGTGTCGGCCCCGATGATCGACCTGAGTCTGTTCCGCAGCCGGGCCTTCACCTTCGGCAACCTGGCGGGCCTCGCCGTCTCCATCGGCCGCGGCGGCCTCCAGTTCGTCCTGGTGATCTGGCTGCAGGGCATCTGGCTCCCGGTGCACGGCTACAGCTACGAGGACACACCTCTGTGGGCGGGCATCTTCATGCTGCCGCTGACCGCGGGCTTCCTCGCGGCGGGCCCGGTCTGCGGCTATCTGTCGGACCGGCTCGGCTCCCGATGGCTGGCGACCGGCGGCGCGCTGTTGTTCGGCGGCAGCTTCATCGGCCTGATGCTCGTACCGATCGACTTCAGCTACTGGATCTTCGCGGTACTGATCGCGGTGAACGGGATAGCAAGCGGCATGTTCGCCTCTCCCAACTCCTCCTCGATCATGGGGAGCGTGCCCGCCCATCTGCGCGGTGTCGCCTCCGGAATGCGGGCCACGTTCCAGAACTCCGGCACTGCCATCTCGATCGGCGTGTTCTTCTCCCTGATGATCGCCGGACTGGCCGGCACCCTTCCGCATTCCCTCGCCACCGGACTGCAGGATCAGGGCGTCTCACCCGCAGTCGCCACCCAGGTCGCCAACCTGCCCCCGGTCTCCTCGCTGTTCGCGGCGCAGCTCGGGGTCAATCCGATCGCCTACCTGCTCCGGCCCAGCGGGACTCTCGCCCACCTGAGCGCGGCACAGCAACACACCCTGACCGGAGGCGAGTTCTTCCCGCATCTGATCTCCGGGCCCTTTCACAGCGGACTCGTGATCGTGTTCGCCTTCGGCGCGGCCCTCGCCCTCCTCGCCGCACTCGCCTCGCTCCTGCGCAGCGCCGGCTCCAGGAGGAAGACCCGCAGCCGGCACACGACTGCGGACGACGCCGATCAGCGCCCTGCACCGTCGGCTTGACCACTCGGCTGCCGGAACCCAGCAACTGATCCCCCCCAAGTAAGGAACCTGCACCATGGCACTGACCGCCATCGACGCCCGCCCGGCCCTCGTCGTCATCGACCTGCAAAAGGGCATCACGCAATCCCATCCCGGCCAGGACACCGCCACTACCGTGCGGCACAGCAGCGAGCTGGCCGCAGCCTTCCGCAGGCACGAGCTGCCCGTGGTCCTGGTCAACGTCACCGGCCGCGCACCCGGACGCACCGACGCCGGAGGGGGCGGAACCGTCGCACTGCCCCCCGGATGGGCCGACCTCAACGACGAACTCGACGTCCAGCCCACCGACCACCTGATCACCAAGCGGCGCCGCAGCGCCTTCCACGACACCGGACTCGACACGCTCCTGCGTGACTTGGGTGTCACCCAGATCGTGCTCACCGGCATTGCGACCGCCTCAGGGGTGGAGTCGACCGCGCGCTCGGCCGCCGACCACGGCTACCACGTCGTCCTGGCCACCGACGCCATGAACGACCCCGACGTCGACTCCCACCGCCACAGCATCGAGCGCGTCTTTCCCAAGCTCGGCGAGACCGCCACCACCGCTGACGTGATCGACATGATGGAGAACAGCCGATGAGTCTGCTCGGACGCCTGCTGCACAACCGCCGCGCCGGCGAGGCCCACATGGCCTGGAACCGGCCCAACCTGCAAGGACCCGAGACGCTGACGCTCACCAGCCAGCACTTCGAGCACAACACCGCGATGCTCCAGGAACACACCGCCGGCACCATCGGCGGCAAGAACCTGTCGCCGCACCTGGCCTGGAGCACGCCGCCGCAGGACACCGCCCAACTCCTGCTGGTCGTCGAGGACATCGACGTCCCTCTGCCCAAGCCGGCCGTGCACTGCGTGGCGCTGATCGACCCCGACGTACACAGCCTCGCCGACGGCGCCCTCCACGCGAAACAGCCGGCCAAGGGTGTACGCCCGCTGCGGGCCACCATCGGGCGCGGTTACCAAGGCCCTGGCCCCATCAAGGGCCACGGACCCCACCGCTACGTCTTCCAGCTGTTCGCCCTGGCAGCGCCGGCGGACACCACCACCTCCGGCAAACCCGCCGACCAGGCCCGTCCCCGTGCGTTCCTGCCCACGATCGGCGCACAGGTTCTCGGCCGCGGCCGACTGACCGGCACCTACGAACGCTGACCAAGCCGGTTCGACGTCGCTCTCGACCCTGTGTGCCAGGATGCCAGGGTGGAAATGAGCGACCTCACGCGCGCGATCGCGGCTGCGACTTCGGCAGCCGCATCGCTCGGCCTGCCGGCGGACGAGGCCGTCGTTCTCCACAACTCGAACAAGCTGGCACTGCGCCTCACGTCGGGCGACGTCTTCGCCCGGATCGCCCCCGTGGGACAAGAAGTCGCACAGTTCGAAGTCGAGCTCGCCCGGCGGCTCACCGAGGTCGGCGCCCCGGTGTGTCCCCTGGAGCCTCGGGTGGACCCCCGTGTGTACAGACGCGACGGCTTCGCAGTGACGCTGTGGACCTTCTACGAACCCGTGACACCGCACACCCCACCAGTCGACTACGCCAGGGCGCTGCAGCAGCTGCACGCCGGCATGCGCAAGGTCGATGTGCCGAGCCCGAGATTCACGGACCGGATCACGGAGGCGGAAGACGTGGTCGCCGACCCGGACCGCTCGCCGGAACTCGTCGATGCGGACCGCGTGTTTCTCAGCGGCACGCTGGCACGCCTGCGACGAGCGATCGAGGACCGCGGCGCCGAGGAACAACTGCTCCACGGCGAACCGCATCCAGGCAATGTGCTCAGCACCGAGAACGGCCCGTTGTTCATCGACCTTGAGACGTGCTGCCGGGGACCCGTCGAGTTCGATCTCGCCCATGTTCCCGAGGCGGTCTGCGCGCACTACCCAGGCATCGACCAAGCGCTGCTGGACGAGTGTCGTCAACTCGTTGTCGCGATGGTCGCCGCCTGGCGTTGGGAGCTCGGCGACCAGTTTCCGAGGGGCAGACAATTCGGAGAGGAATTCCTGCGCCTGCTGCGAGCGGGTCCTCCCTGGCCGACGCTCGACGCAGTGACCAGGCGACTGGACGGCCTGTAGGAACGCCGAATTTCGGGACCCCTCCACTGAACGAGGCAGCCGCATGTCCTGACTCCGCGTCAACCACCAGGGGCGGCGGGGTGTCATCGGACCGGCACCTTGTGCGGGGCGCTGACCCGGAGGCGCCGGGGCGGGCTGTGCTGGGGTGCCGTCGTTTGGCGGTACACCGGTGGCCGAGCAGGCCCTTTGCCGCTGGGCTTGGTCTCACTTGCGGGCCCGTCCGCGCTCGCTGCCGTTGCCCCGTGGAGGTTCGATGCGCCGCTCGCTCATGACGCCCAGCCTGATCCTGTCCCTGGTCGGCCTGCTGACGGCAGCGCCTGCCGCGCTCGCCGACGACGTGGGCACGCAGCCCGACGTGACGTCGTTCGGGTTCTCCGTGTCGCCCACGACGGTGTCGCCGGGCGGGATCGTCACGTTGAGCGCGAACGCATGCGAGGTCCCCACGGTCTCCGTCGATGCCCCCGTCTTCGATGCCACCGAACTGAACGAGGGGCACACCGCGACGGCCCGGGTCTATGACGACGCCAAGCCCGGAGCTCAGTACGAGGTGGAGTTCAACTGCAACGGGGAGCGCGGGACGACCATGCTGACGATTGCCGCCTCAGGCATCCGGCACGGCGTGAAGGCCGGCATCGGCGGCAGCAGCGCCGGTTTCGACGCCGGGCAGCTCGCCGTGGGTGCCGCCCTGGTGGCGGGAGTGCTGGGCGCCAGCGTGTATCTGCTGCGCCGCCGCGCAACCGACTGACCCTGCGTCACGCGATGCCCGCCCCTTCCCGGGCGGGTCGTCCGAGGTACCTTCGCTCACCCCCCACTCCTGGCGAGCGCCCCACCTCGGCGTCCGACGGGGCATTTTTGGCGCCTGATGCAGGGCACACGCGTGCTCACCAGAGTGATCACGCGTGGCATTGGTGGCAGTCGCGACAGCAGCTCGGCGGTGCCGGGTAGGGGCGACTCGTGGAAAACGACGCGACTGACCACTTCGTTCACGTCCGGGGTGCGACCGAGAACAACCTGAGGGACGTCGACGTCGACGTGCCCCGGGACGCGATGGTCGTCTTCACCGGTGTCTCCGGCTCCGGCAAGACCACCCTCGCCTTCGGGACGCTCTACGCCGAGGCGCAGCGCCGGTACTTCGAATCCGTCGCGCCGTACGCCCGCCGGCTGCTCCAACAGGTCGGGGCTCCGCACGTGCAGGAGATCACGGGCCTGCCGCCGGCGGTGGCACTGCGGCAGGGACGCGGTGCGCCCAGCTCCCGCTCGACGGTCGGGACCCTGACCACGGTGTCCAACCTGCTGCGGATGCTCTACTCGCGCGCCGGCACCTACCCGAAGGGCGCCCCACGGCTGGAGGCCGAGTCGTTCTCGCCCAACACCGTGGCGGGCTCCTGCCCGCACTGTCACGGGCTGGGGGTCGTGCACGACGTCGCCGAGGACCTCATGGTCCCCGATACGACGCTGAGCATCCGGGACGGCGCGATCGCCGCCTGGCCCGGCGCCTGGCAGGGCGCCAACCTGCGCAGCATCGTCAGCGGCCTGGGCATCGACATCGACCGGCCGTGGCGCAAGCTCAAAAAGGCGGACCGCCGGTGGCTGCTGTTCACCGACGAGCAGCCCTCCGTCCTCATCGAGCCGGAGGCCGACCGCGTCGACTACGGCTACTACGGCAAGTTCTGGAGCGCCCGCAAACACGTCATGCACGTTCTCGCCGACTCCAAGAGTGAGCGCATGCGGGAGCGGGCGTTGCGGTTCGTGCGGAGCGTGCCCTGCCCCGAGTGCCACGGCAGCGGACTGCGGCCGGAGGCGCTCGCCGTCACGTTTGCCGGGCACACGATCGCTGAGCTGAACGCGCTGCCGCTCACCCGGGCCGCCGCGCTGCTGCGTCCCGTAGCCAAGCTGTCCGAGTCCTCCGCCGCCCCTTCGGCGAAGCTCCAGGGGGAGCGGGGCGAGGTCGCCGTGCGGATCTGCGCCGATGTCGTGGCGCGCCTCGACGTGCTGCTCGGTCTCGGCCTCGGGTACCTGAGCCTCGGACGCCGCTCGACGACGCTGTCGCCGGGGGAGGCCCAGCGCGTGCGGATCGCCACGCAGCTGCGCTCCGGGCTCTTCGGTGTCGTCTACGTGCTCGACGAGCCCTCCGCGGGGCTGCACCCGGCCGACGCGGAGCCGCTCCTCGACGTCCTCGACCGGCTGAAGAAGTCGGGAAACTCGCTGTTCGTCGTGGAGCACGACATGGACATCGTGCGTCGGGCGGACTGGGTCGTCGACATCGGGCCCGGTGCGGGGGAGGGAGGCGGCCGCGTGCTCTACAGCGGTCCGGTCCCCGGCCTGGAACAGGTCGAAAAGTCCGTCACCGGCAGCTACCTGTTCGGGAGGGAGAAGCCGCCGGCCCACCGGCCGCGCAAGGCGCAGGGCTGGCTGCGTCTGCGGGGCGTCACCCGCCACAACCTGCAGGACATGTCGGTGGACGTGCCGCTGTGCGTCTTGACGGCGGTGACGGGGGTGTCCGGATCCGGGAAGTCGACGCTGGTCGCGCAGGTCCTCGCCGAGGTGGTCCGCAGCCACCTCGGGGTCGCCGACGAGGATGTCGACGAGGCGGCGCTCGAGGTCGATGTGCAGGAGGCTTCGGGCGTCGAGTCGTTCGACCGGCTGGTCCGCGTCGACCAGCGCCCCATCGGCCGTACGCCCCGGTCCAACCTGGCGACGTACACCGGCATGTTCGACGCGGTGCGCAAGCTCTATGCGGCGACGGACGAGGCGCGGAAGCGTGGTTACACGGCAGGGCGATTCTCCTTCAACGTCGCGCAGGGGCGGTGCGAGACCTGCCAAGGGGAGGGCTTCGTCTCGGTGGAGCTGCTCTTCCTGCCGGGGACGTACGCTCCCTGCCCGACCTGTGACGGTGCCCGGTACAACGCCGAGACGCTCGAAGTGACGTACCGGGGCATGAACATCGCGGATGTCCTGTCCTTGTCGGTGGACGAGGCGGCGGTCTTTCTGGCCGATGTCCCGGGCGCCGTCCGAAGCCTCGACGTGCTGAAGGACGTAGGTCTGGGGTACCTGCGACTGGGGCAGCCGGCGACGGAGCTGAGCGGAGGCGAGGCGCAACGCATCAAGCTGGCCACCGAGTTGCAGCGGGCGGGCCGGGGACATGCCCTCTACCTCCTCGACGAGCCGACAGCCGGTCTGCACCCGGCGGACATCGCGCTGCTCGTGCGGCAGTTGCACCGGCTCGTGGATGCCGGGAACACCGTCGTCCTGGTCGAACACGACCTGGACACGATCGCCGCCGCGGACTGGGTCATCGACCTCGGTCCAGGTGGCGGGTCGGCGGGCGGCAAGGTGATCGCGACGGGGCCGCCCACAAAGATCGCCAAGTCCAGGCGCAGTGCCACCGCCCGCTACCTGGCACCCCGCCTTGCCGGCTCGTGACGGACCCCGTCCCGGCGATGTCCACGCCTGAGCCTGTGCCCGGGACGTTCCATCGGTACGGCTTGTGGCCGGCGCGAGCCCTGTCGGCCGCCCGGCTGAAGCGCCGACGGGAGCGTTTCCTTGGCAAGTTGCATGATCCTGGCCGTGGTTGGCCTGATCGTGCCTATTATCTGCGGAGGGTTGATCGTTACCTGCGGGAACGGCCGGCAGATTGCGTATGAATCGGCCCTGTTGGATGGAGCAAGGGGGAGCGGTATCAGGCGCACGGGGGCGAGCGTCCTGCGGTCAGTGTCCGGGCGAAGCGGCTCGCACCGACGGCACCTCACGCGACCGCACTGGTCGCAGCACGTTCTGATGCTTCCTCTTGCACAAGTCCGTCCCTAGCCGAGGATGCTGTGCAACTCCGGTGCGCAGCAGGGCGATTGGATCCCTCCCTGGCCTCATGGGCGGGGCTTCCTCCCAAAATACTCAGGTGAACAGGAGATTCAGCATGGGAACGAGCAGCGGTGGCTTCTCCGACGCGGGGTTGCGCAGGCTACGCGAGGTGCTGGCGGGCCATGTTGAGTCCAAGAAGATTCCCGGCCTCGTCGCCTTGGTCAGCCGCGGCGGTCAGACGCACGTCGAAACCATCGGGACGATGCGTCATGACGGTGGCGCGCCGATGCGCCGGGACACGATCTTCCGCATGGCGTCCACGTCGAAACCGGTCACGATGGCGGCCGCGATGGTCCTGCTCGACGAGTGTCGGCTGCGGCTGGACGACCCGGTGGATCAGTGGCTTCCCGAACTTGCCGACCGGCAGGTGTTGAAGCGGCCGGACGGGCCGCTGGACGACACCGTGCCCGCTCACCGGCCGATCACCGTAAGGGACTTGCTGACCTCCACGTTCGGGCTCGGCGTGGACTTCGAGTCGATGGCATCCCCGATCAGGGCCGCGACCTTCGAGCGTCTCGACTACAGCGTGGGGTCCGGGCCGGCGCCGGCTCCGGACGAGTGGATGCGTCGTCTGGGTGAACTGCCGCTGCAGTACCAGCCCGGAGTGCGGTGGCAGTACGACCTCAGCAACGAGGTGGTCGGCGTACTGGTCTCCCGGGTCGCGGGAGAGTCGTTGGAGACGTTCCTGCGGACGCGCGTCCTCGATCCGCTGGGGATGAAGGACACCGCTTTCCACGTGCCCGCCGACAAGATCGACCGTCTGCCGCCCCTGTACGGGCCGGACCCGCAGACCGGCGAGTTCCTGGTGTGGGACGAGGCGGAAGGGGGACGGTCCAGCGCGCCCCCCGCGTTCCAGGGCGCCGGCGGCGGGCTGGTCTCCACCGTCGACGACTACCACGCCTACTTCCAGATGCTGCTCAACCACGGAATGCACCAGAACCAACGGGTACTGTCCCGGGCGGCCGTGGAGCTGATGACCACCAACCGCCTCTCGCCCAAGCAACTGGCCGCCCGCGATGCCATGTTCAGCAACGTCGCCCACCTGTCGTCCGGCCAGGGGGCCCACGGCGGCTGGGGCTTCGGGATGTCGGTGCGCACCCATCTCAGTGACTACGCGCCCATCGGGCAGTTCGGCTGGTTCGGAGGCACGGGCACCACGGCCTACGCGGACCGGACCAACCAGCTCACCGGAGTGCTGCTGACCCAGGTCGGACTGTCCACCCCGGACTCCCCGCGCGCCATGAGCGACTTCTGGACCACGCTCTACCAGGCCATCGACTGACAACGGGTCCGCCCGTCGGTTGCGGCCGGGACACAGTGCGGAGCCCCGGAGTCGGTCCGGGGTGGTGTCCTCGTAGACGGCGTTCAGCTCACGCATCGGGCTCAACTTCCCAGACCCACGGGGGTTGAGCCCGTTGCCTGTTGCTCGCCCCGACCTGCCGGTCACCGCCTGCCGCGCGCCACGACCACCTCACCCCTTCGCCCGTCCGGGCCCTCGGCGTCCGCCCTGGGTACGGGTCGGGTAAAGGCTCTCCCCGCACCTGAGTGCCGCGAGGCATGCGGGGCAACCGGCCGCTCAGTGACCGTGCGGAGCCGCACGGCGAAGCCCGTTTGGAACGTAGGACGGGCAGGCATGAAGGGGCGTGTGTCGGGTGGGAAAGGTGAGTGCGGCGGTGATACCGAAGACGGTGGAGAGTCCGACACAGCGGGCTCGTCCATCGGGTCGGATGTCACGGTGGATGCTGCGGCACCGGGTGCAGCCGATGGGCCCGGCGGCCGGTGACGTGCATGCCGACTCGCAGGCGTGGTGGAAGGTGATGTGCCTGACGGGCGTCGACTACTTCTCCAGCCTCGCCTACGTGCCGGCGATCGCCGCGCTGGCGGCCGGGGCGGTCTCGCCGTTGGCGACGCTGCTGATCGTGGCCCTGACGCTGCTGGGGATGCTGCCGATGTACCGCAGGGTGGCGAAGGAGAGCCCCCACGGTGCGGGATCGGTCGCCATGCTGGCGGACCTGCTGCCGTTCTGGTGGGGCAAGCTGTTCGTCCTGGTCCTGCTGGGCTTCGTGGCAACCTCGTGGATCATCACGATCACTTTGTCCACGGCGGACGCCTCGGTGCACGTGGTGGAGAATCCCTTCTTCCCCGCCGCGCTCCACGGGCACCAAGTCGTTCTCACGGTCGCCTTGCTGTTGGTGCTGGGAGGCGTTTTCCTCCTCGGGTTCAGCGAAGCGGTCAAAATCGCGATCCCGTTGGTCGCCGTCTTCCTTCTGCTCAATGCCGTCGTCATCGGGGTCGGTCTCTACCAGGTGTTCACCACACCGGGCGCCCTCTCGGCCTGGACGGGTGACCTCACCGACGGTGGCGGCGGGATCGGGAGTCTCGCCGGCCCGGCACTACTGGCCTTTCCGCTTCTGGTGCTGGGTCTTTCGGGTTTCGAGACCGGCGTGAGCATGACGCCGCTGATCGCGGCGGAGGGGGACGATCCCGAAGAGCGCCTGCGTGCGCGGGTCCGCAACGCGCGCCGCCTGCTGACGACCGCCGCGGTGCTGATGAGCGTCTACCTGCTCGCCGCGAGCTTCGTCGCCACCGTGCTCATCCCGCACAAGGAGTTCAAAGCCGGCGGCGGGGCCAACGGCCGGGCTCTGGCCTATCTGGCGCACGCGCATGTCGGAGAGGCGTTCGGCACCGTCTACGACTTCAGCACCATCCTCATCCTCTGGTTCGCGGGCGCCTCCGCCATGGCCGGACTGATCAACATCGTGCCCCGGTACCTGCCCGACTACGGCATGGCTCCCGAGTGGGGACGCGCGGTGCGGCCGGTCGTCCTCGTGTACACCGCGCTGTGCATCGTGATCACGATCGCCTTCGGCGCCGACGTCAACGCCCAGGCCGGCGCCTACGCCACGGGCATCCTGGCGATGATGGTCTCCGGAGCCTTCGCCGTCACCGTCTTCACCGCCCGCCACCGCCGACGCGTCCCGGCCGTCGGCTTCGCCCTGCTCACCGCGGTCCTGCTCTACGCCCTGGTCGCCAACGTCGTCGACAAGCCCGACGGCCTCGCCATCTCCGGCTGCTTCATCGCCGGCATCATCGCCGTGTCACTGGTCTCCCGCGTCGCACGCACCACCGAACTGCGCACCGACCGCCTCGAATTCGACAGCGCGGCCCGCCGCTTCATCGCGGACACCCTGTCCTACGACGGTTCCATCAACGTCATCGCCAACCGCCGTGAGGCGGGCGACGGGGCGGAGTACCTGGAGAAGGAGCATGAACAGCGCGGCATGAACCCGGTACCGGGTCGAGCCGACGTGCTCTTCCTGGAGATCGACGTGGTCGACCCGTCGGACTTCAGCGAAACCCTCACTGTGCGTGGCGTGGAGATCGAAGGGTTTCGGGTTTTGCGGGCCGAGGCGCCGGCGGCCCCGAACGCGATCGCCGCGGTCCTCCTCGCCCTGCGCGACGTCACCGACGTACGGCCGCACTGTTACTTCGCCTGGGCGGAAGGCAGCCCGGTCCGGCACATGCTGCGCTACTTCCTCCTCGGCCGTGGCGACACCGCCCCCGTCACCCGCGAGATCCTCCGCCGCAACGAACCCGACCCGTCCCGCCGCCCCGGGATTCACGTCGGCGCCTGAGCCCGCGCCTCCAGGGCGCGGGCGCGACGCGTGCCGCCGGGTGACGACTGGCTGTGCCGACGTCATGCACCTCGGCGCAGGCGCCTCGAACGACCCCTGGGCGTGTGCCTGTTGCCCTACGTCCCACGAATCGGCGCAAAAGCCATCGCCTGACGAGTGACTACAGGAGCCGTCCCGGCCTAGGGTGGGCGGGAGCCCCAGCCCCGGCGAACCTTCTCACGGTCCGAGCGACCACCATCGAGACGGCACGGGCACCGCACCATATGGTCGTCAGTCGCCTCCGCTCCGGCGGACGGCTGTTACCTCCGTGTCCTCGCGCATGGTCCTCGCACGCACTCGGAACCGGGAGCACCTCCCAGCCGAAGGATCATCATGGCCGAACGCAACACATTGCTTCGCAGCGCACATGACATGGGACTCGCCGCCTGGTTCGGCGGCTCCCTGATGGGAGCCGTCGGCGTCAACGGCGCCGCACAGCAAGAAGGCGTCACCGACGTCGGCACGGCGCGGATCGCGTCCGTGGGCTGGGCGAAGTGGGCGCCGCTGGGCGCTGCCGCGATCGGCGCTCATCTCGTGGGCGGTACAGGCCTGTTGGTGGCCAACAGGGCGCGCGTGCGCGGCCAGAAGGGCGTCGCGGGGGCCACGGCGGCCAAGAGCGCCCTGACCGGGGCGGCGCTCGGCGCCACGGTCTACACGAGGATGCTCGGCAAGAAGATCGACCTCGCGGCCACGGAGAAGCAGGAGGACCAGGAGACGACTGAAGAGGGCCCCGTCGGGGTCGAGCAGGCGAAGCGTCAGCTGGCTGTCATGCAATGGGTGGTGCCGTCGCTGACCGCCGGTCTCCTCGTCCTCAACGCCCTGCAGGGCGAACAGCAGCGTCCTTCCCAGCAGACGGTCGGCGCCCTGCGCAAGACCCTGGCCCAACTGGGCCGGCAGAATCCGTGACGAGCCACGAGGCCCTCACGCAAAGGTGCCGGCTGCCCGACGGTCGGTGACCACGTGCCCGGTCCGCGGTGTCGCAGCCTGGGGGCGTGGTGACTTGCCAGTTGTCGGTGAAAGTACCGACGACGTGATCTGCCCGTTCCCGCACGGAGCGGGATGTCCCATCTGTGATTCGGAGTACCGACATGACCCGCACTGAGTTGGTGGCCGCGTTGGCCGAGCGCGCCGAGGTGAGCCAGAAGGACGCGGACGCGGTGCTGACCGCGTTCGCCGCGACGGTCGGCGACATCGTCGCCAAGGGCGACGAGAAGGTCACCATTCCGGGCTTCCTGACCTTCGAGCGCACCCACCGCGCTGAGCGGGAGGGCCGCAACCCCGCCACGGGCGAGACGATGACCATTCCTGCCGGCTACAGCGTCAAGGTCTCCGCGGGCTCGAAACTCAAGGAGTCCGCCCAGGGCTGAGTCGCACCGGCACAAATGAGGGGCGGGCACCCGACTCCGGGCACCCGCCCCTCACCGTGCCCTTTCACCAGGGCAACAAGTGGTGCTGAGGTGGAGCCCTGACCGCGGCCGGCCTCGCAGAGCGAGCGCGCGGCCCGGGGCGCCGCGAAGGTCCGCTCCATCGGAATACTCCACGCCGGCGGCGCCTGTCATCGTCGCTGCCGATCAGGCGGTGACGGTCTCCGGCGCCGATTGGCGGCACCTTCCCTACGGCCGATGAGCGATCCTGCCGAGCTCCGGGCGCACCCTGCGTGGGGTGTGCGGCGGTGCCTGTAGGCGGAGCGGACTCTGCCGGCCGCGGCGAGGACCGTGGCGGTCAACAGGGCGGAGGCGACGTTGCCGGTGAGGTCGTGGAGGAGGAAGTCCTCCAGGAGGTCCCAGTGCATCAGTTGGGGGCTGCCCCTCGTGTTCGTGGATGACTGACACGTCCACCGTTCCTGCAGTTCAGAGTGTTGCGGAAGGTAGCAACACCCGTGGTTCGGCGACTTCTTCCGCATGATCGATTTTGTCTGGCCGCGGTCTGTCGGAAGACTGATGTGCCCCCGAAGGTCCGCATTGACGGGGAGCGAGAGACAAGGGGAGCCGGGTGGACGCCGACGGTGCCGACGGGGAGTACGAGCGGGCGAGTGCCGCGTACGGGGACGGCTTGCGTGCCGTCTACCAGTTGATCCCTGACTCCCTGCGGGTGTTCGCGCGCCGGGAGGACGTGCCCTTCGACTACACGGCCGTGTCGCGCTTCCTGTCGGGTGACCGGGTGGCTCCGGTCGACTTCATCGACTGCCTGGCCTCGGTACGGAGGGCTGTGGGCCTCCCGCTGGCAGAGGCGGAGCAGACCGGTTTGCGCGCGTTATGGCTGGCGGTGATGAAGGCCAGCCACAACCCTCATCACCGCCTGGCCTTCCTGGAACATGAACTCGCCGCTGTACGCGCGCAATTGCGGGAAGCCGATGAGAGGGCGGGCACCGATCGCCGCCGCTTCGAAGCCTCGCAGGCCCACCTCGCTGCCCTCCACCAGGACCTGGACGAGACTCGCCGAACAGCCGGGCAAGCACAGGCACTTCACGAGGAGAACGGCCGGCTGCGCCGTCAGCTCACCGCGGCCGCCGACTACGTCAAGGACACCGAGCGTCAGCTGGAGGAGAGCCGGCGAGAGCGCGCAAGCCTGCGGGACACCGCGCGGCTGCTGGAACAGGAAGTCACCGTGTTGCGCCGGCAGGTCGACGCCCTGCACCAGGAGGCACCGGCAGACGCCCTCGACCTGGCGGGTGCCGGCGGGAATCCGGCGGAGTCCGCAGCGGGCAGGCCGGGCGACGTGCTGGTGCTGACGATCCCCAAGACGCTCTCCCGCATCGCTGCTTACCCGTACACGCGTTGGCAGCAAGGAGTGCTGTGGTCGGCCGGTGCAGGAGCCTGTGTCCTCCTTCCGCTGTGGATGAGCAGTTCCCTCGACTGGATTCCCGGCATGGACTACGCCATGGGCGACCGGCCTGCGGAGCACGGCAAGGCCTGCAACATGGAGACCGGTTGCGACCCCGCCTACTGGTCATGGGACATCCCGTTGGACGGAGAGATCAGCACCACGTTCTGGCTCGACATCTCCGATCCCAGCCAAAAACCGCGGGGGACGCTCGGCATCAAGAACGGGGACCAGTGCGCGGCACGCGTCGAATGGACCCTGACCGCAGCCGGTCGCCAGATCGCTTCCGGCACCACGGGGGACACCACAGCTGTGCCTGTCACCGGTACCGCATCGGCCCACAGCGGCCAGGTCACCTTTGCCGCACAGCGCACCGACAGCCAGGACTGCCGGGCGACTCTGACGTGGAGGGACGCACGCGTCGAATGACCTCCGCCCACGCCACCTCCCGCAAGAGTGCAGAAGGGCTCGGTGACACCGAGGCGCTCGCACACGGCCACCACGCCGGCGGCGAGCGGGGGTGCAGGGGGATCCCGATCGTAGGAGTTCGTCCTGACGCACATCCGGCACGCGGTCGGCTCCGGATTACCTGTGGAGGACGTCGAGCCAGGAGGCGAGGACCGTGACGGAGGAAGAGTTCCGACAGCTGCTCGCGCAGGCACGGGCAGAGGCCAGGCGGACGGTGCTTCCGCGGGGGGATTCCGACGGCCGTGGGCTGTACGACATACGGGCGCGGCACGCCGAGTTCGGGCAGGCCGCGCACTAGACGGCGCGAGCTCGCCGTGCGGGGGAGTCGAGGAGGCGGCGCAACGGACGCACCGGCCGACCCGTCACCGCAGTTCACCACTGCGCGATCTGTGCACGGAGGCGACGGCTGACCAGCGGGTCCGAGGGCGTCGCCGTCGTCTCGCTGGTGGCGGCGGCGCAGGTTTGGCGGGGGTTGCGATCCGGCGTGGTCAGGCACACAGTACGAGGACATGTGGTGTTGCTGTAGCGCCCTTGCCCCCGGAGCTGTGGCCCGCGCTTCGGAGGGATGAATTGATCCTGGATTCCTGGCAGCCTGACGCTGTGGCGGCACTGCACGCGAAGGCGGAGGAGCTGGAGAAGGAGAACCTTCAGCTCAAGAGTGCGCTCGTCTCTCATGCGGTGATTGATCAGGCGCTCGGTGTCATCATTGCCGCTGGACACCTGTCGCCCGCCGAAGCGTGGGACGCGCTGCGAGAGATCTCCATGCACACGAACATCAAAGTGCGTCTCGTCGCCCAGTCGCTGGTGGACTGGGGGTCTTCCGGCTGGCTCTGTGCGGAGATCTACACGGAACTCGAGCGGCAGTTGTGCGGCCGTCGGGCGTTCGCCACAGGTGAAGCAGAAGGACCGCCCTGATCGGGCACGCTGCAACACAGCGACGGAAGCCGACACGGCTCCATGGAGCGGCTCCCTTGGCTCACGGTCCGAACGAGGAGAGCCTGGGCCCTGTCGCCACTCCGGAGCTTCGCCAACAGAAGGCCTGCCGTCTGAGTGCCCATCCATGGGGAAGCGATGCATGCCGGGAGCATCCGCCCTGCGGCGGTAGGCACCGACCGTGCCTCAGCCTGACGGGATCAAGCATGTAAGGGTGAGGCATGACCACAGACCGATTTGAAGTCACGCGCCAGATTGCCGCATCCCCATCGGCGATCTTTGCACTGCTGCGATCCCCGCAGGGACACGTGAGCATCGACAGCTCAGGGATGCTGCAGTCCGCGGAGGGCGATCCCGTGAGTGCGGTGGGGGACGAGTTCCTTGTGCACATGGACCGGGAGGCGCTGGGGGACCTTCCCATGGGCCGCTACGACGTGACTGTGATCATCACGCGCTACGAACCCGACGCCCTTCTGGAATGGACCATCTCGGGCACCATCCAACCGCCGATCCGCCACCTGTACGGGTACCGCCTCGAACCGAGCGAGTCGGGCACCCTTGCCACGTCGTACTACGACTGGAGCGAGATCGACGACAAATACCGTGAGGCCGGCATCTTCCCGGTCATCCCGGAGGCCGGGTTGCGCGCCTCGCTCGGAATTCTTGCTCGCACGGTCGAATAGGTCGTCCGCTACGTCGTCCGCTCAGGGATGTCAGCTCTTGCCGAGCAAGGGATCCAGGAATTCGTCCCAGTTCAGATGGGATCCTTCTGCTCCCTGGGGGACGAGCTTCAGCGTGATGCGCAGCCAGTGCGCGACCGCACGGCGCTCGGTCTGGACAACGGCCCAATGCGTGGGAGGGCCCAGGCGCAGGCGTAGCAGCGGGTGGTGGTGCGGTCGTCGCACGGGCCACACCGTCGCGTCGCCACGGCCCGTGGCACGGTGCAGGCCCAGCAACAGTGTCTCGCGTGACAGTGTCCACAGTGCGTCGGCGCCGAGCATCTGCAGCCGCATGCGGACGGCAAAGGGATCATGGGCGTCGTAGCGCATGGTCATGGCCAACGGTGCGACCGGCTTGCCGTGTTGGACGAGGCCCGCGTGGTGGATGAGGGTGGTTCTGTGGTGCGAGCGCTCGGTGTGGATCACCGGTTTGAGCATGAGTTCACCGTCTTCTGTGGTGCCTGAACGGCAGGCAGGGGTGGCAGTGTGTCCGGCTGGACCGGGGTCGTGATCTTCAGCCCGCGTCGGCGGGCGTGTGCTCGCCGGCGGTGAAGACGGCTTCGGCTGTGAGGCCGTGGGGAGCGCCGAGGGCGCCCCTTTTCTCGTAGGGCCTGGGTCCGGGGCCATCGGCAGTAGGGCGTCGGGCATCAGCCTCCGGTGGAGCGAGGCGCGCGGTGCGGGCCCGTCGTAGGCGGAGACGCTCATCCCGGGCGTGAGACGAGTGCTCTGTATTCGCCTGACTAATCGGTCCTTGGTCCCGCCGCCGAGGTCGACAGGGTGTACCAGGGCCTTCAGGGCGCGGCGGTGCAGCGCGAGAGGAGTCGTTCGGGAAGAGTTGTTCGCGAAGAACTCTTCCCGAACGACTCTTCCCTGTCTATGGTCGCGTTCATGAGTGAATCTGCCGGAGACCGTCCTCATATACCGTCGACGGAAGGGGAGTTCGCCCTCGACACCGCTGCGCTGCGCGTCCTGGCCCATCCCATGCGCCTCGCCCTCCTCAACGAACTGCGTGACCAAGGTCCGGCAACCGCACGGCAGTTGGCCCGCAGGTTCGAGCTGGACTCCGGGGCCGCCAGCTACCACCTGCGCCGTCTCGCGGCCGGCGGGCTGATCGAGGAGGACGTCGACCGCGGTAACCGGCGCGACCGGTGGTGGCGGGCGCTGCACCGCACCTCGCAGCACGACCCCGCCGAACGAGGCGGTCCTGAAGGGCGCGCCTACACGCAGGCCGTGGTCCTCGCCGCAGCGGAGAGGTTGCGCAGGGCCGCCGCGCAGGCCGTGCCCGGCATGCCCGACGAGTGGTTCGCGGTGTCCGCGTTCACCGATTTCACCGTGCGCCTCACACCCGACGAACTCCACGCCCTGAAAAGCGAGTTGTTTGCCGTCGTCGCGCGCTACCGGGACAAGGAGCCCGCGCCGGGTGCGGTGCCCGCCACCGTGCAGTACCAGGCGTTCCCCGCCGACCGGGTGTCCGAGCCGTGACCACGCCGGCATACGCTCCCGCGCCACTCGCCCATCGCGACCCGAACGTGCTGCGCTGGCTTGGCGCCTACACCGCGTCCGTCACCGGCGACGTCGTCTACATGACCGCCCTGACCTGGGCCGCCGTCGCGACAGCCGGGCCAGCGCAGGCCGGATTCGTGCTCGCCGCGGGCGCTGTGCCCCGGGCCGTCCTCATGCTGGGCGGGGGAGTGTTCGCCGACCGGTTCGGGCCGCGCAGGGCACTCATCGGCAGCGACCTGGCGCGCTGCGTGGCCGTTCTCGCGGTGGCGGCGGCCGCCTTCGCGGGCGGCGCGCACGTGGCGGTGCTCTGTGTCCTCGCCGTCTGCTTCGGCGTGGCGGACGCGCTGTTCATGCCGGCCGTGGGCGCGCTGCCCCCGCGACTGACGGTGCCGGACCAGCTGACGCGCGTACAAGGCATGCGGTCACTGGCGGTGCGCTTCGGCAACACCGTCGGTCCGCTCGCCGCAGGTCTTGCGCTGACGACGAGTGGCGCGGCCGGGGCGTTCGTCGGTGTCGGCGCCCTGTTCGCGGTGTCGCTGGTGCTGCTCGTCGCACTGCGGGTGCCCGGCGCCCCGGCCCGGACCGAGGCGTCAGCGTGGTCGCAACTGCGCGACGGCATCAGGTACTTGGCGTCCCGGCGACGGCTCGTCCGGCTCGTCGCCGTGATCGGGCTCGGCGAGATGTGTTTCAGCGGGCCGGTCGGTGCCGCCCTCGTGCTGCTCGCCGAGGAACGGGGCTGGAGCCCCGGCGTGCTGTCGCTGCTGCTCGCCGCATTCAGCGTGGCGGGCGCGGTGGTGGGCGTCGCGCTGACCGTCGTACGGGACGTGCCCGCGCCGCGCGTCCTGCTCGCCGCGAGCCTGGGCGGCACCGCGGTGCTCGTCGCCGTGCTCGGCCTCACCCGGCCGGGACCCGGCGCTGCCGTCGCCCTGTGCGCGTCCCTCGGGGCGGCGAGCGGCGTGCCCATGATCCTCGGACATGCCCTGCTGCAGAGGTGGACCGCGCCCGACTACGTGGGCCGGGTCACCTCGGTCACCTCGCTGTGCACCCTGGGACTGAGCCCGCTCCTGCTGCCGCTCGTGGGGCTGGTCGCGGCGGCCTGGGGAGCCGGGACGTTCCTGGCCGGTTGTGGAGCCGCGTGCCTGCTGGCCGCCGTGCTCGCGGCGTCACCCGCCCTGGGCTCCCCGGACGCATGACGGCTGCGGTGTGACCGCCCTCAGGTCACGGACCTTCGGGTCCAGATCTTCAGGGCGCAGTTTTCGAGTGCCGGTGACGAGCTCACCGTTGCCGGACGCACCGCGCCACGCCGCCAGCTGACGTGCCCATGGCTGTGGAGAGGAGAAGGACGAGGCGCGCCGCTCAGCGCAGACCGGCCATCTGGTCCTCCCCGGCGAATACGCCGTACCCACGCCGGGGACGTGGACGGGAGGGCGTTCAGGCGCCGCGCACCGCATGGCCGTCCGACGGCTTCCGCCCGGTGACCGAGACCGTGCGGAAACCGCAGTTGCCGCTGGTGGACTCCGGGGTGTTGCCCGTCCGGGCGGCCACTCGGTAGCGGTTGCAGTAGCTGTCGTGGCACAGGTAGGAGCCGCCGCGCAGGACCCGCTGTCCGCCGGAGGGCGGGCCGACCGGATCGCGGCGCGCAGAGCGGGCGTACCACCGGGGATCGAAGGTGTCCGCGCACTATTCCCAGACGTTGCCGGCCACGTCGTACAGCCCGAACCCGTTCGCCGGGTAGGTCCGCACCGGTGAGGTGGCGAACCAGCCGTCGGCGCCGGTGGGACGGGTGGGGAAGTCGCCGTGCCAGATACGGCAGCGGAACTCCCCACCGGGCATCAGGTCGTCACCCCAGGAGTAGCGCCGCCCGGCGAGTCCGCCGCGGGCCGCGTACTCCCACTGCGCCTCGGTGGGCAGGGCGCGGCCCGCCCAGCGGCAGTAGGCAAGCGCGTCGTAATGGCTGATGTGGGTGACGGGGTGTTCGCCCAGCGCATCCGCGTCACCCAGCGGACCGTAGGGGTGGCGCCAGTTGGCACCGCGCACCTCCAGCCACCACGGTGCGGCGGAGGAGCGCCCCAGGATGTCGTGAGGGCGCGCCAGGGCGAACAGGTCGAAGACGGCGGAGGAGCCCGCGCGCTCCGCGTCCGTCAGGTACCCGGTGGCCTGGGCGAAGGCGGCGAACGCTGTGGTGGTCACGGGGGTGGCGTCGATGGAGAAGGGTGCCACGTCGACCAGGTGCACCGGGCCCTCCCCGTCGGCGGGGTAGCCCTCGTCGCACGCGTCGCCCATGGCGAAGGTCCCGCCGGGCAGCGCGACGTCCTCGTGTCGCGGCCGCTCCTTCCTCGGTGCCGGTACTGCCAAGAGGGCCGGTTGCGGGGCCTGTTGGGTGCGGCCGGGGGTGCAGCAGCCGGGCGTCGGCCCGGTGGAGCGGCGCGGGGGAGTGGGGGACGAGGTCATGGACTCCTCCGGTGAGGGACGGGCGGGCGAGGGCGGACGAATGGCCGGCCGGGTGCGATCGGGTCGGCCAATTGCGGCCGGACCATTGACGGCGCCACCGACCGTATAGCACTTTGCACCTAGATGAAGTTTCACCTAGCTCGGCGGTTGGGTCCGACGAGCCGAAGGAGTGGCGCGGATGAAGCTCGACCATGTGCTGCTGGGCCTGCTCGCCATCAGGCCGCGCAGCGGATACGACCTCAGGCGATGGCTGGAGGCCGAAGGCGGCTTCCTGCGCTCCCACGTCCACCAGAGCCAGATCTACCGGCTCCTGAACCGCATGGCCGAACAGGGCCTGGTGGCCTTCGCCGTCGACACCCGCGACAAGGCGCCCGACGCGAAGGTCCACCGGCTCACCGACGAGGGGCGTACCGCGCTGCTCGCCTGGGCCCGCTCCCCGTACGAGCCGACCAGCCGCTTCCAGGACCCCGACTTCATGGCCCGGTTCATCTTCACCGGCATGCTCGACCTGCCCGCGTTGCTCGGCGTCATCGACGCCGAACTCGCCTACCGCCGTCAACAGATCGCCGCCTCCCGGGGTCGCGACCGTGCCGTCCGCTTCGAAGAGCCCATCGCGGAGATCGACGAGCCCCGCGCCCGGCTGGTCCTCGAACTCGCCCACCAGCAGGGGGCCGCGGCCGTCGACACGTGGATCGACTGGCTGGAGCGCACCCGCCGCCTGCTCGCCGACGGCCTGCCCGCCGGAGCCGCACCAACCGAGGGCCGCGCACCCGAAGGAGACGCCCCGTGAAAGCTGTCATGGTCATGTTCGACAGCCTCAACCGGCGCCTGCTCCCGCCCTACGGCTGTGACTGGACCCACGCCCCGAACTTCGCCCGCCTCGCCGAACGCACCGCCGTCTTCGACAACTGCTACGGCGGCAGCATGCCCTGTATGCCGGCCCGCCGGGAGATGCACACCGGCCGCCACAACTTCCTGCACCGCTCCTGGGGTCCCCTGGAGCCCTTCGACGACTCGGTCCCGGAGATCCTCGGCCGCCACGGCGTCTACACCCACCTGGTCACCGACCACCAGCACTACTGGGAGGACGGCGGCGCCACCTACCACCAGCGCTACAACAGCTTCGAGTTCTTCCGCGGCCAAGAAGGCGACAAGTGGAAGGGCCACGTCCAGGACCCGGACATCCCGGACGCGCTGAGCTGGCGCAACGGCCCCCTGTGGCGCCAAGACTGGATCAACCGCCAGTACCTGCAAGACGTCGCCGACCACCCGCAGACGCGCACCTTCGACGCAGGCCTCGAATTCATCGCGACCAACAAGGAAGCCGACCGCTGGTTCCTGCAGATCGAGTGCTTCGACCCGCACGAGCCGTTCTACTCCTACGCCGAACACAAGAAGTACTACCCGCACGACTGGCAGGGCCCGCACTTCGACTGGCCCGACTACAAACGCGTCACCGAGACCGCGGACGCCGTGGCGCACGCCCGCAACGAGTACGCCGCCCTGCTCACCATGTGCGACACCTCCCTGGGTCGCGTCCTGGACGCCTTCGACGCACACGGCCTGTGGGACGACACCCTGCTGTTCGTCTGCACCGACCACGGGCTCCTGCTGGGCGAGCACGGCTGGTGGGGCAAGAACGTCCAGCCCTGGTACGACGAGAACATCCACACCCCGCTCTTCGTCTGGGACCCCCGCACCCGCGCCACCGGACGCCGCGATTCCCTCGTGCAGACCGTCGACTTCGGCCCCACCCTCCTGGAGTTCTTCGACGTCGACCGCACTCCGGACATGCGCGGCCGGCCGCTCGCGGACACCGTCGCCCACGACACCCCCGTCCGGCAGACGGGCATCTTCGGTGTCTTCGGCGGCCACGCCAACATCACCGACGGGCGCTACGTGTACATGCGCGCCTGCGCCGCCCTCGCCAACCAGCCGCTGTACGAGCACACCCTCATGCCCACCCACATGATGAGCCGCTTCACCCCCGCCGAACTCACCGCGGCCACCCTGGAACCCGCCCGTCCCTTCACCAAGGGAGCCCCGCTCCTGCGCCTGCCGGGCTTCGCCGTCGGCAACCCCCACGCCTTCGGCAGCCTCCTGTTCGACCTCGAAACCGACCCCGACCAGGAGCACCCCCTCACCGACGACGCCCTGGAACGCCGCATGGCGTCCCTCCTCGTCGACGCACTACGCGCCGAGGACGCCCCCAGCGAGCAGTACGAGCGCCTCGGCCTGCCCGAACACGGTCCCGTCACCGACGCGCACCTGCTCGTACGGGCCCAGCAGCCCCAGGCCGCCTCCGCCGCCCAACCGCTGCCGCCCGCCGCCGACTTCCCCGACACCGCGCTGTCCGTACACACGCCCGTACGCACCCTGCTCGCGCACCCGGCCGCACACGACGTCACCCTCGAACAGCTGCCGATGCTCGCTTCACCCGGACTCCTCGCCATGGTCGGCGCCCTCACCCCGCACCAACTGGCCGCCATGAGCCCCGCCGTACGCCCCGACCAACTCCGCCTGCTGGCGGGGGCACTCGCCCCTCTGAAGGACACCACCGAACTCTGACGCCGGCTGCCCCCGCACACCGCGGGCGGCCCACCCCCGACTCCGCGCACGCAACATCCCCTCGTCGCGCGCCGAGCCGCGCTCCTCCCTGCCCACCACGCCGCCCTCAGCGAAGAGGCCATGCCGTCATGCCCGAAAACACCGCCGCTCCCCAGACCGCCCCGCCCACAGGCGCTGTCGTCGCCGTCCCGCGCAGATGGTGGCGACTGACTGTCCTGGCACCTACCGTCCTCACCGACAACAGCGAAACCTCGGTCCTCAGCACCTTGTTCGCCTCCATCCGCCAGACCTTGGGACTCTCGCTCGGAGCCCTGGGCATCCTCCAGGCCACCTCGCGCATCGTCGGTGTCATCTGCGGCCCGCTGTGGATCTCCCTCGCCCAGCGCTGGGGACGACGCCGCGTACTCGTCGCGTCCGGAACCTGGATGGCCACGGCCACTGCCCTGTGCGCCGCTGCCCAGAACTACGCCCAGCTCCTGACCCTGTTCGCCCTGGCCTCCATCGGCGCCGCCGCCGGACAGCCCGTCATCCACGACATCATCGCCGACCTGTTCGACGAGAACAGCCGAGGCCGAGCTGTCGGCTGGCTCTACGGCGGTGTCACCATCGTCGGCTCCCTGCTCACCCCCGTCATCGCCCAGGTCGCCGGAGCACCCGGCGGCTGGCGCACCGGCTTCCTCATCCTGGCAGCCCTGATGCTGCTGTCCGCCCTTCTCGTCCTCTTCCTCTACGAGGAGCCGACCGCAGGCGCCGGCGACGGACTCCTCGCCCAGGCGGCCCCGGCGCATCCCCGCCTCGACCGCGCCGTCGTGGCCGCCCTCTTCCGCTCCCGCACCTTCACCCTCATGGTCGTCCAACGCCTGATCAGCGGACACCTCCTGGCCGGGACCTTCGCCGTCGTCTTCCTCGTCGACACCTACGGCTTCACCACCCAGACGGCGGCCCTGATCGCCGTGCCCTCGGGGCTCGGCTACTTCCTCGGCACCGTCGCCGGCGGCATCCTGACCGACCGAGTCCACCGTGCCCACCCCTGGCACGGCCGGGTCACGCTCCTCCAGCTCGCCCAACTCCTGTACGCCGCGGCTGCCTTCCTCGGCACACAGATCGACTGGGGATCCATCATGGTCTTCGCCGCGTTGTTCGGCGTGATGGCCTTCTTCCAGGGACTCAACCCCGGCATCAACCGGCCCCTCGTGATGGCCGTCACCCTGCCCGAACTGCGCGGCCCGGCCTTCGCCGTCCTCATCTCCATCGCCGAAGCACTGGCCTACGCGATCTTCGCGCTCGGCGCCGGCGCCCTCGGCGAAGCCATCGGCCTGCAGACCGTCTTCCTCTGGGTGCTGGTCGTCCTCATGGCCGCCAACGCGGCCTTCTGCGGCCTGCTTCACCTCACCTACCCCGCCGACGTCCGCGCGGTCCGTTCCGAGATCGACCGACGCAACAGCGCCGCTGTCCACTGACACCGGACGGCTCCCCGCGCACAGTCCGACGGGCACAGAGAGCGATGGCACGGTCAAGTGTGATCAGTTGGTTCGCGTGCTGCGAGGGTTCGATGTCGTTCTGGGTTCCAGGGTGCGGCGTAGGTAATCTGCACGCTGACCAAGATCAAATTTCCGCTCATACGGGGTGACAACACGTTGCAACCAGATACACCGGCCACGCCTTTCCCTGTCACGACCGCACCGGCGGCACAGCAGGACGCCGCGATGCCGTTGAAGAACCGCCGCACAGGGAAGCGGCTGCGCGCGAGCATCGCGGCGGGCGTCCTGGCGACCAGCACCGCCGTCGCACTCCTGGGCGCTCCCGGCGCGCAGGCCGCGCCCGCTGAGAGGCAGGTCGTCGGGCGCAGCGGCAGCTACGCCATCGTCGTGACGTACAAGCCCAGGTCGGGCACCACCAAGCGGGCGATCAGCATGATCGCCATCGACAGGAACGTGTCCAAGTACAAGGGCACCCTGCGCGCTCGCTGGCTGTACAAGAAACCGGGTGGTTCGGCGCACGTCGGCAAGTCATGGCGGAAGGCGGCCTACACGTCGGAGGACGGCAGCCGCTGGTACGAAGCCTGGTGGGGCCGGCGCAACCACTACAGCGGCCTGAGCTACCCCAAGGGAACCAAGTTCTGCGGGCAGTTCAAGGACAACGCCAAGAAGGTCTGCGTCACCTTGAAGTGACCGCTCTCCCCGGCAGGAGCCCCGGCCGCAAGTGAGTCGAGTCGATGGCGTCGACCTCGGCTGCGACGCCCGGAGCACAGGGGATCCGAGGGATCACGGGCCGAGATCACAGTCCCGGCCCAACCCTCACCGCCGGAAACACCTGGGCGGGCACCGACCTCACGAGGGCCGGTGCCCGCCCCGCGTGCTGTGCGCTCCTCCCACCCAGCCCAGACGCAGCGCGCTTCGTGCTCGTGGGCTGTCGCGGCCGCCAGGACGCCGCGCGGTTCGTTCTCGGCGCTCCGGCCTCGGCGTCGGCGTCGGTCGCGATGCAGCCGCGGTGCAGGGCGGTTATGGTGACCGAGCGGTGCAACGGAGAGCCATATGGGACCTGCGGAGAAGCCGGAAATTGGCCTGGAAGAGCGGCTGCTGCTCAACAGCATGGGCAGCTTCGACTGGGACCTGGCGAGCGGTGGGCTCGGCCTGGACGCCAACTGCCTGACCGTGCTGGACCTGCGTGCCGAGGAGTACGACGGCACCGTGGGCTCCCTGCGTCTGCGCATCCCGGCCGAGGAGATGGTCCGCCTCACCGCCAGGGTGAACGCGGCGATCGAATCGGGCGGCGACGCCTACAGCACCTACTTCCACCTGCGCCGGCGTGACGGCACGACGGGCCTGAACCACGTCCTGGGACGCGTCCTGCGCGACGCCGACGGTCGTGCCACGCGTGTCGTGGGCTTCCTGCGCACCTCGCCGGACGAACCGGCCGAACTCGCCGGTGTGGACGCGGTCGACATGAAGCGCCGACGGGTGGCGCTCATGGTCCAGGGCACGACCGAGGCGCTGTCGCGTGCCGTCACCGTCGACGACGTCGTGGCGGTGCTGTCCGGCGCGAGCGGCCTCGACCGGTTCGCGGCCGACGGCCTCGTCCTCGGCCTGGTGGAGGGCGAGAACCTCAAACTGATCGCCCTGGTGGGCCAGACCATGCAGGCACTGGACGAGCTCACGCTGCACCAGATCGACAAGTCGCTGCCCCTGGCCGAGGCCGTCCTGACCCGCAGGCCCCGGTTCGTGGCGTCCTTGCCGGAGCTCTCGCGCCGGTTCACCCGACTGGGCCCGTACATCGACATGCTCGAGCTGGGCTCGGCGGCGTTCCTGCCGCTGGTGGCCCAGGACCGGGCGATCGGCGGCCTCGCACTGTTCTACCGAGGGCGCAAGGAGTTCACCGACGTCGACCGGAATCTGTGCGTCGGCCTGTCCGGCATCGTCGCGCAGTCCCTGCAGCGCGCCATCCTCTTCGACGAGGAGCGGGACCTCGCCAAGAGCCTCCAGGCCACCATGCTGCCCCGGCACATCCCTGAGGTGGCCGACACCGAGATCGCCGTCCGCTACCACGCCGCCTGGGGCGGCCGGGAGGTGGGCGGGGACTTCTACGACGTCATCGCCCTGCCCCGAGGACGCGTCGGCATCGTCGTCGGTGACGTCCAGGGGCACGACGCCCACGCCGCCGCGATCATGGGGCAACTGCGGATCGCGCTGCGGGCGTTCGCGGGCGAGGGACACCGGCCGCCGGAGGTGCTCTCACGCACCTCCCGGTTCCTGGCGGAACTGGACACCGACCGGTTCGCGACGTGTACGTACGCGCAGTTCGACCCGGCGACCGGGATCGTCCGCGCGGTGCGGGCCGGCCACCTGCCCCCGCTCGTACGGCATGTCGACGGCCGTGTCGGCATTCCCAACCTGCGCGGCGGGCTCCCGTTGGGCCTGGCCACCGAGTTCGGCATGGAGGACTTCGTCGAGGCCCGCCTCGACCTGATCCCCGGCGAGACCCTCGTGCTGTGCACCGACGGCCTGGTGGAGGAGCCGGGAACCGATCTGGAGGAGGGCATGGCCGCGCTGGCCGACACGCTGGGCTCCGCCCCGGAGTCGGCCGAGGAGGTGGCCGACCACCTGTCCCGTCCGCTGTGGGAGAAGTGGAGCAGCGGCGACGACGTGGCGCTGCTCGTGTTGCGCCGCGTCCCCGACCCGGGCACGCCGCAGGCGCCGCGGATCCACCGCTACATCCATCAGGCCGACCCGGAAGGGCTGGCGGACGCGCGCGCGGCGCTGCGTGAACACCTCGCCGCGTGGGGTCTGGGCGAGGTCGCCGACGACGTCGAGGTCGCCGCGGGAGAACTGCTCTGCAACGCGCTCGTGCACACCGAGGGAGGGGCGGTGCTCACCCTGGAGGTGCTGACAGGGCCGCCGCGCTGTGTGCGCCTGTGGGTCAAGGACAGGTCGAGCGACCGTCCGCAGCGCCGCTCCGCGGGAGAGACGGCGACCTCGGGCCGGGGCATGGTCCTGGTGGAGGCGGTCGCGTCGCGCTGGGGCGTGGAGCCCAGGGGCGAGGGCAAGGCGGTGTGGTGCGACTTCATCGTCCCGGGCACATGAGGCCCCCTCCCCGAGGGAGCGGTGCGGGCACCGGACGCCGACGGCGGGCCCCGCTGACGACGTGCGGGCGGCCCCGTGCGCGGGCACAGTGGGGGAGAGCCTCTCGGGGAACGGGGGCGAGCCATGTTCCGCGATGAGTCGGTCGAGGACGGCGAGGATCTGCTGGCCAAGCTCGGCGCGCTGACCGCCCGCGCGCGCGAGCTGGCCGAACTGCAGCGCTCCCGGGTGGAGCTCGCGGTCGCCCTGCAGCGCGGGATGCTGCCCCGCGACCTGCCCAGCCCGCCGGGTGTCCGCCTCGCGGTCGGGTACATGCCCGCCAACCACGGGCTCAACGTCGGCGGCGACTGGTACGACGCCTTCACCATGGCCGACGGTCGCCTGGGGCTGTCCATCGGCGACGTGCAGGGCCACAACATCAAGGCCGCCGCGTTCATGGGACAGGTCCGCGTCGGACTTCGAGCGCTGGCGTCCGTGACGGGGGACCCGGGAGAGCTCCTCGCCCGCACCAACGACCTCCTGGTCTCCCTCGACTCGGACCTCTTCGCCACCTGTACGTTCCTGAGGCTCGACCCCGTGACCGGCATCCTGGAGTGCGCGCGAGCCGGTCACGTGCCCCACATATGGGCCACGGCCGACGGCAAGTCGGGTATCGACGAGGGGGAGGGCGGGCCTCCGCTCGGGGTGCTGCACGGCACCACGTACCCCGTCACGGAACACCGGCTGACCACCGGCGGCGTCTTCGTCCTGCCGACCGACGGCGTGGTGGAGGGGCCCACGATGGACCTCGACGAGGGCCTGCGCCAGGTGAAGCGGCTCGCCGAGGTCACCGCCGCCGCCGGACTGGGCGTCTCCACACTCGCCCGCGGCGTCATGAAACTGGCCGACTCCGTGGGCCACGAGGACGACGCCGCGGTCCTTGTCGTCGGCCACGACGTCGGCGCCGCATGGCGGCATCCGCCTGGCCGGGCAGGGGAGACCGGTGTCTGATGGCTGCTGTGCTGGCTACTCGACGGTCCCGGTGGTTCGTGGACATGGCCCTCAAGTCACTGGCCGTGGCCGCCTGCTACTACGCGGTGGGGCGGCTCGGACTGCTGGGCCAACTCGTCGTGCAGGGCGTGATCGTCACACCCGTCTGGCCCCCGACCGGCGTCGCCGTCGCCTGCCTGCTGGTGTTCGGTGTACGGGTCTGGCCCGGGATCGCCCTCGGCTCCCTCCTCGTGATCGCTTCACTCACCTCACCGCAGCTCGGCACGATCATCACCGTGGCGGGCAACACCGCGGCGCCCCTGTGCGCGTACCTGCTGCTGCGCCGTGTCGGTTTCCGCCTCGATGTCTCACGCCTGCGTGACGGTCTCGCGCTGGTGTTCCTCGGCGGGTTCGGCGCCATGCTGATCAGCGCGACGGCGGGCGCGGTGCCCCAGGTGTGGAACGGCACGCTGGACGACGGGGAGTTCTGGTCCGTGTGGCTGGCCTGGTGGGTGGGCGACACCATGGGCGTCCTGCTCGTCACCCCGCTCCTGCTCGCGCTCTTCCTCGGCGTCGTGGCGCGCACTCCCGCCCGTCGCTGGAAGGAGGCGGTGTGCCTGGCGCTGGCGGCCCTGGTTCTCGTGCCGCTGGCCGTCCTCAGCTCCACGAGCCTGCTCTTTCTCGTCTTTCCCCTGCTGATCTGGGCGGCACTGCGCTTCCAGCTCGCCGGGAGCATGCTGTGCGCCCTGTTCGCCTCGGTGCTCACGACGATCGAGGCGAACTGGGAGCGCGGGGCGTTCCTCCACCTGTCCGACGTCGAGATCATGGTCAAGCTGCAGGCGTTCAACGGGGCGGCCGCCCTGACCGCCCTGCTGCTGTCCGCTCTCGTCATCGAGCAACGTGCCACGCGACGATCGGTCCAGAACGCGTGCAAAGAACTCGCGGAGCTGCTGGAGCATCTCGCCGCGGGGGAGAACCCGCGGGAGCTGGCCGACTCGCTCGCACCACCCGGCACCGACGTCCCCGAAAAGGGTACGCCGATGACGGGCAGCGGCACCGAGCTGTGAACCGCGGCTCGCCGCGGTGACGGGGTCGCCCGGTGCGGCCGTGGTCGCATGAGGCGGCCGGGGTTTCAGGCGTCGACGCGCAGATGTTCCCGCGTCCACTGCTGGAAGCTGGTCAGCTCGAGGCCGAGTGCGCGGGCGAACTGCGGCCGGGCCGGCTGACCGACCTCGTCCAGGAACCTGTGACTGGCGCCCATGTCGGGCATGCCGGCGGCGCGGGCCTCGTCCTCTGTCATGTCCGGAGCCGCCAGCGGGACGCCCAGGGCGCGGGAGAGGATGTCTGCGATCTGCGTCATGGTCAGGTAATCGCCGGCGAGTTCCAGCTCCACGCGGTGGTACTTCTCGGGCGCGCAAAGGGCGGCAGCCGCGGCGCGGCCCACGTCCTGGGCCGCGACGAGCGCGAGGTGCGTGTGCGGCTTCACGACGGTGACGAGGCCGCCCTCCACCCCGCGTGGGAAGTAGAACCGCATGGACGGCTCGAGGTTCTCCATGAAGAACGACGGCTTGATCAACGTCCAGTAGGGGAAGTCCATTTCGCGCAGGCGGTCCTGGATGGCCGACTTGGTGCCCAGGGGTGCTTCCATCATCGTCCAGCGGCCCTCCGCCCAGCCCGGAGCCCGGGTGTGCTGGCCCACCCCGCTGGTCGAGGACTGCACGAACTGCTCCACGCCGGCATCACTGGCGGCGGCCATGAGGTGGTACGCCTGCCTGACCTCGCCGTCGAAGTCGATGCCCTGCTCGGTGAACGCGGGCATCTGGACGGAGAAGACGGCTCGTACGCCGTCCACGGCTGCTCCGAGCGTCGAGGGGTCCGTCAGATCGCCCGTGACCAGGCGGGCGCCGAGTTCTTCCAGGGCCCGGGCCCGCTCGGCCTGTGGGTCGCGAACCAGGGCGCGGACCGGCGTTCCCTGTGCGAGCAGGGCGCGGGCCGTGGCGCCCCCTTGGCGGCCGGTGGCCCCGGTGACGAGGACCGGTTGCGTGGCGTTGGTCATGGATATGTCTCCTCACGCCGGAAACGGTGGGGGTCACCGTTTCGGCTTCGCTACAATACGGAGGGGTCCGCCACTTAGCAATCAGGAGAGACGATGACCGGCCAGCGTTCGGATGCCCGCCGCAACTACGCCCGCGTACTCGCCGCGGCCGAGACCGAAGTGGCGGCACACGGAGCCCAGGCGTCGCTCGAACGGATCGCCCGTGAGGCGGGCGTCGGATCGGCCACCGTCAGACGCCACTTCTCCACGCGCAGGGCCCTGCTGAATGCCGTCTTCGCAGAGCGCGTGCGCGCGCTGTGCGAACGCGCGCAGGTGCTCGGCAGCGAGGACGACACCCGCACGGCGCTCCAGACGTGGCTGCGCGAGCTGCTTGCCTACTCGGTGGCCGCGCGGGGCCTCGCCGACGCGCTTTCCTATGAGCCCCTCGGGGACGACGGGGCCGGCGACTCCTGCGCGGCAGTCATCGAGGCGGCCGGTTCCCCCCTGCTGCGCCGAGCTGTTGCCGACGGGTCGGTGCGGGGGGACGTCACCGTCCACGATCTCGTCACGCTCGTCGTCGGGATCGCCCTGGCCACGGAGCACCATTCCGACCCGGCCGCCCAGGCCGAGCGCGTCTTCCGTCTCGCGATCGAGGGCCTCGACCCCACCGCCGCCTGACCGGCCGCCGCGCCGTGCGCCCCGATCCCGAACCGCGCCGGCGACGTGTATGGGGCGCGCCCCACCAGCCGTCCCCCTGCGGACCGCTTGGCGTGTCGAGGCCGCCACGGCCGCTGACCCGCCAGGAACATGGCTTCATGAGCCAACTCACCGGTCCTGCCCTGCTGTCCGACCCGTTGCGCACGAAGGGAACCGCGTTCACCGAGACCGAGCGTGCCGAACACGGACTGCGGGGGCTGCTTCCCTACTCGGTGACCAGCCTGGACGAACAGGTCCGCCGCTCCTGGGGCCAGATCCGTCGACAGGCCGACGACCTCCAGCGCTACGTGTACCTGCGCGCCCTGCAGGACCGCAACGAAGCCCTCTTCTACGCCGTGCTGGCCCATGACGTACCGACCGCGCTGCCCCTCGTGTACACGCCGACGGTCGCCGAGGGATGCAAGCGCTTCTCCGAACTGTGGCAGCGTCCGCGCGGGCTCTACCTGTCCTGGCCGCACCGCGAGCACCTGGCCGAGATGCTGCGCAACCGCCCCCACCACGACGTCGACGTCATCGTCGTCACGGACGGACAGCGCATCCTCGGCATCGGCGACCAGGGCGTCGGCGGCATGGGCATCCCCGTCGGCAAGCTTTCGCTCTACACCCTAATCGGAGGCATCGACCCCGCACGCACCCTTCCCATCCTGCTCGACGTCGGCACCGACAACGCAGATCTGCTCGACGACCCGTTCTACCTGGGATGGCGACACCGCCGCATCGATGACGACGACTACTTCGCCTTCGTGGACGCGTTCGTCGAGGCCGTACGGGCCGAACTCCCCGAGGTGCTCCTGCAATGGGAGGACTTCGCCACCCCGCACGCGGCGCCGATCCTGGAGCGCTACCGGGACCAGCTGCTCACCTTCAACGACGACATCCAGGGCACGGCCGCCGTCGCGCTCGGCGCGCTGCGAGGGGCGACCAAGGTGGCCGGCGTCCCGCTGAAGGAGCAGCAGGTGGTGATGGTCGGTGCGGGATCCGCGGGCATCGGCGTCATGGACATGGTGCGTCAGGAGATGGTCGACGAGGGCCTGTCGGACAGCGAGGCCCGCGCGCGCTGCTGGGTCCTCGACGTCCACGGACTGCTCACCACCGACCGCGACGATCTCGCCGACGACCAGCGGGCGTTCGCGCACGATCGCGCCGATGTCGAGAGCTGGGACCTGCAGGGAACTCTGCAGCTGGCGGATGTCGTCGAGAACCTGCAGGTAGGGGTGCTGCTCGGACTCTCCACGGCCCAGGGCGCGTTCACCGAGGACATCGTCCGGGCCATGGCGGCGAAGGTGGACCGACCGATCATCTTCCCCCTGTCCAACCCCACGGCGAACGCCGAGGCCCGGCCGGCCGATCTGGACACATGGACCGACGGCAAGGTCCTCGTCGCGACGGGCTCCCCCTTCCCGCCTCTGCACCGGGACGGCGTCGACGTACCGGTCGCCCAGTGCAACAACGTCTACGTCTTTCCGGCCGTAGGGCTGGCGGTGACGGCGGCGCGGGCGAGCCGGGTGACCAACGCGATGATGCGGGCCGCGGCCCGCGCACTCGGAGACGCCTCACCGGCTCTCGCAGACGCGAAGGCGCCACTGCTCCCGGCGTGGGCGGACGTGCGCGACGTGGCCGATGACATCGCGCTGGCCGTAGCCCGACAGGCCGTCGCCGACGGGGTCGCCCCCGACGCCACGGACGAGGAACTGCACACCGCGATCCGTGACACCCGATGGTCCCCCGGCTACTGAAAGGGACACGGAGCCCCGCACCTTGGACTCAGGTACCGGGACCGGTCGGTGGCCGGGACAGACGCCTGACCTCCCCGCGCGCCCTCCTCATCGAGTCCGCCTGGACCGCGCGCTGGGCAGTTCGCAGGGACCGGTCCCACGACCGAAAGGGCCATCAGCCACGGAAATCACCACCCTTGCAGTACTAGTGCGCCTGATACGGGGCAGGGGTCCCGGCGTGCCTCCTCCGCCCGCCCCGCGTCACACACGTCACCGCAGCGCTCTGACGCGCCTCCAACACCGCATCGGGCACCACCGGCTGCAGCTCGGAGTGGAGCACGGCAGTGGTGAAGCCAGGTGAACACTGCAGTGATGGACGGTGATGAGCCCCGCCCGAGCGGCGCCGCAATGGACAGCGCCGACGCCTTCCTTGAGAAGCTTGAGCGCAGCGCTTTGCCGCCGCTGCGCGGCGACCGGCACACCGGCGAGGACTTCCGTGCCGACGTGGTCAGCCGCCACCTGGGCCCCTTGCACCTGACCGAGCTGGTGACCCCGGAGGGCGCATGCTTCCGTGACGCCCGATCCGCGCGGGCCGAGGACAGCGAGCTGTGGCAGGTCGAGGTGGTGACACGAGGACACGTACGCGCCGAACAGGGCGGCAACAGCGCCGTATTGGGACCCACGGACCTGGTCCTCATCGATCCGGTGCGGCCGGTGCGGTTCGCCAGTTCCGCGACCACCCACGTGACCATGCTGATGCCGCGCCACCTGCTGCGGCTCGGCGCGGACGACGCCGCGCGGCTGACCGGCGTAAGGATCCGAGGGGACCAGGGCCCCGGCGCCCTGGTGTCCTCGCTCGTACGGGACATGACGCGAACCCTGGACGGGTTCCGCGCCCACGAGGCGGACCGGTCGGCGGCCGCGGTGATCGAATTGATCGCGGTGACACTGGCGTCCCGCCTGGGCGACGTCCGCCCGGTCGACGACGAGGTACTGCGCACGAGAGTCGTCGGTTTCATCGAGGCCAGACTGTCCGACCGGGACCTCACCCCGGCCAAGGTGGCCGCGGCGCACCACATGTCGGTGCGCCGGCTGCACAAGCTGTTCCAGGACCAGCCCCTGACCGTGGCAGCCCTGATCCGTCGGCGGCGCCTGGAGCGCTGCTACGCGGATCTGACCCGGAGGAACACCACGGTCGCCGTGGTGGCCGCCTCATGGGGTTTCGCGGACCCCGCCCACTTCAGCCGGCTGTTCAAGGCCACCTACGGGCACAGCCCGGGGGCACGCGTGTCCAACGACGGTGCACTGATCGTCAATGACCACCTCGCCGGACCGCGCGAAGATGGCGACCGGAAAGACGAAATACGGAAAGGGGCCTGACCATGGATCCGTCGACCGACACGCTGAGCGCCGTCCCCGCCCGGATGATCGAGGGCTGGAACCACGGCGACGCGGCCGCGTTCGCCGCGGACTTCGCCCAGGACGCCGAACTCATCGACTTCGACGGCACAGTCCACAAGGGACGCGACACGGTGATCGCCTCCCAGCAGCCGGCCTTCGACACGGTCCTGAAGGGCTCCCGGCTCGTGCACGGCAAGGTGGAGTTCGCCCGGCTCGTCGCGCCGGGACACGCCGTGATCCACCACCGCTTCGGCATGGTGATGGCCGGTGAGGAGGAGCCGCCTCCGAGTCGCTACTTCCTGCAACTGTTCGCGATGGTCTGGCAGAACGACCGATGGGAGATCGCGACGCTGCAGAACACCCGCCGCGTCTCACTGGAGTCCGCCATGGCCCTGGACGCACAGACGGCCACGTGACGTAGCCCCCTCGCCCCCGGCCACCACCTCGCTGTCCGCCCCCTTGGCACGCTTGTTGCGGCCCGGGGTGGTTCCGGCGTTCGCCGCCCGGCTGTAGCCATGTGCCGCCCTGACCCCGGTTGCCACCGCCGTAGCGGTGGCAACCGGCAGGTGCGGGTCCGCAATGCCCCTTCGTGCAGTCCTTGCGTGAGATGCCGTCCTGACGTGGGGCGAGGCTGCGGAGTCGCCCCGCCGCCCATCACGCAGAGGGGCCTGTGGTGCGGGCCTCCGCCAAGGTCGCATCATTGCCTGCGCTCCCCATCGCGGGGATTTTCGCGATCTTTCAGCGATGAGGCAACGGTTTCCGGACCCCGTGGACTCTATGGGGCGAGGAGGTTGTCGATGAGAGAAGCGAACCCCGCTGCGGATGTGGACTTCCAGTCCTTCGTCGTCGGCCGTTGGGCCCGGCTGATGCGTACCGCGTTCCTTCTGACGGGGGATCAGCACGCGGCGGAGGACCTGGTCCAGTCGTCGCTGGAGCGCGTCTACACGGCCTGGCGCAGGGTCGCGTCCGCGCAGGATCCGGACGCGTACGTGCGACGGATCATGGTCAACATGCATGCCCGCAGACATCGCGGCAGATTCAAGGAGCTCGTGTCCCGCAGGGACGACACGAGCCTGGATGTACCGGAGCGCGGGGACCGGATGGCGCAGGCGCTCGACCGCGGCGATCTGATGGCGGCGCTGGTGCAGTTGCCGCCCCGCCAGCGCGAGGCGGTCGTGCTGCGCTACTGGGAGGACCTGAGCGAGTCGCAGGTCGCGCAGGCGATGGGGTGCTCGGTCGGCACGGTGAAGAGCAACGCGGCCAAGGGCATAGCGAAACTCCGTGCCGTGCCGGGGCTGACGGACAAGGCGACGAACGAGAGGCCCCGGCCATGACACTGCAGCATGACGACGCCCACCAGGATCTCGTCGCACGGCTGGCCGATGCCGCACACCAGGTGGAGATCGGCCCGGCTCCGTGCCAGGCGATCGTGAGCGAAGGCAGACGAAGGCAGCGCCGACGCAGGGTCACGACCGTGGCTGCCGTCCTGGTCGCTGCCTGCGCGACCGGTGTCGCGGTCACCTCGCTCCAGGACACCGCCGACCGCTCCGGCAAGGTCGGCCCGGCCTCCCGGACACCCGCGCCGCTCGCTCCGCACACGCAGGAACTCGCGACGGGGCGGGCCGACGGCGTGCCGTGGAGCGTCAGCGTGGACGTGTGGGAGCCGGCGAAGAACGAGGCGGGGGCGGCCCGGCTGTACGCAGCGATGAACGACCGGGAGTTTCCGGATACCGAGCGGGGCGGCGGATACCCGTACCGCGATCTGCTCGACGAGGGCTGGTTCTTCGCCAGGGCCCGCACGGGCGACAAGAACTGGTTCCCCAGCGACGGCCCCCTCCCCGTGAAGCCCACGTCACGCGGTCACGTGGAATCCACCTGGGTCCGTCTCAAGGGCGAAGGCGCCGACTCCTGGCTCGTGTTCGGCCACACCGCCCCCGACGTGCGCGGCGTCGTCTGCACCTGGTCCAACGGCGCCACCACCAAGGTGCAGCCGCCCGTGCTGCACACCATCAAGGGCACGGACAGCCGGTTCTTCGTGGTCCCCGTACCGAAGGGAGGCGGCCCCAAGAGCGCCACGGCCACACCGGAATGCCGCTCGAACTCCTGACAACGGCCGCCGGCCCACAGAGCGTGCTGTGCACCCAGGGCGCGCGGGGCTGGGGCGAGCATCTGCACGAGCGGCTGCGGTGGCAACTGGGACGGCATACCGATGTCGTGGTCAACACCGGGGTGTCGGGATGGAGTGCCCCAGATGTGCTCCGCGAACAGGATTGGGTGAGCGGACGCTTCCGGCCGGACGTACTGTCCGTGTCGCTGGGCACGAACGACTGCCTGGCCGGCGACGCAGGACTGCCGGCCTTCCGCGAGGCGATGCGGAAGTTCGTCGAGGGCGCCGGATCGCGCACACAGGTCGTGCTCCACACTCCCGTACTCGTCAGCTTCGCGGAGCGTGAACGGCGCGCGGCGATGCCCGCGTATCGCCAGGCCGTGCGGGAGCTCGCTGCGGAAAGCGGCGCCCTGCCCGTCGACCACGAGGCCCACCGGCGCGCACACCACCAAGCGGCCGACCCGATCGGCTGGCTGGACGATCCGGCCCCTCCCAACGCCGCCGGCCAGCTGCAGATGGCTCAAGTGGCACTGCGGGCAATGGGGCTGGGTGAGATCGAACTACCCTGACGAGTTCGTGCATGGACGGCGTCGGTGCGGGGTGAGGAGAAAGCAGCCCGCCTACTCGTGGAAGCCGGGTCTGGCGTGACACGGAATGCCGTACCTGGTTCAGCGAACCGAACGACAGGAGAAGCCCGCATCAGCGGCGCCCGACGAGATCTCAAGCGAACACCAGGCCAAGGGATTTCTTGAGGCCGTGGGCGCCCTGACCCGTCAGGTGGACGACCCGGGGGCTCGCTCCCCACCGCACCCAGTCCAGGGTGAAAAGACGCGCAGTCAGCGCCGCTCCGAGCCCGCCGGCCAGGTGGTGTTGCTGTTCGCTCCAGTCGACGCAGTACAGGACAGGGGGACGGCGGGGCGGCAGTCGGTCCGTGTCCACGCCGAGATCGGCGAGCCGACCGTGGCCTTCGTCGGTGATCCGGTACTGGAGGTCGCGCCCGTAGGACGAAGGGCGGTCACGTACCGCCTCCTCAGGGCGATGGACGCCGTCGTGCCCGCTGAGCACGCCGCGTTCCAGCAGCGCCCGCAGGAGTGCGACGCCCAGCTGTCCGGCCAGATGGTCGTAGCAAGTGCGGGCGCGGTGCAGGGCGTTGGCGCGGCTGCTCTGTTTCAAGGAGGTGATGGCCAGGGGAGGGGCGATCAGGGCCAGCGACTCCAGGGCGGCGCTCACATCCGGCCCGGCCAGCCGGTAGAAGCGCTGACGGCCCTGCTTCTCGACGGCGACGACTTCACCCGCCACGAGCCTGGCCAAGTGCGCACTGGCCGTGGCCGGGCCGATCCCCGCCTCGCTCGCGAGCGTACTCGCCGACAGCGCGCGTCCGTCCGCCAGGCACTTGAGAATTCGGGCCCGCGAGGGGTCGGCGATGAGGGCCGCGGCCCGCGCGATGTCGGTCTGGTGTTTGAGCGGCTCCCCCTCCCGGTCGTGGAAAGAGGCGGTGCGGGAGCGGGCGGCAAGCGGGCCGCGAGGCGCATTCGGCATGGCGGCAACCTACGACATCGACACTTCGCTGTGCAGCGAAGTAAGGGGCACCGAAGCTTGGTTGTGACCACACCGCAGAGTGTCTCGGACGCCACGCCGTTTCCCGAGGCGGCCGCCCCACAGGCGCACGGCTCACCGTGCCCCTGCGGGCTCCGCTGAGTGCCGACCGCTCCGTGGCCGCTGGTGAACCACCCATCAGACCATCAGAAGAGGACCACGCATCGTGTCAACCAACTCGCAAGCCCTGCCCGGCATCACGCATCGCTCCGGGCCGTCGAACACAGAAGTGCTCCACTACACCGCCTTCGCCGCCAGTCCGGTCGGCGGCAACCGGGCGGGGGTCGTACTGGACGCTGCCGCACTGCACGACAGTGACATGGTCGCCATTGCAGCCGAACTCGGCTACTCGGAGTCCGCCTTCCTCAGTCCCGGCCCCGACCCTGCCGACGAGCGGTCGCTCACGTTGCGCTTCTTCAGCCCTCAGGCCGAAGTGGACTTCTGCGGTCATGCCACCGTCGCCGCGGCGGTCGCCCTGGGCGAGCGGCTCGGAACCGGTGAGCTGACCTTTCACACGCCTGCCGGCCCGATCGCCGTCACGGTCACCGAGGCAGGCGGCGTGCTGAAGGCCACTCTCACCAGCGTCGTGCCCAAGGTGTCCAAGGCGGACCCGGCGGACGTGGCTGAGGCGCTGGCGGCGCTCGCCTGGCAGGCCGATGATCTGGACGCGGCCTTGCCACCGAGGATTGCCTACGCAGGGGTCCGTCACCTCGTGCTGGCTGCCGCCACGCGCGAACGGCTGGCCGATCTGAACTATGACTTCGACCGGCTATTGACCTTGATGCGGAAGCTGGATCTCACCACCGTGCAGTTGGTGTGGCGTGAGACAGCGACGACATTCCACGCCCGGGACCCGTTCCCCGTCGGTGGAGTGGTGGAAGATGCCGCGACAGGAGCTGCGGCAGCCGCCTTCGGTGCGTACGCACGGGAACTGGGCCTCGTCCCCGTCGATGTGACACTGACCCTCCATCAAGGCCACGACATGGGCAGCCCGTCGCTCCTCGAGGTCGATCTGCGTGCGGGCGAGGAGCGTGTGCGAGTCACCGGTACGGCGGTCCGTGTCCAGGCTTCCGCCTCAGGTCAAATCTGACCTGGAACCACACATGCCGTCTCGGGCGAGGCACTCAGTCAAGGCGGAGAAGCCATGAGACGCCGACAGAGGGGTACGAGGAGACCCTCGCAACGCGACTTCTCCAGACGGTCGGATCGGGCGGTGGGCGAATGCAGAGAACATCGATGACCAACCAACCTATCGCGTTCCCGGACGAGGCCACGTTGCGGCGTCGGCTCACCATGCGCTGGGCATTGCTTCTGGTCCTCAGCGGCCTGTTCGGCTTCGTAGTGGGCCTCGTGCTGAACCTCTCGGGGAGGGTGCTTTCCGGCGTTCTCATGGCGGCGTTCCTGATCGTCGTCGTGGCCGTCACGTCGTGCGTGGTCCTGTGCAGAGAACGCAGGCGGGCCGGCCGGCACGGCCTCTCGCTGAGCCGGTACAGCTACGTGGGCACGCAGATAAGCAGTGGTCGCCTGCCTGCGGACCCCGCTCTGCGTTCCGCCGCCCTGGACATCGTGGAGCGCCAGTCGCAAGCGGTGGACCGGGCGTCGTCCAGACCGCAAAAGGTGCTGCGTGTCGTCATGATCGTGCTGTTCGCCACGCTCGCCGTCGACCGGATGCTCAGTCAGGAATATGGTGTCGCGGCCCTGTTCTCCTTCACGCTTGTGTGCTCGCTCTGGACTCCGCTGGGACTCCGCCGCCAGCGAAGGCGCCTTGAGACCGTACGGAGCACGCTGGATGGACAAGGCAGCACGAGGTAGCCGCGCATGCCGAGGACGAAGGCGCCAGGTTCGGATCATCGGGGCCTCGACGGAGTCCCGGGTCCCGGCCACTCCATTCCCTGTTCCGCGCCTACGTCGACGACATCACCACTCGATGCCCCCGGGTCCTGCGCACCGTCGAGGACGGCCGGCGTCTACGCCGGGTCGCTGAGGAGCCCGTCCGGTTCACGCAAGAAGACGGAGAGCAGCATCGCGAGCGCCGGCAGGGTGGCGAGGACAGCGAGTGCGCCTCGGGGGCCGTAGTGGGTTGCGGCGATGCCGAGCAGTGGCATGAACAGGCCGCCGGCACTCATCGCGAGGCCGAGGGTGACGCCGGCGGCGGTCCCGGGCCGGCTGGGCAGGTAGTCCTGGCCGAGCTTGATAAGGACGGCGAACGGGATGTTCGAGATCAGACCGACGAGCAGGGCGAGCGGCAGCGCCATGTATTTGTCGTCGCAGATCAGCATGAGCCACAGGGCCGGCAACATGGCGGCATTGCCGATCTGTACGGTGCGCACCATGCCGATGCGGTCGGCCAGCCGCCCACCGAGCAGAGTGCCGGCCACACCGCCGCCGAGAACGAGGGTCAGGGCGAGACCTCCGAGGCCGCTGCTCGCTTCCAGGTGGCGGATCCAGTACAGCGAGATGAAGGTGTTCAGCCCGGTCGAGATGGTGGACCGCACGATCTCGACGGCGGTCAGGGCAGCGAACCGGCCCGGCAGGTCCCTTCCCTGGCGCTGCACCTTGCTGACCGCCGTACTCGATGTCCGGGTGTGGTGACGCAGCAGCACGAAGCCCATGAGGACAGCGGGTGGGATGAACAGTGCGGTCGCGCCCATTCCGAGGTTGCCCAGGGCGGGTGTGACCAGGGCAGGGGCAATGAAGAAGCCCACGCTGCCGCCCGCGGCGAAGTAGCTCATGGCGGTGGCGCTGCCCCCGGCCGCACGGCGCGCATCGCGCCCCGCGGGCGGATGGAACATGGCGATGCCGACACCCGCCATCAGGAGCAGCGCGAACACCAGCGGGTAGGAGGGAACCAGCCCGGAAAGGCCTGCCCCGACGCCCGCCAGGCCGACTCCCAGTGGTGACATCCACCGCAGCCGGAACCGGTCGGCGAGCAGTCCGATCGGCACCTGCGGTACCGCGCTGCCGAGCGTCGCGGCAAGGGCCAGCCCCGAGGCCTGGACATAACTGAAGTCGCGTTGCAGTACGAAATAGGGCACCGCGGCGGGCACAAGGCCCTGGTAGAAGTCGTCGACGGCATGAGCGCTCGCCCAGATCCGCATCCGGCGCCAGTGCCCGGGCGGACCTCCCGCCTCACGGGACGTGCTTGTTTCCTGGATCGTTGTCACACGTCCACGATGGGCGCGGGCACCCTGGGCGCGCTTCCCGTATTCTGCCTATCTATGTCGCAGATCCGCCACTCGCCCGTCGCGCCGACCACCACTCGGCTCCTCGGCGGCGGCGCGACCATCGACCGGCACCGTCACGACGACCACCAGCTCATCTACGTCAGCGCGGGCGTCCTGGCGATCACCACGGAGCACGGTTCCTGGATCGCCTCCAACGACCGCGCCGTGTGGATTCCGGCCCACACCTGGCACGAACACCGCTTCTACGGGCAGAGCCGTTTCCACACCGTCGGCTTCTCCGCCCACGGCAGGCCGCCGCTGCTCGACGCCGAGAACCCGACGGTCATCGCCGTCGATCCGCTGGTGCGCGAGTTGCTGATCGCGCTCACCGGCACCGCTCTCACGCAGATCGAGATCCGGCACATCGAAGCGGTGCTACGCGACCGGATGCGCCGCGTGACGGCCCAACCCGTCGCCCTGCCCGCAGCCCGCGACCAACGACTGGCCGACGCCTGCCGAACCGTCGAAGAGGACCTGCACCAGCCCTGGACCCTCACCCAGCTCGCCGAGCGTGTGCACACCAGCGAGCGAACCCTCTCCCGCCTCTACCGCGACGAGTTCGGCACGACCTTCCCTCAATGGCGCACCCGTGTCCGGATCTTCACCGCGATGGTCATGCTCGCCGAGGGCGCCACCGTGACCGACACCGCCCACGCCTGCGGATGGGCAACCACCAGCGCTTTCGTCCAAACCTTCGCCCACACCGTAGGCATGACCCCCGGTACCTACCGCGCAGGCGTGGGCAAACCGCAGCAGGACTGACGACCACGGCAGCAAAGATTGCTCGCCCGAACTGCCCTGCACGTCCGCATCGTTCGCCCTGCGCGCCAGAAAAGCCCTGCCGTCCTGGGAACGGTCCGCGTAGTCACGAGGGGTGAGGGGGACGGCGGTACCCGGTATGGGGGCACCGCCGCCGGGGCGAACCGCCTCAGTCAGCCTGGTTGTTCTCCGTCAGCCTGGTTGTTCACCTGCCTGGGCAGGCAGAACATCAGGACCCACATCAAGGCGAGGAGGCCACCGACACACCACAGCACGGCGAGGAACGCGTCACGGTTGAGGGCGGCGTCGGCCGAGCCACCGGTGCCGGCGAAGAACACCAGGGCGGTCAGCGCCGTGCCGAGGGCGATGCCCAGATGCATAACGGTATTGAACAGACCCGAAGCCGAACCGGCATCCTTGTGCGGGACCCGGGCCAGCGACATGTCGGCCAGCGGCCCGCCGACCATACCGAGGCCGAAGCCGATCAGCATCACCGGCGCGGCCATCGCCGGCAGCGTCACGGCTGCCTGACCTGCGCCGGCCAGGATTCCGTACGCGACCGTCGACGCGAGCGTGATGAGGACCCCTGCCTGGGGCAGGCGACGGGCGAAACGCCCGCCACTCTTCGTCGTGACGGTCGCACCGGCCAGCTCTCCGAGGGAGAGCAGCACGAAGGCCAGGGCCGCGTGGAACGGGCTCATGCCCAGTCCCTGCTGAAGGTAGAGCGCCCAGGTCATGAAGAACAGCCCGCACAGCAGGCCGTGCATCAACTGCGCGGCCATGCCGCCGGAGAACTGCCGGCTTCGGAAGAGAGACAGTGCCACGAGCGGTGCGTTGCCCTGCTTGCGCTTCTGGTGGAGCAGGAAGACGCCGAGTACGAGGAGGCCGGCGGCGAGCAGGACGAAGCACCACAGCGGCCAGTGCCGCAGGTGCCCCTCGGTGAGTGGGAAGACGATCAGGACGATGGCCAGGGCGGACAGCAGCACGCCGATGAGATCGAGCCGCTCGGCCTTCTTCACCAACGACTCGGGGATGAACCGGCGTCCCAGAAGGATCACGGCGAGACCGACGGGCACGTTGACCAGGAAGACCGGCCGCCACGACTGCCCGAACAGGTCGGCCTCGGTGAGCAGCCCGCCCATCACCGGGCCCAGCACATTGGCGAGCGACATGACGGCCCCGTACAGGCCGAACACCTTGCTGCGGTTCTGCCCCGCGAAGGTGATGTGGAGGGTGGCCAGGATCTGCGGGATCATCACGGCTGCTCCCATGCCCTGGAGCCCACGGGCGCCGATCAGCACGCCCGGCCCGGTGGCGAGGCCGCACAGCAGCGAGGCCGCCGTGAACACGACGGTGCCGACGAGGAGGACCCTCCGCCGGCCGTAGAGGTCGCCGAGGCGTCCGCCGGTGATCAGGCCGATCGCGATGGGCAGCGAGTAGCCGGTGGTCAGCCACTGCACCGCGTCCGGTCCGGCGCTGGTCGACTCCTGGATCGCGGGCAGGGCGGTCAGCACGACCGACTGGTCGATCATGTCCATCAACTCGGCGCCCAGCAGCACCAAGAGGGCGATCCAGGCGGCCAGGCCCATGGCCGAAAGCTCAGGTGTGGGAGGGCCTGGGGGAGAGGCGGTGTGCTGTGGCTCGTTGTCGAGCGCGGAGGAAGACACGACGGGGAACTCCTGGTCCAAGAGGACCGGGGAGCCTGCCGACAGCCACACCGGGGGCCGGAGAACACGAAACCCGGGGCAGACGGCAGAGCTGCACCCGGGAAGAGAAACTACGGGGAAGGATGACGCAACTCAGGCCAGCACGACGTCCGCCCCGCACACGTGCGACGACTCAGCACGCGGGGAACACGGACGACTACTCGGCCTGGTTAATAAGACGTCACCTCAAGATCGACACGAAGGAACAGGAACTCGCCCACGATACGACATGCTTACCTCTCGCCGCACCGAGATTTTCCTGCAGCGGTGCAGGACGCCACGCCGCCAGATGTCTCACAGAAGGTGGGCAATGCAAGAACACGGGCCTGCAGGCCACGGGTCTCTGCGACGGGACAGCGCAGGCCGGTCTGAACGGCCCGAGCCAGAACCTACGGCCCCGAAACGGAGACAGGCGGTGACCGGGCCGATCGCTGTAGCCCTGCCGGGCCGGACAGAGCTACAGCAAGAGGTGGCCGGCCGGGCGGCGTGGATTGGCCGTTGTACTGCTCGACGATCCAGATGCGGTCGGTGGCGGGTTCGGCAGTCCGCAGCTCCAGCTGGGTCCAGTCGTAGTTGCCTTGCTGATCCAGGGCCACGGCGAGCCGCTGATTGCCCTTGGGCTTGATCATGACTGCCGTACTACCGAGGATCTCGCCCATGGTGGCGTCCTGCTCCGTCCCGGTGACGACCGGGTCTGTGCGCTCGTATGTGCTCGACCCCGTCATCTGCAGCAATAGTTGCCGCCGATCAGCGCGCTGCGCCCGCCATTACTCCGTAATCGAGGGGACGTGCGCAGATTGCGCCTGCCCTGCGCTCACGGCGCGGGCTGGATCAGCGGCTGCCTGCCCGACTCCTCAGGGCGCTCGGAAACGTCTGCACGGTGGTCATCGGCCATCCGCGGGCGAGCCAGAAATTCGACCACGGTGTGTGGAATTTGAAATGGATCATCAACTCTTGCTCAGCGTCATGCGGGGCATGGAGCACCCCCGCATACATTGTCCGGGCGCCATCAGGACCAGATGGGGCACGGAACGGGGGAGCAGGCAGGTCCGCTTCCCCTGCACTTTTACGGGGAGTTCAGATGCACAGGAAGTTGATTGCCTCTTTGGCCACCACGGGCGTGACCGCCTGCCTCATGGCTGCGGTACCGGCGACCGCGGCCTCTGCGGGCCCGTTGATCTGCGAACTGGGTCACTACTCGGTGAAGTGGGACTTCCCCAAGCACCCTTGGAAGATCACCCACGTCAAGGGCTACGAGAAGCAGTACTCGGGCGGGGCCCGCAAGGTCACGCGACACACGGAGCACGTGGCGACGGCCAGTTCCGGCATGACCTTCACCAGCAGCGTCAACGCCAACTTCTCGGTGGGCAAGGTGCTGGGGAGCCTGGATGCGCAGTTCTCCGGGGAGTACCGGCACGACAAGAGCCATTCCGAGACGCGCAGCCTGACGGTGGAGGACACCCTCGCAAAGAAGGGCCGGTACTTCTTCTACGTAGGCCGCCGCCAGGCCTCCGGCTACTGGACGGGCTACTACTGTGACGGCGGTCGGAGCCTGATCAAGAAGGCCACCGGACAGGCCAAGACCTACTCGATCCGGGTGGACGGGGCAGTGCGCTGCGGTGAGTCGGTCAGTCGCAAGGCACTGGCGTACAAGGTGAAGCAGAAGTACTGCTGACGGACATGTGAAGCACGGCTGATCCGTTGTAGGCCGGGCCCGGTGCCGTGAACAGGCGCCGGACCCGGCCGCCCGGTGATCTTTGTGAGGTCGCATCGGCAACACTGCGACCTGGCGGCGGCTCTCGCCGTCTGTGGTCGGGAGTCGGACGACCCAGGTAGCGCGTGGACCATTGTGACGCCGGTCGACCACGCTCCGGCCTGCCAGGGCGAGATGGCCGTCTGCGACACGGCGAGATGGCCGTCTGCGACACGACGAACGGACGAGCGGCTCAAGCCGACGAGCCGGTGGAGGTGTTCGGGCAGGTCGTGCGGCGGGAGAGCCTTCCATCAGTGTGGATCCGTCGCACACCTATCGGGTTCAGGTGGTGTGGCGCGAGCTCGTTTCACAAGCGCACCTGGCGCACTTCATCGCTTCGGTCCGGCGCCGCCGGGTCTGCCGTGGGCTGGTGCGCAGTCTGTGCGCAGGCGGTTTCCGAATGGTCCTGCTTCGGCACCGTGAGAAGTCGATGATCGCCGACAGCTATCGATAGGTAACACCCCGGGAAGGGCTTGATCTCAACTCAGGTTGAGGTTCTACATTGCAGACATGGACTCGATCTTCACTTCGAAAGAGCGTGCATATCTGCTCGGCCAGAGCCTCGGGCGGCTGGCCACCGCTGCCCCGGACGGGACGCTCGCGGTGCGCCCGGTCGGTTTCCGCCTGAACGAGGACGGGACGGTCGATATTGGTGGTCCGGACAACGCGAAGAGCCGGAAGTACCGCAACGCGGAGACCCACCCACAGGTTTCGTTCGTCGTCGACGACATGACTCCGGAGGATGCCCCCGATGCTGTCGCCCCTGGGTGGGGGCGCGGTGTGGAGATCCGGGGCAGGGCCGAACTGATCGTGGTCGAATTGCCTCCAGTGGCACCGGATTTCTTCAGCAAGGAGGTGATTCGGATCCACCCGGAGCGGATCGTCAGCTGGCATCTGGAGGGCCGCGGCAACCACGCCCGGAACGTGTAGGCGCACACTCTTCGCCTTGCTTGATCTGAGACCGTCATTCCAGTGCTTGACCTCGAACAAGACCTTCAGCGAATGGGGCCAGGCACGGCTGCCGCACTCGCCATCCGGCTCACGACGCGGTCGCTAGTGACCCGGCATGCGGAGCCACTGAATTGTTGTGACGAGCTCCTCGCCGAAGTCCTCGCAGAGCGCGAGCAACGCGCGACCCGTGGACGAGTCGAGCAGCCCTGCGGAATCGGGGAGAACCCCGCGAGCACCGTGGCAGGCGGTCTCGACAGCGAAGTGGCGCGACGCGAAATGGCCCTCGCTCGCCCAGTCCGCCAGGTCGGCGAGGTACTGGTGGTGGGCTTCCTCCGAGGGGTGGTAGTAGGAGGAGCCTTCGACGAGACCGTCGAGGTAGGTCGCCAGGCCGGCCGACGCACGACCACTCGCTCGACTTCGTCCACGCCAGGATTGTCCGGCAGTTCGCCGAAGGTCAGCAGGTTGCTGATGGTCTCCAACAGAAAGAGTTGGCCCGTGTCCGGGTCGACTTCGGACGTGAAGAGCGGGGCCGTGCACAGCTCGGAGACTGCTCGCAGGCAGGGCCAGGACGACCGCCTGACGCCGGTGAATGGGCTTCAGGTCCGGCAATCGCTCGATCCGCACCACGTTCTTGAGTCAGGCCTTGTGATCTACCGTCCCCGCGCGCCCCCTTTACCTCGGGGCACCGGAGAAGCCGTCGAAGGACCACGTGACCGCCAGGACGGCCCGTTCACCACCGTTGCGCCGCGAGTGCCTCCGGCAGGGGAAGCCTCCGGTTGAGAGGACGGCTTCAGCAGGCAGCCGCAAGGTCGTTGAGGAGTCCTGTGGGGTCGTGGAGGATGCGGGCGCCGTCGGTGACGACCCGACGTGTGCCCGGGCGAGGTGTCCGCCCAGATTGGCGAGCCGATGCCGATCTCGATCTCGAGGCCGGATGCGGTGACGTGGCGGCGTTCGGTGATGGCCCCGAACGTCTGGGCGCGCACGAGGTCGCCGAGGCCCAGTTCCGCGACCCAGGCGTCGTCGTGGAGGTACAGGGCTTCTTCGGTGGTCAGAAGGATGACGTCGACGTCCGACTCGGGACGCGCGGCGTTGCGTGCGTAGGACCCCACAAGGAGCAGACCGACGATATCGACGCGTTGCGAGGCCCATCGGCTGAAACGGGAGAGGAGACCCTCGACCTCTTGGACGCGTTCCGGAGTCGCTGCCCGTCCTTGGCGGCGCCTTGCTGCGACATTCGAGAGACCTCCCTGGTCGAAGACAGGAGAACGACCCTACCCACGCGTCGAGAGTGCCGCACCGGCCGGCCGCATTCGCCGACCCTCGCCCCCTTCCTTGGCGGAGGCGGCCGTCATTCAGGCCCTGATCAGGTTTCGCGCGATCACTCCTACGTTCGAGTGCCGGGTCTGCTCTGCCGGAGGCAGAACGGCGGCCGGACCGGGCTCGACGATCACTACAGTCCAGGCTCATGACGACGATGACGACGCGCACGGTCACGTATCCGGCCGACGGTTTGACGATGATCGGGCATCTCGCGCTCCCGGCCGGTGTCGATCGCCGGCCTGCGGTGCTGCTCGGACCGGAGGGCACGGGGCTCAGCGACGTCGAGCGCCGCCGGGCCGATGTTCTCGCCGAGTTGGGATACGTAGCGCTGGCCTTCGACCTCCATGGCGGACGCTATCTGAGCGACCCCGAGGAGATGCTGGCCCGTTGCCTGCCATTGCTTGCTGATCCTGACCGGATGCGGGGCATCGGCCATGCGGCGCTCGACGTGTTGCGCGCCGAACCGCGGGTCGATTCCGACCGGATCGCCGCCGTCGGCTACGGCACCGGGGGAGCCATCGGGCTGGAACTCGGGCGCGACGGTGTCAACCTTCGCGCGATCGGGACGTTGAACGCACTGACCACGGGCCGTCCGGGCGAGGCAGCGCGCATTCGGTGCCCGGTGTGGGCCGGCGTCGGGTCGGAGGACCCGATCATGTCGCCCGCGCAACGCGAGGCGTTCACCGAGGAGATGCAGACCGCCGGCGTCGACTGGCGCCTCGCGGTCTACGGCGGCGCCTTGCACGCCTTCCACCATCCGCCGGTCGACCACCCTGCGGTCGCGGGTGTCGGCTACCACCCGCGGCACGCGCAGCGAGCCTGGCGCGATGTCGTCGACCTGCTTGCCGAGTGTCTGCCCGTGACGGAGAACCAGGGGGCTTGATTCCGGCAAAGGCGCTGGCATCAGGCCTGGTCGGTGTCATGCCGGGGACACATTGAGCAGCGTGGACGGTTCGGCCGGCGCGGTGCAAAGGCACCGATCCAGGCCGACGGAGGCGGGTGGTAGAGCGTAAGAACGCCCGGATGCATCACCTCGGCCTGCTCCGCCGGTCCACCAGATCTCGTCCGGGTGAGGCGACGGTCACAAGGTCACCACGGGCACGCCGTCCGGGTGGTCGGCGAGCAGAGCCGCGATGTGGTCCGCGCAACGGAGCGCGGCCGTGGCCATGGCGCTCCTGGTCATCCCGGCGACATGCGGGGTCAGCAGGGCGTTCGGCAGGCCGAGGAGCGGCGAGGCGAAGGTGGCGTGTTCGTGCGCGAAGGTGTCGACGGCGGCTGCCGAGAGAGGATGTGCGGGGTCGCGCAGCGCATCTGCCAGCTCGGGTCCCGCCGAGGCGCGGCCGAGGCCAACTGGGCGCGCCGCCCGCCAGTTGGACGCCGCTCGGGGATCGGAGTGCGCGCACTGCGCCGGGCGGCGTCTGTCTCGACGGTGGTGTGGATGATGCCCCGCCATCCGGCCCGGCTCTGTCGCGGGGAGCCGCGTGGGCCGGATGGCGGGGGTGGTGGGTCAGGCGAGGGTGATCAGGTCGCGGTGGTCCTCGCTCCACAGGTCCTCGTCCGCGTCCGGCAGCAGCAGGACCCGGTCGGGACGCAGGGCGTCGATGGCACCCTCGTCGTGGGTGACCATCACGATCGCTCCCGGGTAGGAGCCGACCGCCGCCAGGACCTCGGTGCGGGAGGCGGGGTCGAGGTTGTTGGTCGGCTCGTCGAGGAGCAGGACGTTCGCGCCGGAGTGGACCAGCCCGGCAAGCACCAGTCGCGTCTTCTCCCCTCCGGACAGCACTCCGGCTCGTTTGTCGGCGTCGTCTCCGGAGAACAGGAACGCGCCCAGGACGCGCCGGACTTCACCCTCACTCAGGTGCGGGGCGGCATCGGCCAAGTTCTGTCGGACGGTGCGGTCACGGGAAAGGGTGTCGTGTTCCTGGGCGAAGTAGCCCAGGCGCAGACCGTGTCCGTGTACCACGCGGCCGGAATCCGGCAGTTCCGTACCGGTGAGGAGGCGCAGCAGAGTCGACTTGCCCGCGCCGTTGAGGCCGAGGATCACCAGCCGGCTACCCCGGTCCACGGCGAGGTCCACGCCGCCCAAGACCTGGTGGTCGCCGTAGGACTTGGTGAGGCTGATGGCGCCGAGCGGTGTGCGTCCGCAGGGAACGGGCTCGGGCAGCCGGATCCTGGCGACCTTCTCCGTGCGCCGGGCCGGGTCGAGTTCGGCCAGCATGCGGTCGGCGCGCCGGGCCATGCTCCTGGCCATCACGGCGGTCGCCGAACGGGCCTTCATCTTGTCGGCCTGTGCGTGCAGGGCGGTGGCCTTGCGTTCGGTGTTCGTCCGCTCACGGACACGGCGCCGCTCATCGGCCTCGCGCTGGGCGAGGAACGTGTGCCAGCCGGTGTTGTGCAGGTCGATCGTGGCGCGGGTGGCGTCCAGGCGGAACACCCGGTTGACCACATCGGCGAGCAGCGCGGGGTCGTGGCTGATGACCACCAGGCCACCGGTGTGGTTGCGGAGGAAGGTGCGCAGCCACGCGACAGAGGCGGCGTCCAGGTGATTGGTCGGCTCGTCCAGCAGCAGTGTGCCGTCATGTCCGGCGAACAGGGTGCGGGCCAGTTCCACCCGCCGTTTCTGCCCGCCGGACAGATCGCCGACCCGCTCGCCCAACACCCGCCCGGGCAGGCCCAGTCCGGTGGCCACCCGGGCCGCCTCGGCCTCGGCCGCGTAGCCGCCGGCGGCCTGGAAGGCTGCCTCCGCGTGCGCGTAGGCCCTCATCGCCCGCTCCAGCAGGAGCGGCGTGTCAGCGTCGGTCATCGCTGCCTCGGCTGTGCGCAGTCGGTGCAGGGTGCGGTCCAGGCCACGGGCGGACAGGATCCGGTCGGTGACCGTGACGTCCGGGTCGGCGGCGTGGGAATCCTGTGCCAGGAACTCGGCCGGGCCGACGTGCGTGATGCTGCCGGCGGCGGGTGTGGCCTGCCCGGCCAGGGCGGTCATCAGGGTGGTCTTGCCCGCACCATTGCGGCCCACCAGGCCGATGCGGTCGCCGGGGGAAACGGTGAAGGAGATGTCGGAGAGCAGCAGGCGGGCGCCCGCGCGCAGCTCGACACCACGAACGGTAATCATGGAAGGACGCTCCGAGAAAGCAAAGGGACACACTTCTGGTACGGAAGCGGGTCCTTGGCTAGGAAACTCGGGGCGTAGACATACGCGAACGGTAACCGAGACGCCGTGATCGGCGCATCCGGGATTTCCCGACATCCAGCCGGACGCTGTCCCGCACAGCTGCGAGCCGCACACTCCACCGGGAACAGCGGCTATCCGGCACCGCCCGATCCAGCTGGCGCGCTGCTGGGGGGAGTGCTCGGTCGTGTGAACAGTGCTTGGACGATCTCGGTGGCCAGGTCTCTCAGCCAGGCGTGAGCGCGGTCGTTGTCGTAGCGCTGGTGCCACAGCAGGTACAGAGGGGCGTCCGGCAGCGTGAGCGGCGGCGGCAGGGAGATCAGGCCGAGTCGTTTGCGCGTCGTGCGGGTGACGGCGTCGGGGAGCGTGACGAGGAGGTCGGTTTCGAGGGCGAGTTGCAGGGCGAACGCGGCGGTGGGTCCGGCGGCGACGACGCGTCGTTCGAGGCCGTGGGTCGTCAGGGCGTCGTCGACCGGGTCGCGCAGGTTTCCGCGCCGCGAGACGGTGACGTGTTCGGCGGCAGCGTAGCGCTCGAGGCTCAGAGGCCCTTCGGCGAAGGGGTGGCCTGGACGCAAGGCCACGATCAACCGGTCCGTGCCGATGAGACGGTGGCGGATGTCGGGGAGCGTCGGAGGGCTGGAGCTCGATTCGAGGTCGACCTCGCCGCGGCGCAGCTCGGCGTCGTCCGTTCCGGATTCGGTGGTCAGGCGGAGCTGGACGCCGGGGGCCTCATGGTGGACAGCTGTGATCAGCGCGGTGCCGCAGGCTGCGGTCAGGGCGTCGTGCCAGCGCACGGTGAATACCCGGCCCAGAGCCGCCAGGTCGAGTTCCTGCCGTGCGGACAGGAGCTCGTGGGCCTGCAGCACGAGGGCGTGGACGTGGGAACGCATGGCCAGCGCGCGGGTGGTGGGGGCCATGGTGCGCCCGGTGCGGACCAGGATCTGGTCGCCGGTGGCCTTGCGGATGCGGCCCAGGGTGCGGCTCATCGCAGGTGAGGTGACGTGGAGGCGAGCTGCTGCGCCGGCGACACTGCCCTCTTCGAGCAGGGCGTCGAGGGCGGTGAGCAGGTTCAGATCCAGTTGCATGCCAGTAACTTTACAAGTGACAAGCATGCACTTGTTGTTAAGGGTCGGGCGGCCTACCTTCGAAGTGCCGGGACGAGCCAACCGTCCGCATCCACCGATCCTCCAGGGGGCCCACCATGAGCACAGCCATGTCTTTCGACGCCGATGCGACGCTCGTGTCCGACGTGACCACTGCGGTGGAGGCCGCAGGCGTCACGTTGCGCGACCGCTACACCGCGCACGCCCGGGGCGGGAGCCTGGACGAGATCGTCGGCGAGCTCCAGGCCAATGACGACGCGGTCCTGGACATGCTGCGGGAGCCGCTGATGCGGGCCCGGCCGGGGGCGCAGTGGGTCGAGGACGAGCTGGCGGGCGGCGCGCTCCCGCCCGGGGAGTGGTGGGTCGTCGACCCCGCCGAGGGCAACATCAATCACGTCCACGGGATGGAGGAGTGGGCCGTCACCGCCACCCTGGTCCGCGACAACCGGCCGGTACTCACCGTCGTGCACCTGCCGCTGACCGGCGACACCTACACCGCCGTCGCCGGCGGCGGCGCCCGGCTCAACGGCCGTCCGTTGACGGTGTCCGCCAAGACCGACCTGGGCGCCGCACTCCTCGGCACCGGCCAGGCCAGGCCAGGCCCGGCGAGGACGAGCGCACCTTCCGGCGGATCGGTGACTCCGTCACCGCCATGCTCATCAGCGGCCTGGTCGTGCGCGTGTCCGTGCCCGCCACGATGCAACTCATCCACGTCGCCGCCGGCCGCACGGACGCGTTCTGGCAGTTCTCCGACGTCCGCTCAGGCCTGGTCGCGGGCGCTCTGCTGGTGGCGGAAGCCGGTGGCTCCGTCACCGACCTGACGGGCGCTGCCTGGCACACCGGCAGCCGGGACTTCCTGGCGGCTTCCCCCGGCATCCACGGCGCGGCCCTCAAGGTCCTCGCACCGATCGCCTGACCGGACGCCTTCGCACACCCACTCAACGCAAGGAGCACCCCCCATGACCAGCATCGGCATCCTGGGCGCCGGCCGCGTCGGCGCCAACCTCGCCGCCAAGCTCTCCGCAGCCGGACACCATGTCGCCATCGGCGGCCGCAACCCCGACGACACCGCCGCCCGCAGGGGCGGCCTCGCTCCGCGGATCATCTACGCCGACCAACGCACCGCAGCCCGCTCCACGGACATCGTGATCAACGCGACGCCCGGCGACAGCTCCCTGGAGCGCCTCGCCGGCCTGCGCGCGGAACTCTCCGGGAAAATCCTCGTCGACGTCTCCAACGCGACCCGCGACGCCGCCGACGGCCTGCCCGGCGACCTGTGCTACCCCGGCAGCAGCCTCGCCGAGAAGCTCCAGGCCGCGCTCCCCGGCACCCGTGTGGTCAAGACCCTCAACACCATGCTCTTCACGGTCATGACTGCTCCTGAGACCCTGGCCACCCCGCCGACCGCTTATCTCTCGGGCGACGACGAACAGGCGAAGGGAACCGTTGCAGGCCTGCTCGGCGACCTGGGTTGGCAGCCCGAACGCATCGAGGACCTCGGTGACATCACCACGGCCCGCGCCACCGAGGCCATGGTCCTGGTCGTGCCCCATGTGCTGCGCCGGCACGGCTTCAAGCCCTTCGCCGTCTCTCTCGCCCGCTGACGGGACGAGCCGACGGCGCAGTGAACTCCGCTCCCCTGTGCGGGAGATGAGCGGACATGTTCCGGTGGCGCGGCTGTCTCAGTCGAACGCCTGAGGGTTCTCGAGGTCCTTGACCAGTTGGTCGATCTGCTCGAGCGTGGTGTTGCGCATCGTGAAGAGGTGAACGTACTGGCGTTCCTCACCCTTGACGCGAACGGTCATGCCGCCGAGGCCTGCCTTGTCGACGATGGCCTGGGTCGGTCGCCTGAAGCGGACGCTCAGGGACCACTCGGACCGGTCGACCCACAAATCCAGGTGCGGCCAGTGGGTCTCCTGCAGCCGCCGCAGGCGCTGCTCCGCGTACTGGGCCGTCTGCAGGCCTTCGACGGCCTGGTGCATCTGGTCGGCGTGGGAGTGGCGTGCGAAGTACTCCCACATGATGACCGCGGAGTGGCCGTTGCGGGACCCCGCGATCGTGGTGTCCTGTGCTCCCACGTACTCGGGGAAGTCCGGCGGGTCCATCCGGTAGCGGTTGTGGGTGAGGTAGGCGCCGCCGGGCCAGGGCGAACCGATCCATTTGTGGGTGCTGACCACGATGGAGCTGACGTCGGGGACCCGGAAGTCGAACGCGGGGAAAGGGGAGGGCCCGGCGGGGATCTCGCCGCGATCGACGGCCATCCTCAAGAAGGGCATGTAAGCGGTGCCCAACGCCCCGTCGACGTGCACCCAGTACCAGCGGCGCAGATCGTCTTCCGCCTGGTCGTCCGGCCGGGCCCGCCATGTCGCGCCCTGTGCGTCGCGGTAGGCGGCCGCCGCGTTCGTGCACGCGCTCCGTACGTCGTCGAAGGCACCCTTGAACGTCGTGCCGGCGTTCAGCACGATGACGGCAGGGTGCCTGCGCCGGGCGAAGAACCGGACCAGTACGTCGAGGGCCTGCTGGTCGATGGTGCCCGGACCGTCGGGCCCATCGGTGGAGGGCACCATGGAGGGCCAGTCCCCGTCGAGCGGGCACTCGCCGGGGTAGAGCCGCTTTCCCAGCGACGCGGGTGTGTCGAGTTGAACGATCCGCGCGGCCTTCATGATCGAGTAATGGCTGTCGGACGAGAACAGGAGAACGGGCTCGCGCACGGGCTCCGCCTCCTCTTCCTGCCCGCGCGCCGCGACGTCCGGGAAGGCAAGTTTCCAGCCCGTCAGGTATTCGCGTGCGTTCCACAAGGCGAACAGGTTTCCCTCGGTGGCGCCCATGGAGCACAGGAAACCCCAGTAGGAGTCCCGGTCTTCGGGGTCATGGTGGGGCTGCGCGCCCCAGAGGTCCGCGAGGTAGTCGAGGACGCGGCGTTCCATCTCCTTCGTGTGGGAGCCGAATCCGCTGTCCTCGTAGGGATCTCCGATGTTGTTGACGTGTGCGGTGAGGGCTTCGGTGAGATGGCCGCTGAGGTCGGGCTGCCACTCGAGCTGCCACCCCAACTCGTCGCCCGCCGCGGCCAGTTTCTCGGTCATCGCCTCGAGTGCTTCGGTGCGCTCGGCGGGCGTCAGCCCGGCGCCCTGGAGGCGGTAGGGGTCGGTTTCGGGCAGTCCCATGGGATTCTCCAACCAGTCATCGGGCAGGTCTGTGGTGTGCACGGACGCCAAGCGGCGGGCAGGTGGTGGCCGGTCGGGAGGCAGCCCCCGGTTCCCCATTGCAGGTGACCAGAGCGAAGGCGGCGGCCGGGCCGGGGCATGGGTGCTCGGCGCCGGCCCGAGCTCAGGTCACCCGGCGGGGTACGGCGTTGCCGGTTGTCACGACCGGGACCGCGGGTGGCACGCCTCGCTCGGGCCAGCGTTGCCGTGGGTGTAGAGGCGTTCCGCCGGCACGAGTGCCCGCCGCCTGTGTGGCCGAACGGGTTCAACCCGCTTAAGGCGTGCACGCGTTGAACGCTTGTTGCCTTGTGAAATTGCGCGAGGGCGCTGGAGGCCTGCCGAACACGGAGCACAGTGGTGGCACACCAGTCCGCTCCTGCGCGGGCGGGTCCAGCGGGCACGGACGCTGGAGCAACCGCCGCCGGGCGAAAGGCCGTTCACCGTCTCGCGCAGCCGATCATCTGCGGAGCGACTGGGTGGCTGCTCGAAGCCCGGATTGCCTCGTGAGCTGTAGACCGAGTGCTGGAGCCGGGGCATGGGAGAGGCGGAGACTCGCAGGGTGTCGGGGTGCCGGTACGACTGTTGCGTCCGTGCGGGTGAGGCAGGGGCGAAGCCCGGTCGACCGGGGTGCGGGGGCGGCTATCACGGCTGCATGATCTCGACGTCGCTGCGGGGCCTCGCTGCCCTCGCATTTCTGGCCCTGCCCACCGCGGCTGCCGCGCCCGCCCAGGCAGCGCCGGGCACACCGGAGTACCAACGTCTGCCCTTGTCCGACGCGATCGACCTTCTGCCGCGCGCTGCAGAGTCCCACGGAGGGTATGAGGACACTGCTTTCGCACTCCGGGTCGATTCCGATCACGACCGGTGCAGTACCCGTTCCGAGGTGCTGATCCGCGAATCACGTACCGAGCCCGTGATCGAGGGAGCCTGCACGGTCACCTCGGGGAGCTGGTACTCGTACTACGACGGCAAGAGCGTCACCGACCCCGACAGCCTGGACGTCGGCTACATGGTTCCGCTCGCCGAGTCCTGGGCCTCCGGCGCTTCCCACTGGTCCTCCGCGCGGCGTCGGGCGTATGCCGACGATGTGGACGCGGAGGGGTCGCTCGTCGCGGTCACCGTCAAGTCCAACCGGTCCAAGGCCGACCAGGACCCCGCCCAGTGGTTGCCGCCGCTCGCGGATGCCCGCTGCACCTACGCGGCGGACTGGACGGCGACGAAGCTGCGTTGGGCCCTGAGCGCGGACCCGGCCGAGATCGCGGTGCTGCAGGACCTGGCCGAGGGGTGCGGGCGGCAGGAGGTCGAGTACATGGAGGCGCCTACGGGCGTGGAGAACGCCTGAGCACGCAGTACGCAGCCGCCGGCGGCGGGCAGTGCCCGTGAGGCGGGGTGGCGAGGGAGGTGTACGTCCCGCACCCGACAGCACGGCATCCCCAGACCGTCACGGTCCTGGGGATGCCGTCGTACGAGCCCTCGTGCGGCTATCTCACATGGGGTCGATGCCGCGCTCGCCCTGGGGCTCGGCGCGCTCGAACTCCTCGCCCTGCTCGCGCTCGGGGCGCTCGGGACGCTCGCGCTGAGGCTGCGGCTCCTGGCCCTGACGCTCGTGCTCGGGCTCCCGGCCGGAGCGCTCCTCGGTCGGGTGGACCGGGTCCGTGGTCGGGTCCTGCCAGTTGCTGCGCTCACCCATGACGACTCCCTTGGTTGGTCTGGGCTGACAGCTCCCACGCTGTGCCCTGCATCCAGTGATCGCACTCCGACAAGACGTGATCACCCGGATGGGTGCGCCGCGCTGGCGCACGCGCACTGACCGTGTTGCAGGCGCAGACCGGAAGCGTCGGGCATCGGGTGCGTGTGTGGTGACTGAGGTGGGCAATACATTCCGCCCACCGGATGGGAAGGCACGGGACCAGGCAGACACCGGGCGCGTGCCCCTTCTTTGCGCTCGCCGGGGCGGGGTATCCGGTCCTGATGAATCTCTCGAAGAGAACGCGGAATGTCCTCATCGCGGCGACGGTCTACGTAGTCGTCGTGCTGGCGCTGCGCTTCTCCGGGAGCGGGATTGGCTGGTGGATGGCCCTGGCGATGGGGGCTGTCGCGACCCCATTGGCGCTCTGGATGACGTGGCTGCGTCGGCGGTTCAATGAGCGGGCGATGGCATTCGGCCGACGGCATGGTCCCTATGCGTGGCCGGAGGATCGTCGACGCTGAGTGCGGAGATCCTGGCACCCATCTCCTCAGTGGAATGGCCGCCCCACCGGACTCGCGGATCGGTGGCGACGAAGGAGATGGGGCCGTAGCGGTAGCCGACTGTGCTGCGGACATCTCGGCTCGCGTCGGGGGTAGTTGGGCAGTATGAGGTCGCACCGGTGGGCGTTGCTCGTACTCGGGAGCACGATCGTGATGTCCGCGTTGGGCTGGGTGGTGGGCCGTGTGGTCTTCGGTCCTGACGAGGCGTGGGAGTGGGCGGTGTTCTCGCCTGTTCTGTTCCTGGGGACTGTGCTTGCGAATCGGGTCCGGGAGCGGGCCACAGGTCAGCGGTAGAGACCGCGCCCCGCCCACCGGATGGTGAGCAGGGGCGCGGAAGCGACCGGCCGGACGAGCGGCGTGGCGCCGAGGACGCGGGCCGCTGATCAGCGAAACGTCATTGGTCTCCTGACTCGCTACAGCCGGCGCCGCCATCGGCTGAGTCGGGGGATTCGGCGCTTCGGCGCAGCCGGGCTTTTTCGCTGGCCCGTTCTGCGCGGTATCGAGCGTTCCTCATGCGGGTCACTTGTTGCCTGAAGACGCTGTGGGCATCGGGATCGTCGCGTAACCACTGCGGAGCGGGAGGGAGACCATCGTGCTCGTTCACAGTCAGGCAATTTAGGGTGCATTCGGGAGACTAGCGAGCCTGCTTGATGCATCTGGCCCATGCCTGTCTCTGGGCGCCTCCCGCATCAACCGTCCTCACGAGCTCCTGCGACACGTCCCCGGGCACCGGCGGTGGGGAGCCTGTCGCATGCGGGTGATCTTTGTGGAGCGGCTGCTCGCCACGCTCGTCCGCCACCAGCCCGGCATGTCGTGCGCCCCCCCTCAGCGGCGGAGGGGCGCGCCGGTGTTCGCGGACCACTGGCAGGCGGTCACATGAGCTAGTCGGCCGGGAGGCAGGTGGGCAGTTGGCGGACCAGGCGGATGGTCAACAGGGACACGGGGCCGGTCTTCGAGTTCGGGACGAGCAGCAGGTGGTCGCCCGGGACGATGGCATCGGGCTTGATGTCCCGGCTGCCGTCATCGTGCGCGCCGGACGGCGGCACCACCTTCGAGAGGGTGCCGCGTGCGTGGTTGTCGGTGGGGCGGGTGGCGTGGCACGAGGCCGAGGGCACCATCACCGTTGCGGGGATGCCGGCCTTGTCCAGGGCGGCCTGCAGACCGGATACGCCCTCGTGGTCCATGAGTTGGACGGAGACCGTGCCGCCCGGCCGGGACTGCAGGGCGTAGTCGGCGTTGGCGATGTCCAGGTGACCGCCGTCCGTCGCGGTGCTGTCTGTCGTGCTGGTGTCGTGGCGCGGCGCCGGCGACGCCTCCTGCGCCCTGTCCGGCCCGGATGTCAGCGGCACGGCGATGGCCACGACTGCGGCCGCACCGAGCGCACCGACGGTCAGGACACCCCGGCGGGGCAAGGCGCGGGCGCGGGCCGGGCGCTGATGGGCGGCGGG
>NZ_JAAGMG010000004.1 GCF_010548525.1 Streptomyces sp. SID14478
CGGGTCGGGCAGGCGCGGCGCGGCGTCGCCCGGGTCCCGCAGCCGGGGTGCCAGGTCCCGGACGGTGCCGTCGGGCCTGCGCAGTTGGAGGTAGAACTCCGAGGCGCCGAACAGCCGGACGTCGGTGGCGAGCGTTCCCCCGGGCCCGGCCTGCTCCAGTTGTTGCGTCACCCGCTGGCGCACCGCGCGCAGGGTGACGTCGGTGCGCCGGGTGAGGTCGTTGCTCAACGCCCCGTAGACGACGGCGTCCAGGACGACCAGGGCGGCGGCGGCGAGGGTGAGCAGTGCCAGCAGGAGACGGCCGCGCAGGGAACGGGGCCGAAGGGAACGGCGCCGGGCCGCGGCCCGCTTCACGAGGTCTCCTGCGCGCGCAGGATGTAGCCGACGCCGCGCCGCGTCTCGATCAGGCCCGGGCCGAGGGCGTCGAGCTTGCGCCGCAGGTAGGAGATGTAGGTCTTCAGCACCCCGTGGTCGCCCTCGCCGAACTCCCATACGTGTTCCAGCAGTTGCTGGTGCGTCAGGACCCTGTTCCGGTTCAGGAGCAGGTGGTGGAGCAGCCGGTACTCGGTGGGCGAGAGCTCGACGGGCACGCCGGCCCGGCGCACTTCGTAGGTCTCGGTGTTCATCTCCACGTCGTCGCAGACGAGGAGGTGGGGCGCGGTGCGGGCCTCCCCCCGGCGCAGGACGGCACGTACCCGCGCGGCGACCTCGGCCAGCCGGAACGGCTTCGTGATGTAGTCGTCGGCGCCCAGGTCCAGTCCGTCCACGACGTCCTGCCCGCCCTCCCGCGCGGTCAGGAAGACGACCGGGGTCGTCGACCCCGCCTGCCGGAGCCGGCGCACCACCTCGAACCCGTCGACGTCGGGCAGCATCACGTCGAGCAGCACGAGGTGCGGGGCGTGCTCACGGACCGCTGCGAGGGCGGCTCGTCCCGTCGCCGCCTGCGCCACCTCGTACCCGAGGAACTGCAGCGAGGTGACCAGGACGTCCAGGATGGCCGGTTCGTCGTCGACGACGAGCAGGCGGGTTCCGGGCGGGACCTCTGGTGCGTTCATCCCCGCATCCTGGCATCGCGCTCCGCGCCCCCGAAACCCGCGTCCGTGACCGGCCCGATGCCCTCTGGACGCCCTGGTCACCGTAGGAGAACGTGGTCCCGACACATCGCGGCGCACCATCCCTGACCGATCGAAGGAGTCCCGTGCCCGAGCAGCACCCGATATTCGTCCTGGATCCGGCGAGCCCGGACCACCACGCGGAACACCGGGCGCTGCACGCCCGGGGCGCGGCGAGCCGCGTGGACCTGCTCGGCGTCACGGCGTGGGCCGTCAGCGAGCCCGTCCTCCTCAAGCAGCTCCTCACCAGCCCGGCCGTCTCCAAGGACGCGCGCGCCCACTGGCCGGCCTTCGCCGACACCGTCGGGAGCTGGCCCCTCGCCCTGTGGGTCGCGGTGCACAACATGTTCACCGCCTACGGCAGCGACCACCGCAGGCTGCGGCGGATCATCGCGCCCGCGTTCACCGCGCGCCGCACCCAGGCCATGCGCGTCACGGTCGAGTCGACGGTCTCCGGACTGCTCGACGACCTCGAACGCCTCCCGGCCGGCGAACCGGTGGACCTGCGCACCGGCCTGGCCCTGCCGCTGCCCATCGCGGTGATCGGACAGCTGCTGGGCGTACCGGAGGACCAGCGCCCGGGCTTTCGCGACCTGGTCGACGGCGTCTTCTCCACCAGCCTCACCCCCGCGGAGGCGGCAGCCAACGTCACCGCCGTGTACGAGGCGCTGGACCGGCTGATCACCACCAAGCGGGCCGAGCCCGGCGACGACCTGGCCTCCGCGCTGCTGAGCGCTCGCGACGACGAGGGCGACGGCAGCGGCCTGGCCGACACCGAGCTGCGCGACACGCTGCTGCTGATGATCAGCGCGGGCTACGAGACCACCGTGAACGTGATCGACCAGGCGGTCACCGCGCTGCTGACCGACCCCCAGCAGCTCGACCACGTGCGCGCGGGCCGCGCCGACTGGGGCGACGTCGTCGAGGAGACGCTGCGGCACGAGCCCGCGGTCAAGCACCTGCCGCTGCGCTTCGCGGTCGAGGACATCCCGCTGCCCGACGGTGACACGATCGCCCGCGGCGAGCCGATCCTCGCCTCCTACGCGGCGGCCAACCGCCACCCCGACTGGCACGGGGCGAGCGCCGACCTCTTCGACGTCACCCGGCCGACGAAGGAGCACCTCGCCTTCGGGCACGGCATCCACTTCTGCCTCGGCGCGCCGCTCGCCCGCCTGGAGGTCACGACCGCGCTGCGCATGCTCTTCGAACGGTTCCCCGACCTGGAACTCGCCGTGCCCGCGAAGGAGTTGGAGCCGCTGCCGTCGCTCATCAGCAACGGCCACCAGCGGCTGCCGGTGCGGCTGCGTCAGTCCGGCTGACCGGGCTCGGTCGGCTCCTCCGGCCCGTCCTCGTCGACCTCGAACCACACGGTCTTCCCCTCCGGCTCGGGGCGGATGTTCCACTGGTGGGCCAGCAGGTCCAGGAGGACGAGGCCGCGTCCGGAGGAGGACATCTCGCCGGGGGCGCGCCGGTGCGGGACCTCGTCGCTGTGGTCGGTGACCTCCACCCGCAGGCGGCGCCGGCCGCGAGCGCCGCTGATCTCTGCTCGGAGCTCGGCGGCGTGCTCGGTGTGGATGAGGACGTTGCCCAGGAGTTCGGAGACGAGCAGGAGGGCCGTGTCGACCTGCTCGGGTCGCGCCCAGTCGTGCAGCAGGCCCTGGAACTCGATGCGGGCGTCGGACAGTCCCTGGGCCTGGTCCTGTTCCAGGGTGAGACGCAGCTGCCGCCCGGACCGGTTCGCGTGCACGCCGGACGGGTCGCGGCGCAGGAGCAGCAGGGCGATGTCGTCCTCGGTGAACGCGGCGGGCCGCTCGTCCGCCGGCGAGGAGGAGGGCGGGGCGACGACCGCGCCCAGGAGCCGGTCCGCAAGCCCGTCGAGGTCCTCGGCGCTGCCGGGGGTCAGCGCGCCGCGCACCCTGAGCCAGCCGGAGTACATGTCGTGGCCGCCGGCCTCGATCAGGCCGTCGGTGCACAGCATGAGGATCTCGTTCTCGCGCAGGGTGACGACGCTGACCGGATAGTTGTCCTCCTCCAGGTCGAGGCCCAGGGGCAGGCCGCCCCGCACGTGCTTGAGCAGGCAGGTGCCGTCCGGCAGGCGCAGCACGGGGTGCGGATGCCCGGCGCGGGCGATGCGCAGGACGCCGGTGGCGGGGTCGGCCTCCAGGTAGATGCAGGTGGCGAAGCGGCCCTCGTTCAGGGACGCCAGGAAGCGGGAGGCGCGTACGAGGACGGCGTCGGGGCCGTGGCCCTCGGCGGCGTAGGCGTGGATGGCCGTGCGCAACTGGGACATCAGCCCGGCGGCCTGCACGTCGTGGCCCTGGACGTCGCCGATCACCAGGCCGAGGCGCCCGCCGGGCAGGGCGATGCTGTCGAACCAGTCGCCGCCGACCATGAGTCCCCCGCCGGTGGGAACGTACCGGGCGGCGACGGTGAGGCCGTCGACTCCGGGTCCGATGCGTCCCATGCTGCTGCGCAGGCTCTGGGAGAGGGCGCGGTCCGCCTGGCCGTTGTAGGTCTGCTCGATGCTCAGGCCGAGCAGGTGGGCGACGGTCACCAAGAAGGTGCCGAGACCGTCGGTCATCCGTACCGGGGCACCGAACGCGGCCATCCACACCCCGGTGAGCTGGCCGTACGTGGTCAGCGGGAGGAAGGCCCAGGCCGCGGACCCGTCCTGTTCGGACAGGGGCCAGGTCGATCCGAACCGCGCGCGGTAGTCCTGCGGGGCGGAGAGGAACACGGAGCGTCCGGTCCGGGCCACCCGCACCGCCGGATGGTCGGCGTCCAGGGGCAGGCGGACCGCGTCGCCCTCACCGTCGCGCAGGCCCAAGTGCCCTACGCAGTAAAGGTCTTCGCGGTCCGCGCGGAACACCGCCTGGCTGCTCAGCGGCAGGGATTCGTCGGCCAGCTGGGAGACCAGGACCAGCGCCTCCCCGAGCGAGTCGACCCGGGCCAGGGCGTGCCCCGTCACGAGCAGGTCGGCCGCACTGTGGCGCATGCGCTCCGACACCGTGGCGGAGCCGTCGGCGGCCGGGCCCGCCAAGCGGTTCAGTGCCTCGACCTGACGCATCTCCGCGTCGTACTCCTCGGCCCTGCCGTCCTCGCGCCCGCCACCCACCTGCGGCACTCCCGTCTCCTGTCCGCCCTGCTGCCTCCCCCCATGTTCCGTCGGGCGGCCGTGCGGCGCCTGCTCAGCTGCCGCCGCGTCCGGCGGCCCGGCGCCGCTCGGCACGGTGGGCGGGCTCCTCGACGGCGCGCCGCCAGGCGGGTGACATCTGCTGTCGTGCGTCAGGGCACGAGGCCGAGCCCTGACACAAGGTCAGGGGCAGGCCGTCGCGTGGCCGGGGGCGCCTCAGCCCGCGAACCGCGCCATCCACGCCTCGACGTCGTCCGCCGACCGCGGCAGCCCGGCCGACAGGTTCTCGTGGCCGTCCGCGGTGACCAGCAGGTCGTCCTCGATGCGGACACCGATGCCGCGCCACTCCTCGGGCACGGTGAGATCGTCCGGCTGGAAGTACAGGCCGGGCTCGACCGTGAGCACCATGCCGGGTTCGAGGACGCCGTCGACGTACTCCTCATTGCGGGCCTGCGCGCAGTCGTGCACGTCAAGACCGAGCATGTGCCCGGTGCCGGCCATGGTGAAGCGGCGCTGGAGCCCGAGTGCGTACGCGCGCTCCGCGGGGCCCTCGATGAAGCCCCACTCGACGAGCTGGGCCGCGAGGTGGCGCTGGCAGGCCTCGTGGAAGTCGCGGTAGGCGGCGCCCGGCTTGACCGCCGCGAAGCCGGCCTGCTGGGACGCGTACACCGCGTCGTAGACGGTGCGCTGCAGGGGCGTGAAGGTGCCGCTGACCGGCAGGGTGCGCGTGACGTCGGCGGTGTAGAGGGTGTGCGTCTCCACACCGGCGTCGAGGAGCAGCAGGTCGCCGGGGCGCACGGGCCCGTCGTTGTCGGTCCAGTGCATGATCGTGGCGTGCTCGCCCGCGGCGCAGATCGAGCCGTAGCCGACGTGGTTGCCCTCCAGGCGTGCGCGGCGGAAGAAGGTGCCTTCGATCCAGCGCTCGGAGGAGGCGATCGCGCGGGAGAGTTCGCCGATCACGTCGGTGAATCCGCGCACGGTGGAGTCCACGGCCTTGCGCAGCTCGCCGATCTCCCAGTCGTCCTTGACGAGGCGGAGGTCGCTGAGCGCCTCCTCCAGTGCGGCGTCGCGCTCCTCGTCGGTGGTGACGGCGGCCTCGAGGGAGGGGTCGACACCGCGGACGATCCGGGTCGGCACGCCCGCGGTCGCGGCGAGGTCCTCGGCGGCGGTGCGCACGTCACGGCATTCCAGGCCCAGCACCTGCGCCGCCTCGGCGAGGGAGCGGCGCCGGCCCATCCACAGTTCCGCGGTGGGGCCGGTCCAGAACTCGTCGTCGTCCCTGCTGTCACGCGGCAGCTGGTAGCAGTACGCGTCGTGACCGCCGTCCGGACGCGGTACGAGGACGAGCGCGCCGTCACGGGCCTGGTCCCCGGTCAGGTGCACGTACGCGGAGTGCGCCCGGAACGGGTAGGTGTCGTCGTTCGAACGCACCTTGAGGTTGCCGGAGGGGATCACGAGGCGTTCGCCGGGGAAGCGCGCGGACAGCGCCGCGCGGCGGGCGGCCGCGTACGGGGCCTGCTCGTCCGGCGGCAGGTCGTGCCGCTCGGTGTCCGCCCAGCCCGTGCGCATCAGGGCGGAGAGCTCCTCGGAGATCCCCGGGTAGAGACCGTTCTTCCGGCGTTTCGCCATGGCGTGCACCTTCCTGTGGGTGTTGCTGCAGAGGGCACCCGGACGGTATCCGGCAGCGGGAGGGCCAGGTGCCGCAGCGTGCCACTGGCACGGATCGGCCACGGCGGTGCGCGGCGCGACGCCGATAATGGGCGCATGGCGAACGCGAAACTGGGCGAGGCCCTGCGGCATCTGGGCCTGGAACCGAGGGCGGCCCGGGTCTATCTCGCCCTGCTCGACCTGGCACCGGCGCCGCTGAGCGCGATCGCGGCCGAGGCCCGGATGGACGGCGCGGACCTCACGGCGGCGTACGAGGCGCTGGTCGACGCCGGTCTGGCCAGCGCCGCCGAGGAGGGCGCGGACGTGGTGGCCCCGGTGCCGCCCACCGCGGGTCTGGAGATCCTCGCCCGGCACCGGGCCGCGGAGGTCGAGGAGTCCCGCCTGACCGTCACCGGCGCCTTCGAATCGTTCCGGCGCCAGCGGCTCGCCGCCTACAACGACGATCTCGTCGAGGTCGTGACCGGCGACGCCGTCGGCCCGCGGACCCGGCAGGCCTGGGCGAGCGCCCGCGAACAGATCCGGCAGTTCGAGTCACCGCCGTACTTCCCCGTGCCCAGCAGCACGGCCGACGCCCTGGCCACGCTCGCCCGCGGTGTGACCCAGCGGGTCATCTACTCACGGGCGTCGCTGGAGCACCCGGGCCATCTCAAGGACGTCGTCGAACCGTGCGTCAAGGCCGGTGAGCAGGCCCGTGTGCTGCCGTCGGTACCGGTCAAGCTCCTGATCATCGACGAGGCGTACGCGCTCGTCTCCTTGTCGATCAAGGAGGCCGACGTGCACAACACGATGCTGGTGGTGCAGCCGTGCGGCCTGCTGTCGGCGCTGATGGCACTGTTCGAGCAGTCCTGGCAGAACGCGCTGCCGTTCCACGGCCGCACCACCCGCCCCGGCGGTCTGCCGCCCGCGGACCGCCGCCTGCTGTGGCTCCTCGCGGGCGGCGCGGGCGACGACGCCATCGCCCGCGAGCTGGGCATCAGCCGCCGCACGCTGTACCGCCGTCTGCAGATCCTGATGGCCCGCCTCGGCGCCGAGAACCGTTTCCAGATGGCGCTGCAGGCGCAGCGCAGCGGGTGGCTGTGAGGCGGCTGCGCTTCTCCAAGGCGTCACCGCCCCGCACTCGCGCGTGGGCGGCCCCGTCCCGGTCGACGCGTCCCGCGCGGGCAGACCGTCCGCTGAACCGGTTGGGGCGGCACGGCCCCGCATGCGGCGCCGATGCCGGGGAACACGACGTCAGGCGCCGCATGTCGGGCGCACCGACGGCGTGAGGAGACAAGCGGTGAAGCGGACCAGGGGTGGGATCACGGCCCGGAAGGCGGCCAACAGTTCCGTGGTCGACACGGGGGCGCGATGGGGGCTGGCGGCGCGCGGGGTCCTGTACCTCCTGATCGGTCTGCTGGCCCTGCGGGTCGCGTTCGGTCACGGGAGCAAGGAGGCCGACAGCAGCGGGGCCATCCGCGAACTGGCGCAGCAGCCGTTCGGCAAGGTCCTCGTCTGGGCGGTCGGCATCGGCCTGGTGGGCATGGCGCTGTGGCGGCTCACCGAGGCCCTGTTCGGCGCCTCGGGTCCCGACGGCAAAAAGCCGCAGAAGCGGGCGCTGTCGGGCGTGCGGTGCGTCTTCTACGGGTTCATGGCGTTCTCGGTGCTGTCGTTCGCCGTCTCCTCGCGCGGCAGCGAGGGCAGCGACGCGAAGTCGCAGGACTTCACGGCGCGGGCGCTCGACCTTCCGATGGGGCGCTGGCTGGTCGGCGTGGCCGGGCTGGTGGTGATCGGGATAGGCATCGGCGTCGGACTGCGGGCGGCGATGCGCAAGTACCACAAGAACCTCAAGAAGGTGCAGATGTCGCAGCGCGTGCGCCGGGCCATCGATGTGCTGGGCGTCAGCGGCGGGGTGGCCCGCGGGGCGATCTACGCGGGCGCGGGCGTCTTCGTCCTGATCGCCGCGGCGAAGTACGACCCCGACAAGGCCAAGGGAGTGGACGGCACCCTGCGCACCTTCGCCGAGACTCCCGCGGGGCCGTGGCTGCTGGCCGTGGTCGCGGTGGGTCTGCTGCTGTTCGGCCTGTTCTCGTTCGCGCTCGCCCGCTACCGCCGGGTCTGACCTCCGGCGGTCAGCCGGTGACCAGTCCGGCGACGAGGTTGATGGCGGTGGCGAGGATGCTGGTGCCGAAGACGTACGACAGCAGGGTGTGGCGCAGGACGATCGCGCGGACCGTCGAGCTGGACACGTCGGTGTCGGACACCTGGTACGTCATGCCGAGGTTGTAGCTGAAGTAGAAGAAGTCCCGGTAGGCGGGCGGCTCGGCGGAGTTGAAGTCGATGCCGCCGCCGCTGGAGTAGTACACGTACGCGTAGCGGGTCGCGTACATGAGGTGCAGCGACGCCCAGGCCAGGAAGACCCCGCACAGCGCGGTCGCGGCGGCGACGTGTCCGGTGTCGGACCTGCCGCGCAGGAGCAGCAGCACGATGGCGACCAGTCCGGACAGGGAGACGGCGACCACCGCGAGTTCCTCGGCGAGCGGCCTGAAGTCCTCGCGGCGGGCGTTGCGGTGGGTCTGCACGGCGTCCAGCGGCCACAGCACGGCCCAGCCCGACACCACGAAGAGCAGCTCGGTCACGGCGATGCCGACGAGCCAGCCGAGGGGTGCGTCGCTCGCCACGCCCACCGCCGCGCCGGTCAGGGCGCCCAGCACCACGGCCACGACGAGCCGCGGGACGGCGGGCAGCGGCATCCTCATGGGGTGATCCTCGCATCGGCGCCGGGCGGCGGCACGTACTCCCGCA
>NZ_JAAGMG010000031.1 GCF_010548525.1 Streptomyces sp. SID14478
AGGTGGGTGGTGTCGGCCGGGCCCGGGGCGGCGGTCAGGTGCTCGACGTCGCCCAGGACCGGGATCAGCACGGAGAGCGCGTGCGGCCCCACGTCCCACAGCCCGCCCTTCTCGCGCCGCCACGGGGAGTCGGCGTACTCGCTGGTGGAACCTTCGGCGTAGAGCGAGCCGAGCCACTGGGCGCGCGCCGTGAACCAGCCGCCCAGCGCCGTCTGTTCGGCGATCCAGGCCGCGGTCTCCGGG
>NZ_JAAGMG010000063.1 GCF_010548525.1 Streptomyces sp. SID14478
GCCGCGCGGGTGTGCGGGCGGTTCACCGACGCGGGCGCCCTCGACGCGGCGGCCGTCGGGCGCGCGGCGGCGTCGGTCGTCAGGTCACCGCGGGACTGGTCGGCGTACGGCACTCAGGAAGAAGTCCTGCAGTACGTCAAGCAGTTGTGGCACTGCCTCGTGCGCTTCGGCTCGCCCGCGTGAGCCCCACGGGACGCCGGCGCCGGCGCCGCACCAGCGGCCAGGTGGCGACGCCGATGGCCAGGGCCAGCAGATGACCCCAGTTCGTCATGGGGTCGGTGAACGCGATCAGGTCCTCGACGAGCATCGCCCCGAACCCGCCGAGCACCAGCAGGCGCGGCAGCGGCGTCAGCAGTCCGGCCAGCGCCCCTATGCTCGCCGCGACCCCGAAGCTGATGCCGTAGTCGAGGCGGTGCAGCGAGCTGTCGGGAAGGTGGCCCGCCATCACCGACAGGCCGACGGGGACCTCGGTGGCGAGGGTGGCGAGGACATGGCCGAGCAGGAAGACGCCGGCCGTGCGCAGCCCGCCGATGCGCCGCTCCAGCGCGGTCATGACGACCAGGAAGGCGAGCACGAACGGTGACGTGATGCCGCCCGCGATCCACAGCGCGCTGGCCACGAGCACCAGCGCCGGCGACTGCGCCAGATGGGTGACGTCGGTGCTGGAGGCCCGCAGCGCCGCGGAGACCGTCTGCGGGTCCGCGAACTGCATGAACAGCGAGGTGCCGAGGAGCACGGCGGCGTACGCGAAGGTGAAGGGCGTCCCGGTCGGCGTCGGCAGCAGCCGCCACGGGCGCGGCCACCGGGCACGCCCGCGCGGGGCGGCCTCCAGGACCGGGGGCCGCGACTGCGCCGGGATCGC
>NZ_JAAGMG010000097.1 GCF_010548525.1 Streptomyces sp. SID14478
GGGGGACGATCTGACGCTGCTCGTCTTCGCTCCTGACGTTCCGCGGGCCCCGGGCGTGCCGGGCGGAGCACGGGATGTGAACGTAGGGCCATGAAGAACCTGGGACTCCCGCGCCACCTGGGGCGTCGCCGCACCACGGCCGCCGCTTGCGTACTACTGCTGCCGCTGACGCTGACCTCGCTGTCCGGCTGCTCCGACGACGACGGCGCCGCCACCCCGCCCCCGGTGGCCTCCCCCG
>NZ_JAAGMG010000131.1 GCF_010548525.1 Streptomyces sp. SID14478
TCGCCCGCCGCGCCCCGGACGTCCGCCTGGATCTCGGCGGCCAGTTCGGCGACCGACTCGCGGATCTCCAGCTCCAGATCGGCCAGTTCGCCGCTGCGGTCGGCCAGTTCGGCGCGGCCGGCATCGGTGATGGAGTAGACCTTGCGGCCGCCCTCGGTGGTGTGGGTGACCAGGCCCTCCGTCTCCAGCTTGGCCAGGCGCGGGTAGACGGTGCCCGCCGAGGGCGCGTACAGCCCCTGGAAGCGTTCCTCGAGGAGGCGGATCACCTCGTAGCCGTGGCGCGGTGCCTCGTCGAGCAGCTTCAGCAGGTAGAGGCGCAGGCGTCCGTGGGCGAAGACGGGGGGCATGTCAGAGCACCTTCTTCTCGGTGGGGCCGTCGGTCGGGCCGTCGCTGGGGCCGGGGTCAGGGGCGTCCCCGGCGTCCCCGCGGTCGGGAGGGGCGGCGTCCCCCGGCGTGCCCTCCTCGTCCGTGCCGGGACGCCGCAGCAGGGCGATGGACCCGGAGACGGTGGTGGCCCGCAGCTTGCCCGTGCCTGCACCGAGCCGCCCGGTGATTTTGTGGGCGCCCCACTGGCCCTGTACCCGCAGGTTCTCGAAGGCGTTGGAGATGGCGCCGCTCGCGGTGTTCGCCTCGACGTCGGCGTCCGCCGGGTCCGGGAGGCGGATCGCGATCTCGCCCGAGACGCTGGTCAGGCCGATGTCGGTGGGGCCGTGGGGATCGAGGTCCACGATCATCGAGCCGCTGACCGAGTCGGCCCGGACGGAGGGGCCCGAGCCCTCGACGACGGTGAGGTCGCCGGAGACGGAGTTGAACCGCAGGTCGCCGGTGACGGCCTGGGCC
>NZ_JAAGMG010000169.1 GCF_010548525.1 Streptomyces sp. SID14478
GCGCTCGGCATGCTCGCCGGTGACACCCTCGCCGGACGCTTCGTGCCGGCCCGGCTGCGCGGCCGCCTCGGCGCGCCCCTGCGGCTGCTGCTGGCCGCACCGTACCTGGTGTTCGCGGTGCGGCCCGCGCTGCCCGTCGCCGCGGCCGCGGTGGCCCTCGCCTCCGTCGGCTTCGCGGCGAGCCTGCTCCTCCAGGAGCGCCTCGTGGCGCTGACCCCCGAGGAACTGAGCGGACACGCCCTGGGCCTGCACACCGCAGGGATGCTCTCGATGCAGGGCGTGGGTGCGCTCGTCGCGGGCGCCCTGGCCCAGGCCACCTCCCCGGCGGCGGCCATGACGGCCCTCGCGCTCACGTCCCTGGCGGTCACGGCCGTACTGGCGCCCGGGCTGCGGCCGGTGGAGGGCAGGGCGCCACGGACGGCGGCTCCGTGAGCATGCCGGGCCGGTGGGATCAACCCCCGCCGCCCTGTTGACCCCTGTCGCCCCAGCCGCTTAGCGTCAACCGGGGGAAAGCGCTTGCTATCGCGTGCCGTGGCGGCGCCGTCCCCCGCGTCACGTCCCGTCACCGCACCCGATGGAGTGTTGATCGCGCCCATGCGCAGCGCACCCGCACCAGAACGTTCCGGCCCCCGTACCCATCGCCTCAAGGCCGCCGTCGTCGGCACGGGCGGCATCGCCCGCGGCAGCCATCTGCCCGCCCTGCGACAACTCGCCGCCGAGGGTGAGGTGGAGGTCGTCGCGGCCGTCGACATCGACGACGACGCCGTCCGCCGGTTCTGCGCGGACGGCGGCGTCCCGCACCCGTACACCGACCTTCAGCGCATGCTCGACGAGCAGCGGCCGGACCTCGTCACCATCTGCACCCCGCCCACCCTGCACCGCGAACAGACCGTCGCCGCCCTGGAGTCCGGCGCCTGGGTGTGGTGCGAGAAGCCGCCGACCCCGTCCCTGGCGGAGTTCGACGCCGTCGAGGCGGCCGAGGGCGCGCAGGGCGGGCCGTACGCCGCCGTCGTGTTCCAGCACCGGTTCGGCTCCGGCGCCCGGCACGTGCGGGACCTGCTGGCCAAGGGGGAGGTCGGACGGCCGCTCGTCGCCCACTGCCAGACCACCTGGTACCGGGACACCGCGTACTACTCCGTTCCCTGGCGCGGCCGGTGGGCCACCGAGGGCGGCGGCCCGGCCATGGGCCACGGCATCCACCAGATGGACCTGCTGCTCGACATCCTCGGCCCCTGGTCCGAGGTGCGGGCGATGGCCGGACGGCTCGTGCACGACGTGGAGACCGAGGACGTGTCGACCGCCCTCGTCCGCTTCGACAGCGGCGCCATGGCGACGATCGTCAACAGCGTCCTCAGCCCCGACGAGGTCAGCCGCATCCGCATCGACTGCGAGCGCGCCACCCTGGAACTGACCCACCTGTACGGGTACGGGAACGCCGACTGGACCGTCACGCCCGCCCGCGACGTCCCCGCCGAACTGGCCGCGTCATGGAGGGACTTCGGCACCGACGTGCCGAGCTCCCACCTCGCCCAGCTGCGCGATCTCGTCGCCTCGATGCGCGCGGGCGAGCGGCCACGCAGCAGCGGCCCCGACGGGCGCACCAGCCTGGAGCTGATCTCCGCGCTGTACAAGTCCGCGTTCACCGACGCCACCGTCCGCGCCGGCGAGATCGGCCCCGGCGACCCGTACTACACCGCACTGCACGGGGGCGCCCCCGGCTGGGCGCCCCACCAGGAGGCCACCGCATGAGCACCGGCACCACCGCACTGCGCGTCCTGCACGCCCACGGCGACCGGATCACGGTCACCGAACCCACCACGGGCGTCGACCTGTTCGCGTACGTCTACCGTCCCGAGGCGGCATGGGAGGCGCCGAAGCCGTACCTGCACCCGATCCGGACCCTGGCCGGCGACGTCGTCACCGACTACCGGCCCCACGACCACCGCTGGCACAAGGGCCTGCAGATGACCGCCTCCCACCTGTCGGGGCAGAACCTGTGGGGCGGCAACTGCTACGTCCACGGGGAGGGTTACCTGGCCCTGCCCGAGCGCGTCGGCTCCATGGCGCACGTCGGCTTCGACGCCGTGCGCGCGGACGCGGAGGGCGCCGTCATCGCCGAGCGGCTGACCTGGCACCCGTACGACGGGGAGCTGTGGGCCGAGGAGGAGCGCCGCATCGAGGTGCGCGACGTCGACCCGGCCGCCGGTTCCTGGACGCTGACCTGGACCAGTGCGGTCACCAACCGCCGCGCCGAGCCGCTGCGCTTCGGCAGCCCCACCACCCACGGCCGGGAACTGGCGGGCTACACCGGTCTGTTCTGGCGCGGGCCGCGCGCCTTTCGCGAGGGGCGCATCCAGACCGCCGACGCCGAGGGCCCGGAGGTCATGGGGAAGCAGGCGCCGTGGCTCGCGTACAGCGCGGAGCACGACGGGGCCGACGGGCACGCCACCCTGGTCTTCGAACACGCCCTGGACAACGACCACTTGGGCGAGCGGGGCGCGCATCCGGCGCACTGGTTCGTGCGCAACGAACCCTTCGCGGCGGTGGCACCCTCCTTCGCCTATTACGACGAACTCGTCCTCGAACCCGGCGCCACCTTCACCCGACGCTACCGCGTCGTCGTCGCTGACGGCGCGTGGGAGCGCGAGGAGATCGCCAAGTACCTTGCGGAGCACCCGTGGTGAACACCTACGAAGGCCTGCCCGGCGGCGTGGCCGTCTCGCACCTGTCCGTCTACGACTGGCCCGCCGCCGACGGTCTGTGCGGCGGCACCCCGCACCTGCACCTGACCTGCAGCGAGGGATACGTCGTCACGGCCGGCAGCGGGGCCGTGCAGACGCTGACCTCCTCCGGCTTCGCGCAGACGCCGCTGGCCGCGGGCACCGTCGCCTGGTTCACGCCGGGCACCATCCACCGGCTGGTCAACGAGGACGCCCTGCGCATCGTCGTCCTCATGCAGAACAGCGGGCTGCCCGAGGCGGGCGACGCCGTGCTCACGCTGCCGCCCGCGTACCTGACCGACCCCGAGACGTACGCCGCCGCCACGGCCATCCCGGCCGACGTCCCCGAGGCCGAGCAGGAAAGGGCGGCGCGGGCCCGGCGCGATCTCGCGATCGAGGGTTATCTGCGGCTGCGCGAGGAGCCGAAGGAGCTCGCGGCCTTCCACGAGGCGGCGGCCGCGCTCGTACGCCACCGGCTCGACGCCTGGCGCACCCGCTGGGAACGGGGCGCCTGCGCCGCGTCCGCGGCGACCGGGCGTCAGCTCGACCGGCTCGCTAACGGCGACGCCGGGCATCTCGCGGACGCGGTGGTGCGATCCGAGGTGCCGTCCGCGCGAGGGAAGTTCGGGATGTGCGGGCGGCTGGACGTGTACCGCACCGACTGAGCCGGACCCCTGCGGCCTCGGGCCCGGACCTCGTCCGGCCCGGGGCGCGCTGTGAGATCCCGGTGGCGCACCTCCTCGCCGCGCTCCGCGCACGTGACCCGGGGCGCCAGGGCGTGCCCGCAGCGTTGCCCGATGAGCATGGGGCGGTCGCCGTCGCGCAGAGGGCGGTCGCCCCATGCTCATGAGCGTCATGAGGACCGGTTCGCGTGCGAGTCCGGCAGGCGTCGGCCGGTACCCGAAGAGCCGTGGCCGCTTGAGAGGCCGGTGGGCTCGCGAACGCCGCCGTGCTGGAGGCCCTTCAACGCCGCGGGAGGTGCTCCGCGAGGTCCTCCGCGCGCCCGTCGTGGTCGCTCGCGCCACTTCGCGCACCCGTGGGCGCGCGCAACGAGTGCCGCTTGAACCACGCCACCAGCGCCCCGGCCACCGCCGTGATCGCGATGAACCCCATCGCGAGCAGGAAGGCCGGGGACGTCGGCGTCGAGGCCCGGGCGCCCGCGACCACGTACGCCGCCGTGTTCGGGATCGAGCCGAGGGCCGTGGCCAGCAGGAAGGAGGCCCAGCTCATGCGGGAGATCGACGCGCAGTAATTGGCCGCCCAGAACGGGACGCCGGGGAAGAGCCGAGCCGCCAGCATCGAGCGGAAACCGTGTCTGCTCAGCTGGCCGTCCGCCGCCTTGAGCCAGCGGCCGCGCAGCAGCGGGCGCAGCGCGTCCTGGCCGAGCATCCGGCCCAGACCGAAGGAGATGCCCGCGCCGAGCACCGTCCCGCCGATCGCCCCGAGCAGCCCGAGCTGCGAGCCGAACAGGGCCCCCGCCGCCAGATTGAGCAGAGGACGCGGGACGAACGCGACCGTGCACACCCCGTACGCCACCGCGAACAGGACCACCGCGGCCGCCCCGCCCACCTGTGGCGGCCAGCCGTCGGCAAGGAGACGCTGCGGTTCGAACAGCAGCACACACGTCGCGCCCGCGGCCAGCAGTACGACCAGGAGCGACAGCCGCGACCAGGGGGACAGCAGGGCCCTGGTGCAGCGCGTGGTGAGGCTCGCGGAACGGGCGGCGACGGGGACGGACATCCGGGGAGACTAACCGACGAGTACGTAAGATCGCCGTAGGTTGTGTCTCATTAATCCCACTGTTCTCCTCACCTTTGGCCGTCCGGATCCGCCCCGAGGGAGGCCCCGTGCCCGTCGTCGCGCCGCCGCCCAGCCCGCTCGCCGACACCGTGCTGGCCCGGCTGCCCGTGGTCTACGGCGCCGCGGCCGACCCGGAGCGCGCCGCGCAGATGCGTGCCTACATGAAGGACGTCGCCCCCTTCCTCGGGCTTCCCTCGCCCGTGCGCAAGGAGTTGGGCAGGGCCGTGCTGGACGGGACGCCCCGGCCCGACGAGGCCGACCTCACCGCGATCGCGCTGCGCTGCTGGGCGCTGCCCGACCGCGAGTACGCGTACTTCGCCGTCGACCTGCTGCGCCGGCACGTGCGCAGGCTGTCGTCCGGATTCCTGCCCGTCGCACGGCACCTGGTCACGACCGTGCCGTGGTGGGACACCGTCGACCTCCTCGCCGCGCACGTGGTGGGCGGGCTCGTCGCCGCGGACGCGTCGCTCACCGCGGACATGGACACCTGGATCGCGGACCCGGACCTGTGGGTCGCGCGGACCGCGCTGCTGCACCAGCTGCGCTACCGGCAGTCGACGGACGCGGAGCGGCTGTTCGCCTACTGCCTGCACCAGGCGGGGCACCCCGACTTCTTCATCCGCAAGGCCATCGGCTGGTGCCTGCGCACGTACGCCCGGACCGAGCCGGACGCCGTACGGTCCTTCGTCGCCGCGCACCGCGACGTGCTCGCGCCGCTGTCCGTGCGCGAAGCGCTGAAGAACGTAGGCCCCTGACCGCCGGGGCAACCACCGTGCGGGGCGCGGTAATTCATTCGACGCCCGTGGTTCCGTAGGCGATGATCTGCACATGTTCCGGCACGCCTTCCTCGCAGCTCCGCCCGCAGTCGCGGGCGCTGCTCAGGCTGCCGTCGTTCCCGCAGCAGCCGTCGACGGCGCGCGAAGCTGACCCTCTCCGGACATTCCGGCGGACCCCGCAGGGGGAGGGTCGGTCCGGTTCAGGGGTCCCCGCCTCCCGAAGGAGGCCCTCACCTGTTCTGATGTTCCGGAAGGGACTCTTCAGCCATGCCCAAGACGGCATACGTGCGCACCAAGCCGCACCTCAACATCGGCACCATGGGCCACGTCGACCACGGCAAGACCACCCTGACCGCCGCCATCACCAAGGTCCTCGCCGCCCGCGGCGCGAGCAGCTTCGTGCCGTTCGACCGCATCGACCGGGCGCCCGAGGAGGCGCAGCGCGGCATCACCATCAACATCGCGCACGTCGAGTACGAGACCGACACCCGGCACTACGCGCACGTGGACATGCCGGGCCACGCCGACTACGTCAAGAACATGGTCACGGGCGCGGCCCAGCTCGACGGGGCGATCCTCGTCGTGTCCGCGCTCGACGGGATCATGCCGCAGACCGCCGAGCACGTCCTGCTCGCCCGGCAGGTGGGGGTCGACCACATCGTCGTCGCGCTCAACAAGGCCGACGCCGGGGACGAGGAGCTCACCGACCTCGTCGAGCTGGAGGTGCGTGAACTGCTGTCCGCGCAGGGGTACGGCGGCGACTCCGTCCCGGTCGTACGGGTCTCCGGGCTCAAGGCCCTGGAGGGGGACCCACGCTGGGAGGCGTCGATCGACGCACTGCTCGACGCCGTGGACACCTACGTCCCGATGCCGGAGCGGTACGTGGACGCGCCCTTCCTGATGCCGGTCGAGAACGTGCTGACCATCAGCGGGCGCGGCACCGTCGTGACGGGCGCCGTCGAGCGCGGCCGGGTGCGCGTGGGTGACCGCGTGCGGGTGTACGGGGCCGACTCCTCGAAGGAGGGGGAGACCGTCGTCACCGGGCTCGAGACCTTCGGCAAGCCGATGGACGAGGCCCAGGCCGGGGACAACGTGGCGCTGCTCCTGCGGGGCGTGCCGCGCAACGCGGTACGGCGCGGGCACGTCGTCGCCGAGCCGGACAGCGTGCGGCCGGCTCGCCGCTTCACCGCGCAGGTGTACGTGCTGTCGGCGGCGGAGGGCGGTCGGCGCACGCCCGTCGCCACCGGTTACCGGCCGCAGTTCTATCTGCGCACCGCGGACGTCGTCGGCGACGTCGACCTCGGGGCGACGGCCGTCGCGCGACCCGGCGACACCGTCACGATGACGGTCGAGCTCGGCCGTGACGTGCCGCTGGAGCCGGGTCTCGGCTTCGCGATCCGCGAGGGCGGACGCACCGTCGGCGCGGGCACGGTGACGACCGTGGCCTGAAGCAGCTGTGTGGCCGGGGCCCGCGGGCCCCGGCCACATGTGCGTCCGCGCGGCCCGGGCGCCGCCTGCTGATCACCGCGGGGCGGGCCCGCCTGCTCCTGCCCCGGCACAATGGCCTACGTGAACGCACCCGACGCCGAGCCGATGCCCGTCACCCGCGCCGTCGACCACGGCATCGCCAAGCTGCTGCCCGACGTGGACCGGCGCCGGGCCTGGCTGCTCACCGTGGACGGGGCCCCGCAGTCCTACGTCGACCTCGACGAGCCGACGCACCTGGAGTTCGAGTACGCCCGCCGCCTCGGGCACGTCCTGGACTGCGTGGCGCCGGACGGACAGCCGCTCGACGTGCTGCACCTGGGCGGCGGCGCCCTCACCCTGCCCCGGTACGTCGCCGCGACCCGGCCCGGCTCCCACCAGGACGTCGTCGACGCCGACCGGGGGCTGCTGGATCTCGTCGCCGAGCACCTTCCGCTGCCCGCGGACACGGACATCGCCGTGCACGGCGCGGACGCCCGGCACTGGCTCCGGGCGGCGCCCGACGGCTCGGCGGACGTACTCGTGGCCGATGTGTTCGGCGGCTCGCGGGTGCCCGCACACCTGACGACCGAGGCGTACGCCCGCGAGGCGGAGCGGGTGCTGCGGCCCGGCGGCAGCTACGCGGCGAACCTCGCCGACGGCGCGCCCTTCGCCTTCCTGCGCTCCCAACTGGCCACGTTCCGCGCCGTGTTCGCGCAGGTCGCGCTGATCGCCGAACCCGCGGTGCTGCGCGGGCGCC
>NZ_JAAGMG010000200.1 GCF_010548525.1 Streptomyces sp. SID14478
GGCCCCGGCGCGCAGGATCAGCGCGTGCCCCGGGGGGATGCGGCGCACGCCCTGGTACGGCGTCGAGTCGTGCACCGCCTCCGGGACGTCGGGCGCGGCGAGCAGCGCCGCCAGGTGGCCCACGTCGAGGTTGGCCTCGATGAGGTCCGCGAGGGGCAGGGCGGCGGTGGCGTACGCCGTGCCGCCCGCCCAGGGCGTGTAGAAGACCGGGCGGGCGCCCGCCAGGTCACCGATGACCGTGACGCGGCGGCCCGTCCGGACGACGGCGGTGTAACTGCCGGGCCAGTTGGTGAGGTGGCGCAGGGCGCCGCCGCGCGCGGCGAAGAGCCCGACGCGCAGCTGTTCGTCGGAGGCGCCGCACACGCCGAGGACCGCGATCCGCGTCTGGTCGTCGGCCTTCACGATGCGCACCTCGTCGGGGCGCCAGTCGCCGACCGCCCACAGGGGATCCGGGTCGCCCCACAGGAGTTGGGAGCCGACCGGGTGTACGGTTTCGCCCTCCGTTCCCATGGCGCCCGCGGACGCGAAGGCAACGGGCCCAGCGGCGGTACTGCTCCATCCCACCAACCACCGCATCGCCGCCTCCACAACCTGTGGACAACCAAGGTGTCCCCATGCTGCCACGAAGGAGGCGTCGAGGAAGGGGCAAGTGGGGAGTGGGAAATGGCGTGCGCTCCCCTGAATGCGCCCCTTTTGAGCCGTAGTTGAACCGTGGCACCACCACGGCAAGGTGGGACGACGGGGGCGAGATTCGGCCAAATCGACCGCTGTTGGCCGGAGCCGAACACCGCGCTTCGGCCACAGCGCGCAACGCACAGTCCGGGAGGCGCACTCCGCCTCCCGGACCGGTCCGCCGCCCGCGGGGATGTAGGCGGCGGTGTCCCCCAGCCCACTGGATCCAGTACAGCGGGCCGACCCACGCAGGTTCCATGGAAGCGCTCCCCCCATGTCCGGGTAAGAGCGCACGCACGGGCGCACGGCGCCACACCCGGAGCACACGGTCACGGGGCGTGGCCTGGGCCGTACTTCCGTACGGACAACAATCTCGCCATCCGGAACTACGACACTTAACGCTTGGGATCCGGCGAACTACGCTGGGTGTACGAATGCCGCGCGGTTATGCCAGTCCGACAGGGCAGGCGTGCTGCCGGAGCGGCAGCCGTCTGTGTCGAGGGGTGGCGCATGTCCAGGGAGCTACGCGGGCCGAACGAGAAACTCGGCGCCGTTCTCGCCCTCGCGGGAATCAGCAACGCAGGACTCGCACGCCGCGTCAACGACCTTGGCGCACAACGCGGGTTGACACTTCGCTATGACAAAACGTCGGTGGCGCGATGGGTGTCCAAGGGCATGGTGCCGCAGGGCGCCGCGCCGCACCTGATCGCCGCCGCCATCGGGCAGAAGCTCGGCCGGCCCGTGCCGCTGCACGAGATCGGCCTGGCCGACGCGGATCCGGCGCCCGAGGTGGGCCTCGCCTTCCCGCGCGACGTGCGGGCGGCGGTCAAGGCGGCCACCGAGCTCTACCGGCTCGACCTGGCCGGGCGCCGGGCGGGCGGCGGCATCTGGCAGTCCCTGGCCGGTTCCTTCGCGGTCAGCGCGTACGCGACACCCGCGTCGAGGTGGCTGATAACCCCGGCCGACTCCTCGGTCGCGCGGGAAGCGCACACCACGGACGAGGGCGCACCCCAGAAGGTCGGCCACAGCGACGTACTGAAGCTGCGCGAGGCGGCGGAGGACGCGCGGCGGTGGGACTCCAAGTACGGGGGCGGCGACTGGCGTTCGTCGATGGTGCCGGAATGTCTGCGGGTCGACGCGGCGCCGCTGCTGCTCGGCTCCTACTCGGACGACGTGGGGCGCTCCTTGTTCGGCGCATCGGCCGAACTGACGCGTCTCGCCGGGTGGATGGCGTTCGACACGGGCCAGCAGGAGGCGGCGCAGCGGTACTACATCCAGGCGCTGCGTCTCGCGCGGGCGGCCGCTGACGTGCCGCTCGGCGGTTACGTCCTCGCATCCATGTCGCTGCAGGCCACGTACCGCGGGTTCGGGGACGAAGGGGTCGACCTGGCGCAGGCGGCGCTGGAGCGCAACCGGAGCCTGGCGACCGCCCGCACCATGAGCTTCTTCCGGCTCGTCGAGGCACGCGCGCACGCGCGCGCCGGTGACGCACAGGCCGCCGGGGCCGCGCTGCGGGCCGCCGAGGGCTGGCTGGAGCGGGCCAGGGACGGCGACAGCGACCCTTCCTGGCTCGGCTTCTACTCCTACGACCGCTTCGCCGCGGACGCCGCCGAGTGCTACCGGGACCTGAAGGCGCCGCGCCAGGTCCGGCGCTTCACGGAGCAGGCGCTGTCCAGGCCGACCGAGGAGTTCGTACGCTCCCACGGGCTGCGGCTCGTGGTGTCGGCGGTGGCCGAGCTGGAGTCCGGGAACCTGGACGCCGCGTGCGAGCAGGGGACCCGGGCGCTCGAGGTCGCGGGCCGGATCTCCTCCGCGCGGACCACGGAGTACGTGAAGGACCTGCTGCACCGGCTGGAGCCGTACGGCGACGAGCCGCGCGTGGTCGAACTGCGGGAGCGGGCCAGGCCCCTGCTGATGGCTCCGGCATAGCCGTGCCCCCGTCCCGCATGGATTGTCAGTGCTGTCGGGCAAGATGCAGGGCATGGAGGTGAGGCCAGGTGGGGACGGCTGCGTATGACGGGGACGTGCTGGTGGTCGGAGGCGGCATCGTCGGGCTGGCGACGGCCCATGCCGTCTCGCGAGCCGCGCCGGGCACGCGCGTCGTCGTCCTGGAGAAGGAGCCGGGCCCGGCCCGGCACCAGACGGGCCGCAACAGCGGGGTGATCCACAGCGGGATCTACTACCGCCCCGATTCGCTCAAGGCGCGCTTCGCCCTGCGCGGGTCGGCCGAGATGGTCAAGTTCTGTGCGGAGTACGGGATCAGGCACGCGGTCACCGGCAAGCTCATCGTCGCGACCGAGCGGGACGAGCTGCCGCGGCTGCACGCGCTGGTGCAGCGCGGCAGGGAGCACGGCATTGCGGTGCGCGAGCTGGGACCCACCCAGATCCAGGAGTACGAGCCCGAGGTCCGGGGCCTGGCCGCCATCCATGTCGCGACCACCGGCATCGCCGACTACCGGGCCGTCGCCGTGCAGCTCGCCGAGGCGTCCGGCGCCGAGATCCGCTACGACGCGGACGTGGTACGGATCGACCGGCGTGCCGCGCGGGGCGTCGCCGTACGGACCAGCACCGGGGACGTCGTCCGCGGCAAGGTCCTGGTCAACTGCGCGGGGCTGCACTGCGACCGGATCGCCCGGCTCGCCGGTGACGATCCGGGGATGCGCATCGTGCCGTTCCGCGGCGAGTACTTCGACCTGGCCCGGCCCGACCTGGTACGCGGCCTCGTGTACCCGGTGCCGGACCCGGCGTTCCCCTTCCTCGGGGTGCATCTGACCCGCGGCATCGAGGGCAGCGTCCATGTCGGGCCCAATGCCGTGCCTGCCCTGGCCCGCGAGGGCTACGACTGGGGCGTCGTACGGCCCCGGGAGCTGGCCGGGACGTTGGCCTGGCCGGGGTCGTGGCGGATAGCGCGGCGGCATTGGCGTTACGGGGCGGGCGAGTTGCGGCGCTCCGCATCCAAGCGGGCGTTCACCGAAGCGGTGCGGCGGCTGGTGCCCGCGGTGACCTCCGGGGATCTGCGGGTGGCGCCTGCCGGGGTGCGGGCGCAGGCGGTGCTGCGGGACGGGACGCTGGTCGACGACTTCCTGATCCGTGAGGGGGCCCGCACGGTGCATGTGCTGAACGCGCCGTCGCCCGCGGCCACGGCCTCCCTCCCCATCGGCCGGGAGGTAGCCCGCCGGGCCCTGTCCGCCCTCGCCTCGACGTAACCCTCCCGGGCTACCTGTCTCCGGCTCCGCGCTGGCCTGCGGCCCTGCCCGTAACGGTGCCCCGGCGCCTGTCCGACCCGCTCTTTACGGTCACCCGGCGCCTGGCTCCGGCTCCGCGCTGGCCTGCGGCCCTACTCGTGACGGTGACCCGGCGCTGGGGTGCCGCCTTGCCCACCCTGCCGCCCCAGGCGGCAGACTGCCCAAGGCGGGGGCAGCCGCCCCCGCCGGCGTTCAGCCGCCCGGCACCACCCCCACCGGAGGGTGAGCCGATCCGGTAGCCCCACCGGGGGTTGGTCGCTCTTCGACAGGAGGGGCCGTGTCGGGGTGCCCCCGCAGGACACCGCAGGAACCCAGCTCCGGATGCCGCGCCGTAGGCGCCCAGGTGGCGTGGAGACCAATCCGGCCGAGGAGGTACCCCGGCGCGGCCCCGCACCCCGAGCCACACGGAAAGCGCACACCAGCCCGGGATCACCTCCCCGGTGGCGTGGAGACCGGCCCGGACGGGAAAACCCCCCGCACCCCGTAAAATCACCCTCACTGTGTCTGAGTCCAAAACCCCCCACGCGCGCCCCAACGAGCCCCGGTTCCCCGATGGCCCCAAGCCCGACCCGGCCGGCTCGCACTTCGAGCGCCGCATCCGCAGCTTCCAGCCCCGCCGCAGCCGCGTCACGACCTCCCAGGCCGACGCGCTGCAACGGCTGTGGCCCCAGTGGGGCCTGGACATCGACGGGCAGCGCGTCCTCGACCTCGCCGCACTCTTCCCCGGCCTGGACCGGATCGTCCTGGAGATCGGCTTCGGCATGGGCGAGGCCACGGCACAGATGGCCGCGGAGGACCCGCACACCGGCATCCTCGCCGTCGACGTGCACACCCCCGGCCAGGGCAACCTGCTGGGCCTCGCCGAACGCGGCGGCATGACCAACGTCCGGGTGGCCAACGGCGACGCGATCATCCTGCTGCGCGAGATGCTCCCCGAGAACAGCCTCGACGGGCTGCGCGTCTACTTCCCCGACCCCTGGCCCAAGGCACGCCACCACAAGCGCCGCCTGCTCCAGCCGGAGTTCCTCGACCTCGTCGCGGGCCCGCTCAAGCCGGGCGCGCTCGTGCACTGCGCGACGGACTGGGAGGAGTACGCCGAGCAGATGCTCGACGTCCTCACCGCCCACCCCGCCTACGAGAACACGCAGCCGGACGGCGGCTGGGCGCCCCGCCCCGAATTCCGCCCCCTGACCCGCTTCGAGGGCCAGGGCCTGGACAAGGGCCACGTGGTGCACGACCTCCTGTTCCGCCGCCGCTGACCCGACCACGGCCCCGGCCCCGGCCCCGGCCCCGGCCCCGGCCCCGGCCCCGGCCGAACCCGACGACGCCCCAGGCTGGACCCAACCGCGGCCCAGCCTGACCCGACCACGGCCAGGCGGTACGCCCGTCGGCGAGGGAGGCCCCGTCGCGGCGCACGAGGGAGGCCCCGTCGCGGCGCTCCGCATCCCTCGTTAGGGTCAATGAGTGGCCTCGTACCCCACTTATCCACCGCACCAGGATCACGCCCACGGCCCACAGCCGCACGGCGCGGTCCCGCACCCGCGATGGTGGGAGCGCAAGGGCGTACGGGCCACGGCTCTGGCCACCCTGCTCGCGCTGTCCGGCGCCGTCATCCTGGCGCTGGTGCGGGAGCAGACCGGCACGGAGGGGTTCCTGGTCGGGCTCGGCCTCGCGGTGCTGCCCGTCCCCCTGCTCATATCCGCGTTCCGCTGGCTGGACCGGGTGCAGCCCGGGCCCTGGCGGAACATGGTCTTCTCGTTCGCGTGGGGGGCGTGCGCGGCGGCGCTCATAGCGATCGTCGCGAACAGTTTCGCGACCCGGTGGATCGAGACCGCGACCGCCGACCCGACCAGCGCCGACACCCTCGGCGCCACGGTCATAGCGCCGATCGTCGAGGAGTCCGCGAAGGCGGCGGCGGTGCTGCTCGTCTTCCTGTTCCGCAGACGGGACTTCACCGGTGTCGTCGACGGGGTCGTCGTCGCCGGTGTCACGGCGACCGGCTTCGCGTTCACCGAGAACATCCTCTACCTCGGGAACGCCTTCGGCACCGACCAGTTGTCGGGCACGGGCCCGGGCTTCACCTCGGTGACGGCGGCGACGTTCTTCGTGCGCATCATCATGTCGCCGTTCGCGCACCCGCTGTTCACGGTGCTCACCGGCATCGGCTTCGGTGTCGCCGCGGTCATGACGCCCGACCGGGCCCGCGTCCGCCGCGTCCTGCTGCCGGTCGCGGGCCTGTTGTCCGCGATGGGCATGCACGCCTTCTGGAACGGCTCGTCGTCCTTCGGCGAGTACGGGTTCTTCGCGGTCTACGCGGCGTTCATGGTGCCGGTGTTCGGCCTGCTGACCTGGCTGTCGATCCATCTCCGCAGCCGCGAACTGCGCACTATACGCGCCGAATTGCCGGTGTACGTCGCCGCGGGCTGGCTCGCGCCGCCCGACCCGTTCGCCCTGGGCTCGCTCAAGGCGCGCCGTCTCGCGCGGGAGTACGCCGCGCACTACGGCGGCAAGGAGGCGGCCGCGGCGGTCACCGAGTACGAGGCGTACGCGACGTCGCTTGCGGTGCTGCGCCACCGCGGCCACAAGGGCAGGGCCGGCGCCGATTTCGCCACCCGGGAACGGGAGCTGCTCGACGCGCTGTGGGAGCGCCGCGGCCATGCGCGCCCCGCGCTGGCCTACGCCTCCCGGGCCGCGGCCCCGATGTGGCTGTCACCGGTGGCGTACGCGGGCCCGCCGATGCCACCGGGACCCACGTACAACCCGTACCGCTCCTGAGAAAAGCCCCCGCGAAAGCCTTGCGCGACAGCCCCGAGCGGCAGCCCCAAACAGAGCAGCCCCGAACGGCAGCCCCGAACAGAATCGCTAGGCGGAAGCCGCGGTCAGCCGCGCGATCTCCGCGTCGGTCAGCTCCAGCTCCGCCACCGCGAGCAGCGCCGGCAGCTGCTCGACCGTGCGCGCGGACGCGATCGGCGCCGTCACGGTGGGCTGCGCGGCGAGCCAGGCGAGGGCGACCGTGGCGACCTCGGCGCCGTGGGCCTCGGCGACCTCGTCGAGGGCGGCAAGGACCTTCCGGCCGCGCTCGGTCTCCAGGTGCTTGCCGGCGCCGTTCGCGGCGCGCTGTCCGTCGACGGCGACGCCGGGCCGGTACTTGCCGGTCAGGAAGCCGGAGGCGAGCGCGAAGTACGGGACGACACCCAGCCCGGCGCGCGAGGCGACGTCCTGCCGGGCGCCCTCGAACGTGTCGCGCGAGACGAGGTTGTAGTGCGGCTGCAGGGCGACGTAGCGCGCCAGTCCCTCGCGGTCGGAGAAGTCGAGGGACTCCTGGAGGCGCTCGGGCGAGATGTTCGACGCGGCGATGTTGCGCACCTTGCCCGCCTTCACCAGCTCGTCGAGCGTGCCGATGATCTCGTCGACCGGGATCGTCTCGTCGTCGTCGAAGTGCGTGTAGTACAGGTCGATGTAATCGGTGCCCAGACGCTGCAGGGAGGCGTCGGCGGCGGCCTTGATGTTGGCGGCGCGCAGGCCGCGGAAGTCGGGGTGGCGGGCGACCTTGGTGGCGATGACGACGTCGTCGCGGTTGCCGCGGGCCTTGACCCACTTGCCGATGATGGTCTCCGACTCACCGCCCTGATTGCCTTCGATCCAGGCCGAGTACGAGTCCGCGGTGTCGATGAAGTTGCCGCCGCCGGCGGTGTACGCGTCGAGCACCGCGAAGGAGGCGGCCTCGTCCGCGGTCCAGCCGAAGACGTTGCCGCCGAGGGAGAGCGGGAAGACCTCCAGATCGGAGGAGCCGAGCTTGCGCAGGGAAGAAGAAGTCATGCCCAGTTTCAACACCCTTACGGAACACGGTATTCCGTAGACACGCGTACACACGCACACGCACACGCACCCGCACCCGCACCCGCACCCGCACCCGCAAAAGCACACGCACACGCAAAACCGGCAGCCCTGACGTCGGGGGGTTGCCGCCAGGACCGCCGGTGTTCACAGGAGCCGATGACTCACAGGGTCAACGCCTCAAAGCCGGCGCCCATCACCAGCTCAAGGAGTAAGACCCTTGCCCCGCAGCCACACCGCGGGGTCGATCCCGGTGGCGTCCCCGCCGGGGTGGACCTCCAGGTGGAGGTGCGGCCCGGTGACGTTCCCGGTGGCGCCGACGCGGCCGATGACGTCACCGGTGCTGACCTTCTGGCCGGCGCTGACGTTGAGCGAGGACTGGTGGCAGAACCACAGTTCGGTGCCGTCGTCGAGGGTGATGATCGTGCGGTAGCCGTACGCGCCCGCCCAGCCGGCCTCGGTGACGGTGCCGGAGTGGACGGCATAGATCGGGGTACCCGTGGAAGCGGCGAAGTCCAGGCCCGTGTGATAGCCGGAGGACCACATGGAGCCGGGCTGACCGAAGGTGCCGGTGATCGTGTACGAGGCGACGGGAAGCTTGAAGCTCTTGGCGAGCTTGGCGAGGCGCTCGGCCTCGGCCTTCTTCTTGGCCTCCGCCTCCGCCTTCTTCTTCTCGGCGGCGGCCTTGGCCTTCGCCGCGTCCTGCTTCTCGGCGGCTTCCTCGGCGGCCTTCTTGGCGGCGGCCTCCTCGGCCGCGGCTCTGGCCTTGGCCTCGGCGGCGCTCTCCTGCGTCTCGGCCTGCTGCATGATGCGGGCGCGCAGCGCCTCGCCCGCGCCCTCCTGCCCGTTGCCCACACTGGTGAGCGGGGCGGCGGCCGCCGCGGCCGCACCGGAGTCGGCGTCGGAGCCGTCGGATATGAGCGCGCCCACGCCGGGCAGCGACTTGGCCTCGGGCAGCGAGTCCTTGACCGCCGAGAGGTCGGGCATGGAGATCTGGACCGGGGGCTTGCCGCCCTGCGCGGTGGCGATGCCGCCCGCGCCGACGGCGGCGATCACGCCGACGCCGAGGACCGTGGAGCTGCGCGCGAGTCCGCCGCGCTGCCGGGACACGCGGTGCCTGCCGCGGACGGGACGGACGGAGTCCTCGGTGGGATTCCACTCCTCCCAGGTCTCCTGCTCGACGCCGTCTTCGGCGGAGCCGTAGGAGAACTCGGGGGCAGGACGGTTCGACGCCACGGGGGCGCTCTCCTTTCCTTCCTTCTCGCCTACCGGGTTAGCTGACGGGTTCGGAGCAGGAAGGTCTCCTACGGACGTGGAACACGTCCGATTCACCCCAAGTTGGTGGTTCCCCGGCTCCCTTGCGGGATTAGGCGCGTGCGCGCGGAGCCATCTCTTGTGACGGCTGGGACAACCGCGCTGCGTTATCGAACGTTAATAGACAGCCGACAGTAATTCCAAGCCGTTCCCACTGATCGTTCACGTCCTTGGCCTGGACTTAGCGCATCAAGACCGGGCAGAGCGGGTCCACTTGACCGGCCGTCCTCGCGGGCCGCGTTTCTGACGATGCGTCAATTGTTATGCGGAGAGTCACGGCCGGCGCACGGCGAGCAGCGCCATGTCGTCCGTGGCCCCGCCGCCGGTGTGCTGCCGTACTTCCTCGGCCAGCGTCGCGAGGAGTTCCTCGGGCCCGGGGAAGATGCGTCCGAAGAGCCGGGCCGCGGGATCGTAGAAGACGCCCCTCGCGTCCCGCGCCTCGGAGAGCCCGTCGGTGTACAGCAGCAGCGTCGCCCCGGCCGGGAAGGGCGCCTCGGTGGACCGGTCCGGCCAGGCACCCAGTTCGCCGAGGCCGAGCGGCAGTGCCGCCTCCTCGGGCCGGACCAGGCGGGCCGTGCCGTCGTCGAACAGCACGATCGGCTCGGGGTGGCCGCGGTTGAGGACCCGGACGACGCCGTCCGGGCCGCTGCCGTGCGGGATCTCGGCGAGGACGGCGGTGGTGAAGCCCTCGAAGTCGTCGATGCCCCGGCGCCGGCCGCCCTCCCGGGCCAGGGCCCGCTCCAGGCGCTGGGCGACCGCCTCCAGGCTGTTCTCCTGTTCGGCGGCCTCCCGGAAGGCGCCGATGACCACGGCGACGGCGGCGACCGCGCCCATGCCCTTGCCCCGGACGTCCCCGACGACGAGCCGCACGCCGTGCGGGGTGTCCTGCACCGCGTACAGGTCGCCGCCGATGAACGCCCCGGCCTGCGCCGCCTCGTACCGGGCCGCGATGGCGAGCCCCCCGATCCGCCCGGCCGGCTGGGGCAGCACCGCGTACTGGGCCGCCTCCGCGATCTGGCGTGCGGAGGCGAGCTGCTCGTCGCTGCGGCGCACCAGCCGGTTGATGAAGCAGGCCAGGACGCAGACGGTGGCCACGGTGACCATCTCGGTGATGACGTCCGTGTGGAAGGCGTGGCTGTATCTCAGGTGCACGGCGGCGATCGCGCCGATCGAGCAGACGCCGGTGAGGACCGTGCTGCCCAGGGAGAAGAAAGGGGCGGCGACCAGGGGCGCCGCGCTGAACAGGGGTGCGCCGGAGAACCCCGACGGGGTGCAGTACTCGTAGAGCGCCCCGCCGAGGATCAGCAGTGCGGGCAGCGCCCTGAGGAAGGCACGGGTGCGGCTGGTCTCCGCCGCGCGCACGTGCCGTCCTCCTCGCTGCCCCACCGCTCGTCTCCTGACAGGTCCGCGCCCGATGTCCGGCGTCTCACCAAGGGTTCCCGGGGCGGGGGCGCGGAGCGACCATTACTGGGCCATGCGGGTGAGGGAGCCGGGGCCCCGCTCGGCCAGGC
>NZ_JAAGMG010000239.1 GCF_010548525.1 Streptomyces sp. SID14478
TCCTCCGGGTCGGAACCCGGGGCGTCGAGCACCACGAGCGGCCGCGCCGTCCACCCCGGCGCCGCGCCGGAGGTGAACGCCGCGACGAGGTGCACGCCGAGCCGCTCCCCGTCCCGGGCGACCGCCTCCAGGGCGCGGACGACCGATCCGGCGGTGGGGCGTCCCGGTGAACCGAGGGGCGGGGAGAGCAGGGCGTCCAGATCGTCGACGACGACCACGAGCCGGGGCAGCGGAGGCGCTGCTTCCGCCTTCTCCTGCGCGGCGCCCGGCCGCAGCCGCATCGTCGACGTCGTCGGCACGTCCAGGTCCGCGGCCCCACCGGAGGGCGCCGCGCGCTGGGCGATCATCCGCCCCGACACGGCGCGCTGGGTGTGCCACTCGGTGAAGTGCGTACGCCCTATGAGCTCGGCCCGGCGCTTGAGCTCGGTGGTGAGGGACTGGGCGAACTCCCGCATCCGCACCGGGTCGTTGGCCACGAGGTGGGTCGTGACGTGCGGCAGATCGGTGCAGACGCGCAGGCCCTCGCCCGCGGCGGAGCCCGGCCCGTCGCTCTTGCCGTCGACGAGGACGATGCCTAGCCGGTCGGGCCGCTCGGCGGCGGCGAGGGACGCGGCGACCGAGCGCAGCAGCTCGGTGCGGCCGCTGTCCTGGGGCCCCTCGATCAGCAGATGCGGTCCGTCGGCGGCCAGGTCGACGCCCACGGGGCCGCGCGGCCCC
>NZ_JAAGMG010000282.1 GCF_010548525.1 Streptomyces sp. SID14478
GGAGCGCGCGGTCGTCGTGGCCGGCTCCGCCGACGAGGCGCTGACCGGCCTGCGGGCACTGGCCGCGGGCGAGAGCGCGTCCGGCGTGGTCCGCGGTGCCGGCACCCCGGGCAAGGTCGCGTGGGTCTTCCCCGGCCAGGGCTCCCAATGGGCCGGTATGGGCCGGGAGTTGCTGGATACCTCGCCGGTGTTCGCCGAACGGATCGCCGCGTGCGCCACCGCCCTGGAGCGCTGGGTCGACTGGTCGCTGATCGACGTACTGCGCGGCGACGCGCCTCCGGAACTCCTGGACCGCGTCGACGTGCTGCAGCCCGCGAGCTTCGCCGTGATGGTCGGCCTTGCCGCCGTCTGGGCGTCCGTGGGCGTCGAGCCCGACGCGGTGGTCGGCCACTCCCAGGGCGAGATCGCCGCCGCCTGCGTCAGCGGCGCGCTGTCCCTCGACGACGCGGCCCGTGTCGTCGCGCTGCGCAGCCAGCTGATCGCCTCCGAACTGGCCGGGCGCGGCGGCATGGCCTCCGTGGCCCTGAGCGAGGAGGAGGCCGCCGCGCGCCTGGAGCGCTGGGCGGACCGCGTCGAGGTCGCCGCCGTCAACGGCCCGTCCTCCGTGGTGATCGCGGGCGACGCGCAGGCACTGGACGAAGCCCTGGACACCCTGGAGGACCAGGGCGTACGGGTGCGCCGCATCGCCGTCGACTACGCCTCGCACTCGCGCCACGTGGAGCGGATACGGGACGCCCTAGCCGACGCGCTGACCGGAATCACCGCCCAGGCGCCCACGATCCCCTTCTACTCCACCGTCACGAGCGGCTGGATCGAGGACGCCGGCGTCACGGACGGCGGCTACTGGTACCGCAACCTGCGCGGCCAGGTGACGTTCGGCCCCGCCGTCGCCGACCTCATCGCGCAGGGCCACGGCGTCTTCGTCGAGATCAGCGCCCACCCCGTCCTCGTCCAGCCCGTCACCGAGATCGTCTACGAGACCGAGGGCGCCGCCGACGTGCTGGTGACCGGCTCCCTGCGCCGCCAGGAGGGCGGCCTGCGACGGCTGTTCGCCTCCATCGCCGAACTGTTCGTGCGCGGCGTCCCCGTCGACTGGTCCGCGCTCCTGCCGGCCGGCGCCCCCGCGACCCGCGTAGACCTGCCGACGTACGCCTTCGACCAGCAGCACTTCTGGCTCCGGATGGACGGCTCGGCCACCGACTCGACGTCCCTCGGCCTGGCCGCCACCGACCACCCGCTGCTCGGCGCGGTGGTCCCGCTGCCGCAGTCCGACGGCCTGGTGTTCACCTCGCGCCTGTCCCTGCAGACGCACCCCTGGCTCGCCGGGCACGCGATCGGCGGCGTCGTCATCGTCCCGGGCACGGCCTACGTCGACCTCGCCGTCCGGGCCGGCGACGAGTTCGGCCACGGCGTCCTGGAAGAACTCGTCATCGAGGCGCCGCTGGCACTGCCCGAGCGCGGCGGCGTCCGCGTCCAGGTCGCGGTGAGCGGACCCGACGCGACCGGCCGGCGCACCGTCGACGTCTACTCGCTGCGCGAGGACACCGCGGGCGAGGGCGGCACCGGCCCGTGGACCCGGCACGCCACCGGACTCCTGTCGGCCGACCCCAGGCCCCCGCAGGCCACGGCCGACTTCACCACCTGGCCGCCGCAGGGCGCCCAGCCCGTCGACGTCGAGAACTTCTACGGCGACCTGACCGAGCGCGGCTACGCCTACGGCCCCGCCTTCCAGGGCATGCGGGCGGTGTGGCGGCGCGGCGAGGAGGTCTTCGCCGAGGTCGC
>NZ_JAAGMG010000329.1 GCF_010548525.1 Streptomyces sp. SID14478
CGGGCGGCGCCCGCGCGGGACCGTGCTCGTCACCGGCGCGGACAGCCCCATCGGGCAGCGGCTCGCCCGATGGGCGGCCGACAGCGGCGCCGCGCACCTCGTCCTGGTGGGCGGGGCGGACGAGGACCTGCTCGGTGAACTGCGCGGCACCGCAACGACGTTCACCTGCTGCGCGGCCGACGAGGACGCGATCAGGGCCGCCGTCGAGGCCGCCCCGCACGCCGTCGGCACCGTCCTGCACGCCGCGACCCGCGTGGAGTTCGGGCCGGTCCTGGAGACCGGCCCGGAGGACTTCGCCGCCACCGTGCACGCCAAGACCGGCCCGGCCCTGACCCTGGCGCGCGTCCTCGAAGCACAACCGGTCGACCAGGAGATCCACTGCTCCTCCGTGGCCGGTGTCTGGGGCGGTGCGGGCATGGCCGGATACGCGGCGGGCAGCGCCTGCCTCGACGCGTTCGCCGCGCACCGTCGACAACTGGGCCACCCGAGCACCGCCGTGGCCTGGAGCCCCTGGGACCTGCCCGCCCCGGGCGGCCCGGCACGTCCG
>NZ_JAAGMG010000370.1 GCF_010548525.1 Streptomyces sp. SID14478
GGGGACGCGCGCCCGACCCGGCCTCGGCGCAGCGCAGGGCGACACTGCGCGAGCAGCAGGACCGCACGCGCGGCATCGCCTTCGCGCGCCGCCTCACCGACAAGGGGGCTGAGCGCGCCGACCTGCTGTTCGGCGTCGGCGCCGTCCTGATCGTCCTGGTGCTGGCCGGCCTCTACCTCGTACAGGAACTGGAGGTCGCCCTCGCCGTGGAGTTCCGGGCGCGGGTGACCTCGATCGTGCAGTTCCTCGTCTCGCTGGCCGGGGTGATCCTCGTCGCGCTGATCGCCGTGGCGCTCTTCACCGCACGGTCCATCGCGATCCGCCGCGACGCGCGGGAGAACGCCGGGCTCGCCTGGGCGTTCGGGGCGTTCTGGCCGCGCGCGGCCCACCCCTTCGCACCCACCGCGTGGACGGTCCGCGCGGTGCCGGAGCTCGTTCACAGGATCGATCACCTGCTCTCCCGCGATCCACGCGCCCGGCTGCTGCTGCACACGAACTCGCTCGGCTCGGTGATCGCGGTCCTCGCGCTGTGGCAGACCCGCCCCGAACACCGGCGCCGCATCGCCCTGTTGAGCACGGGGTGTCCCCTCACCCTGTTCTTCACCCGACACTATCCGGCGTACGCGGTCCACGACCGGATCGCACCGCTCGCCGCCTCGATCGCAGGCTGGACCAACATCCGGCGGGACACCGACCCCATGGCGGCGGACATCGCGGTGGCGGGCGTGCGCGACGTGGTGTGGAGCGACGCCACCGACCCCTATGGACCGCCGCCCTCGACCCCGGCGGACGTCCTCGCCCAGCAGACGGACCGCGGCCCCCACCAGCCGGTCTTCCGCCAGTTGGAGGGGCACGTCAACCATCGCGCGGACCCGCGGATCGACGCCGAACGGGACGCGCTCCTGGAGATGCTGGCCGCCGTGCCGGACCTCGATCCCTGACCCCGCCCGCCGCGGCCCGGCGCCGGTCAGGCGGGGCCGTAGCGCACCAGCGAC
>NZ_JAAGMG010000036.1 GCF_010548525.1 Streptomyces sp. SID14478
CACGGCGGAGGAGGCGCTCTGGGAGCTGTGGAACGGCACGCCCTGGCCGCAGCGGCTGGAGCGGGCCGCTCGCCGCGGAGGCGCGGCCGGGCGCAACGCGGATCGCGACCTGGACGCCGTGTGTGCCCTGTTCGCCCTCGCCTCCCGCGCGGAGGAGCGCACCGGGGGGCGGGGCGCCCGCAACTTCCTGGACGAGTTGGAAGCGCAGGACATCGCGGCGGACACCCTCGCCGGACGCGCGGTACGCCCCGATGCCGTGCGCCTGATGACCGCCCACCGCTCCAAAGGCCTGGAGTGGCGTCTTGTCGTCGTCGCGGGCGTGCAGGAGGGGCTCTGGCCCGATCTGCGCCGCCGTGGCTCCCTCCTGGAGGCCGATCGCATCGGACGCGACGGCCTTGCCGAACCCCTCACCCCCGGCGCGCTGCTGGCCGAGGAGCGGCGCCTGTTCTACGTGGCCGCCACGCGCGCGCGGGAGCGGCTCGTCGTCACCGCGGTGAAGGCACCGGCGGACGACGGCGACCAGCCCTCCCGGTTCCTGACCGAACTCGGCATCGAGCCCAAGGACGTCACCGGCCGTCCGCGGCGACCGCTGTCCGTGGCGGCCCTGGTCGCGGAACTGCGGGCCACCACGGTCGACCCCCGCGTCTCCGACGCGCTCAGAGAGGCCGCGGCCCGCCGCCTCGCCCGCCTCGCCGCGCTCTGCGACGACGACGGCAGGCCTCTGGTGCCGTCCGCCCACCCGTACCGCTGGTGGGGCATGTACGAACCCACCGAGAGCAAGCTCCCGCTGAGGGACCGCGACAAGCCCGTGGTGCTCTCCGGCAGCGCGCTCGACCAGCTCGCCAACACCTGTGCCCTGCAATGGTTCCTGGGGCGTGAGGTCAAGGCGGACGCCCCCGCAACCGTTGCCCAGGGCTTCGGCAACGTCGTGCACGTCCTGGCCGACGAGGTCGCTTCCGGGCGTACCCCGGCCGATCTCGCCGTCCTCATGGAGCGCCTCGACTCGGTGTGGGACGCCCTCGCGTTCGACGCGCCCTGGAAGTCGGCACAGGAGAAGGGGAACGCGCGCGTGGCGCTCGAGCGCTTTCTCCAGTGGCACGTCACGGACCGCGGCGGCCGCACCCCGGTCGCCAGCGAGCACGGCTTCGACGTGACCCTCGAAGCGGGCTCCTATGAAGTACGCATTCGCGGCTCCATGGACCGTGTCGAGCGGGATGCCGAAGGCCGCGCCTACGTAGTCGACTTCAAGACCGGTAAGCAGGCACCCAGCGCGGCCGACGTGGAACGCCACCCCCAGCTCGCCGTGTATCAGCTCGCCGTCCGCGAGGGCGCCGTCGACGAGCCTTTCGACGGTGCCCGCCCCCACCCGGGCGGCGCCGAGCTGGTGCAGCTGCGCCAGGGCGCCCCCAAGAAGGACGGCGGAGAGACACAGCCCAAGGTGCAGGCGCAGGAGCCCCTCGAAGGGGAGTGGGTCGGTGATCTTCTCGCCACCGCCGCGGGCAAGGTCCTCGACGAGCGCTTCGCGCCGACCACCGGACAGCACTGCACGCATTGCGCCTTCCGTGCCTCGTGCAGCGCGCGACCCGAGGGCAAGCACGTCGTGGAGTGACGTACGCCTCCGCCGAGCCGGAACGGGCCGGCGCTGTCAGTGGTGCCGGTTAGCCTCGATGAGGTGACCACACGCCTCACCGACCCCGAGCAGCTCAAGGAGTTGCTGGGCATCCCGTTCACCCCGGAGCAGACGGCCTGCATCATCGCGCCGCCGGCCCCGCAGGTGATCGTGGCGGGCGCCGGTTCCGGAAAGACGACCGTGATGGCCGCGCGTGTGGTCTGGCTGGTGGGCACCGGACAGGTCGCGCCCGAACAGGTCCTGGGACTCACGTTCACGAACAAGGCCGCGGGCGAACTGGCCGAGCGCGTGCGCAAGGCGCTCATCAAGGCCGGTGTCACCGACCCCGAGACCATCGACCCGGACACCCCGCCCGGCGAGCCGGTGATCTCCACGTACCACGCCTTCGCCGGCCGGCTCCTGACCGACCACGGACTGCGTCTGGGCCTCGAACCCACGACGAGACTGCTCGCCGACGCCACCCGTTTCCAGCTCGCCGCGCGCGTGCTGCGCGAGGCGCCGGGCCCCTACCCGGCGCTCACCCGCTCCTTCGCCGACCTGGTCAGCGACCTGCTCGCCCTCGACGGCGAACTGTCCGAGCACCTCGTACGGCCCGAGCGGCTCCGCGCGTACGACCGCGACCTGCTGCGCACTCTCGAAGGCGTCAAACTCGGCAACGCGGACCTGCGCAAGGTTCCGGAAGCGGCCGCCGCCCGCCTGGAGCTGGCCGAGCTGGTGAGCCACTACAGGGAGGCCAAGCGGGCTCGGGACGTCCTCGACTTCGGAGACCAGATCGCGCTGTCGGCGACCCTGGCCGACACCCGTCCCGAGGTCGGCGAGATCCTGCGCGACGAGTTCCGGGTCGTCCTGCTCGACGAGTACCAGGACACGTCCGTGGCCCAGCGGATCCTGTTGGCGGGCCTGTTCGGCGGCGGCACGGGACACGCCGTGACGGCCGTGGGCGACCCCTGCCAGGCGATCTACGGCTGGCGTGGCGCGTCGGTCGCCAACCTCGACGACTTCCCGCGCCACTTCGCGTACGCCGACGGCCGCCCGGCCGCGCGCCTCGCGCTCAGCGAGAACCGGCGCAGCGGCGGCCGTCTCCTCGACCTGGCCAATGGTCTGGCCGAGCCGCTGCGCGCCATGCACGCGGGCGTGGAGGCCCTGCGACCCGCACCCGGAGCCGAGCGCGACGGCGTCGTGCGCTGCGCCCTCCTGCGCACGCACAGCGAGGAGATCGAGTGGCTTGCCGACTCCCTCTCCCACCTCGTCGCCACAGGGAAGGCGCCCGGCGAGATCGCGGTCCTGTGTCGCACCGCGACCGACTTCGCCGAGATCCAGGGCGCGCTCGTCGCCCGCGACATCCCCGTCGAAGTGGTCGGCCTCTCGGGGCTGTTGCACCTGCCCGAGGTCGCGGACCTGGTCGCCGTGTGCGAGGTTCTCCAGGACCCCGGGGCCAACGCTTCGCTGGTGCGACTGCTGACCGGCCCCCGGTGGCGCATCGGTGCACGCGACCTCGCACTCCTGGGACGCAGGGCCCGCTTCCTCGTCTCCCACACGCGCGGGGGCGACGAGGACGACCCGGACCGCCGCCTGGCCGAGGCCGTCGAGGGCGTCGACCCGTCCGAGGTGATATCGCTCGCGGACGCGCTCGACACGTTCCTGGAGAGCTCCGCCGAAGCCGACGGGGACGACGACGGGCTGCCCTTCTCGCCGGACGCGCGTGTGCGCTTCGCCCGGCTCGCCACCGAACTGCGCGATCTGCGCCGCTCGTTGTCCGACCCCCTCATGGACGTCCTGCACCGGGTACTGGCGGTCACCGGCCTGGAGGTCGAGCTCTCCGCGTCGCCGCACGCGCTGGCGGCCCGCCGCCGCGAGACGCTGTCCAACTTCCTCGACATCGCCGCGTCCTTCGCGGCCAACGACAGTTCCGCGTCGCTGCTCGCCTTCCTCGGCTTCCTGCGCACCGCGGCCCAGTACGAGAAGGGCCTGGACAACGCGCTGCCGGGCGGCGAGAACACCGTGAAGGTGCTCACCGCCCACAAGTCCAAGGGCCTCGAATGGGACGTCGTCGCCGTCCCCGGGCTCGTCAACGGCACGTTCCCGAGCACCCAGGGCCGCGAGAAGTGGACGGCTCAGGGCAAGGTCCTGCCGCACGAGCTGCGCGGCGACTCGGCCGTCCTGCCCGACATAGAAGCGTGGGACTCCCGGAGCATGAAGGCCTTCCACGCCGACATGAAGGACCACCAGCACACCGAGGAACTGCGCCTCGGATACGTCACGTTCACGCGCCCGCGCACCCTGCTGCTCGGCTCAGGCCACTGGTGGGGCCCGTCCCAGAAGAAGAAGCGCGGCCCGTCCGACTTCCTCCAAGCACTGCACGACCACTGCGCCTCCGGGTACGGCGAGATCGAGGCCTGGGCGGACGAACCGGCGGAGGACGAGGAGAACCCGGCGCTCCAGGAGGCAGCCGCCGAGCACGCCTGGCCGCTGCCCCTGGACGAGACGTCGCTGGCCCGCCGCCGCGCGGCGGCCGACACGGTCCTCGCCTACCTGGAGCGTGCCGGGAGCCCCGGAGAAGCCCGCGCCCACACGGAGACCCACCCCGCTGTCCGCGACGAGACGCCGTTCGAGGACCCCGACTGGCCGCCGCCGCCCGACGACGAGCTTCCTTACGAAGAGGGGGAGTTCCAGGAAGACATTCCCGACGACTGGGACGATCTGTCCGTCGAGCGCCCCACCGTGCCGCACCCCGCCGCGGAGCCGGACGCGCCGCACCACGCGCGCGTGCCCGAACCGCAGGAGACGGCTCCGGCCGTCCCTCATCCGGCGCTCGCCCCGGAGACCGTGCTGACTCCGCAGACCGTGCTCACTCCGGAGGAGGCCCGCATCCTCACTTCCTGGGACCGCGATCTCGACGCCCTCACCGGCGAACTGCTTCGCGCCCGCGCCGGCGTACGGGACGTGCCCGTGCCCCCCTCACTCACCGCGTCCCAGCTGCTGCGCATGGCCGCCGACCCCGACGGTTTCGCCCAGGAACTGGCCCGGCCCATGCCTCGCCCGCCGCAGCCGGCGGCCCGCCGGGGCACCCGCTTCCACGCCTGGGTCGAATCGCGCTTCGAGGACCTGCGGCTGCCCATGCTGGAACCGGAAGAGCTCCCCGGCAGCGACGCGGAGGTCGCCGACGAGCAGGATCTGGAAGCCCTCAAGGAGGCCTTCGAGCGCACCCCGTACGCGCATCGCACCCCCTACAGGGTCGAGCTGCCCTTCCAGCTGGCCATCGCGGGCCGCGTGGTGCGCGGCCGCATCGACGCCGTCTACAAAGAGGGAGCCGGCGAGGACACGACGTACGAAATCGTCGACTGGAAGACGGGCCATCTGCAGACCGGAGATCCTCTGCAGCTCGCTGTCTACCGGCTCGCATGGGCCGAGCAGCAAGGTGTGCCCCCGGAGTCCGTGGACGCCGTCTTCGTCTACGTACGCGACGGAGAGACGGTCCGGCCGCAGCGGCTGCCCGGACGAGCGGAGCTGGAGCGGCTCCTCCTGGAAGAGCCGCAGGCCGAGGCGGAGGCCGAGCAGGAGCCGCCGGACGAGCACGCTCCGGCGGGGGACTAGGCTCGTGACCATGAGCAAGCCCGTTGACAGCGCCGTCAGCACCGTCCGTGCGTACATCGAGGATCACCGTGAGGCCTTCCTCGACGACCTCGCCGCGTGGCTGCGGATCCCCTCCGTCTCGGCCCAGCCGGACCACGCCCCGGACGTGCGGCGCAGCGCCGACTGGCTCGCCGCGCAGCTTGCCGCGACCGGCTTCCCGACCACCGAGGTGTGGGAGACGCCCGGCGCCCCCGCCGTCTTCGCCGAATGGCCCTCCGGCGACCCGCAGGCGCCCACGGTCCTCGTCTACGGACACCACGACGTACAGCCCGCAGCCCGCGAGGACGGCTGGAACACCGACCCCTTCGAGCCCGTCGTCATCGGAAACCGGCTCCACGCGCGCGGGGCGGCCGACGACAAGGGGCAGGTGTTCTTCCACACACTGGGCGTGCGCGCCCACCTCGCCACCACCGGACGCACGAACCCCGCCGTCAACCTCAAGCTGCTGATCGAGGGCGAGGAGGAGTCGGGCTCCCCGCACTTCCGCGCTCTTGTGGAGGCGCAGAAGCAGCGCCTGGCCGCCGACGCCGTGATCGTCTCCGACACCGGCATGTGGTCCGAGGACACCCCCACGGTGTGCACCGGAATGCGCGGCCTCGCCGACTGCGAGATCGAGCTGCGCGGTCCCGACCAGGACATCCACTCCGGGTCCTTCGGCGGTGCCGTCCCGAACCCGGCGACCGCAGCCGCCCGCCTCGTCGCCGCACTGCATGACGAGCACGCGCGCGTGGCCGTGCCCGGCTTCTACGACGGCATCATCGAACTCACCGACCGGGAGCGCGCGCTCTTCGCGGAGCTGCCCTTCGACGAGGCGCAGTGGCTGCGTACGGCCAAGTCGCACGCCACGTACGGAGAAGCCGGAAACAGCACACTGGAGCGCATCTGGGCCCGGCCCACCGCCGAGGTCAACGGCATCGGTGGCGGATATCAGGGCCCGGGCGGCAAGACGATCGTGCCGTCCTCCGCCATGTTGAAACTGTCCTTCCGGCTGGTCGCTGGGCAGGACCCCGACCACATCGAGAAGGCCGTCACCGCCTGGGTCGCCGAGCAGCTGCCCGCGGGCATCAGCCACACCCTCACCTTCGGCGCCGCCACCAGGCCGTGCCTCACGCCGCTCGACCACCCGGCCCTGCAGTCCGTGGCCCGCGCCATGGGCCGTGCCTTCGAGCAGAAGATCCGCTTCACGCGCGAAGGCGGCTCGGGGCCGGCCGCCGACCTTCAAGACGTCCTCGATGCCCCCGTGCTCTTCCTGGGCATCTCCGTCCCCTCCGACGGCTGGCACGCCCCGAACGAGAAGGTGGAACTCGACCTCCTTATGAAGGGCGTCGAAACCACCGCCTACCTGTGGGGCGATCTCGCGGAGAGCTGGACAGATGCACACTGAACGAGGCACCCCGTACCCGTCCTGCCCCACGTCCTGCTGAACCGCCCGACGAACCACCCTTTCCACCGGGGGAGTTGGAAGCACCTGTGACCACCTGGACCGCCCGCACCGCCGATCTCGCCGGAGACCGGCCGCTCACGCTCGCCGCGCCGAGCGGGATCGACCGCGCCGCACACCACCGCCTCGACGAGGCATGGCTCGCCGCCGCGTGGAGCCACCCCACGACCCGCGTCTTCGTGGTCTCAGGTGGTCAGGTGCTCATCGACGAGACACCCGACGGCGCGACGGAACTGGTCATGACCCCGTCGTTCGAGGCGCCCCTCACCGAAGCCCACCGCTACTTCCTGGGCACCGACGAGGACGGCGTGCGGTACTTCGCGCTCCAGAAGGACACGCTCCCCGGGCGCATGGACCAGTCCGCGCGCCCCGCCGGACTGCGCGAGGCCGGTCTGCTGCTGTCGCAGCGGGACGCCGGCCTCATGGTGCACGCCGTCGCGCTGGAGAACTGGCAGCGGCTGCACCGCTTCTGCTCCCGCTGCGGCGAACGCACCGTCATCGCCGCCGCGGGCCACATCCGTCGCTGCCAGGCCTGTGGAGCCGAGCACTACCCGCGCACCGACCCGGCCGTGATCATGGCTGTCATGGACGAGCAGGACCGCATCCTGCTCGGCCGCCAGGTCCACTGGCCGGAGGGCCGCTTCTCCACGCTGGCGGGATTCGTGGAGCCCGGCGAGTCGATCGAGCAGTCGGTGCGCCGCGAGGTCTTCGAGGAGGCCGGGGTCCACGTCGGCGAGGTCGAGTACGTCGCCAGCCAGCCCTGGCCGTTCCCGTCCAGCCTGATGCTCGGCTTCATGGCACACGCCACGTCCACCGAGATCAACGTCGACGGCGACGAGATCCACGAAGCGCGCTGGTTCTCCCGGGAAGACCTGCGGGCCGCCTTCGAGTCCGGAGAGGTCATGCCTCCCTACGGGATCTCGATTGCGGCCCGACTGATCGAGCTCTGGTACGGCAAGCCCCTGCCGAAGCCCAGCGACGCGCTCTGAGCGACCGGCTCAGACGCCGATCTTCTGCTTGACCTGCGCCAGCGAAGGGTTGGTGAGCGTCGAGCCGTCGTCGAAGAGGACGGTGGGGACCGTCTGGTTCCCCCCGTTCGCCTTCTCGACGAACGCGGCCGACTCCGGGTCGTGCTCGATGTTGATCTCGGAGTACGTGATGCCCTCGCGGTCCATCTGCTTCTTCAACCGCTGGCAGTAGCCGCACCACGTGGTGCTGTACATCGTCACAGTGCCCGGCATGTCTCTCGCGCTCCTTTGTAGCTGGGGATGCGTGTTCGCAATCAGTCGAACGTACGCGACACGGCGACCATTCCCGCACGTCGGCCGCATTAGTACGACGAACACTGGTTGCCTGTGGACAACGTGGCGCACCCGCCCCAGCGGACCTGGCAGCATGGCGGGGTGACAGCAGCAACGCACTCCACCCTGTTCCCGCAGGTCCCGGAATCGGCCGACGCGGTGCTCGACGGGCTCGACCCCGAGCAGCGCGCCGTGGCGACCGCCCTGCACGGTCCGGTGTGTGTGCTCGCGGGTGCGGGCACGGGCAAGACACGCGCGATCACCCATCGCATCGCGTACGGGGTCCGCGCCGGAATCCTGCCCCCCGCCAGCGTGCTCGCCGTCACGTTCACCAACCGCGCCGCCGGCGAGATGCGCGGCCGGCTTCGCCAGCTCGGCGCCGCAGGAGTGCAGGCCCGCACGTTCCACTCGGCGGCCCTGCGCCAGCTGCAGTTCTTCTGGCCGAAGGCGGTCGGCGGGGAGCTGCCCCGGCTCGTCGACCGCAAGGTCCAGCTCGTGGCCGACGCCGCCGCGGTCGGCCGGCTGCGCCTCGACCGGGGCGAGCTGCGCGATGTGACGGCGGAGATCGAGTGGGCCAAGGTCACCCAGACGGTGCCCGGGGACTACGCCGCCGCGGCGCACAAGGCAGGCCGCGAATCCCCCCGCCACCCGGCCGAGATCGCCCAGATCTACGCCGATTACGAGAGGCTGAAGCGGGACCGTACCGTCATCGACTTCGAGGACGTCCTGCTGCTGACCGTCGGCATCCTCCAGGACCGGCACGACATCGCCGACCAGATCCGGACCCAGTACCAGCACTTCGTGGTGGACGAGTACCAGGACGTCAGCCCCCTCCAGCAGCGTCTGCTCGACCTGTGGCTCGGGGACCGCGACAACCTGTGCGTCGTCGGCGATGCCAGCCAGACGATCTACTCGTTCACCGGAGCCACCCCCGACCATCTGCTCAACTTCCGCACCCGCCATCCGGGCGCCACCGTCGTCAAGCTCGTCCGCGACTACCGCTCCACGCCCCAGGTCGTGCACCTCGCCAACGGCGTCCTCGCCAGGGCCAGCGGTCGGGCCGCCGAGCACCGCCTGGAACTGATCTCGCAGCGGGAGGCGGGACCCGAGCCCGTCTACGTTGAGTACGCGGACGAACCCGCCGAGGCGGAAGGAGCGGCCCGCCGCATCCGCGAGCTGATCGCCTCCGGGGTCTCCGCCGGTGAGATCGCGATCCTGCTGCGGACGAACAGCCAGTCGGAGATCTACGAGCAGGCCCTCGCCGACGCCGGAGTGCCTTACCAGCTGCGCGGCGCGGAGCGCTTCTTCGAGCGTGCCGAGGTGCGCAAGGCGGGCCGTGCGCTGCGCGCGGCAGCTCGCTTCGGCGGCAATGACGCGGGGCTCGACGAGGCCGTCGACCTGCCCTCCCAGGTCAGGGCAGTCCTGTCCGGAGAGGGCTGGACGACCGAACCGCCCGCCGGTTCCGGCGCCGTCCGGGACCGCTGGGAGTCCCTCGCCGCGCTCGCCCGGCTCGCGGAGGACTGCGCGAGCGCCACCCCTGCCGCCACCCTCGCCGACTTCGTGGCCGAGCTCGACGAGCGGGCGAACGCGCAGCACGCCCCGACCGTGGAAGGCGTCACGCTCGCGTCCCTGCACGCGGCGAAGGGCCTCGAATGGGACGCCGTGTTCCTGGTCGGCCTCGCCGAGGGCATGATGCCGATCACCTACGCCAAGACGGACGAGCAGATCGAGGAGGAGCGCCGTCTCCTCTACGTAGGGGTGACCCGCGCCAGGCACCACCTGGGACTGTCCTGGGCGCTGTCCCGCTCGCCCGGCGGGCGCCCGAACCGCAGACCCAGCCGCTTCCTCGACGGACTGAGGCCGGGCTCCACCGGCGCGGCGGGGCGGGGCGCGAGCGTCGGCCGCGGCGGCATCGAGCACGGGACGCGCGCGGATGCCCCGGCACTGCCCGGCGCGACCCGACGCAGGGGTGCCAGAAAGGTGGCGCGCTGCCGGATGTGCGGGCGCACGCTCGAGGCGGCCGAGATGAAGCTGATGCGCTGCGAGGACTGTCCCTCGGACATGGACGAGGGACTGTACGAGCGACTCGTCGAGTGGCGGGCCCGCACGGCAGCCGAAATCAGCCAGCCCGCCTTCTGCGTCTTCACGGACAAGACGCTGATCGCCATCGCCGAGGCCGCACCGGAGGACGAGGGCGAGCTGTCCCGCATCCCGGGCGTCGGCCTACGGAAGTTTCGTTCCTACGGACCCGACGTGTTGGGCATTTGCACTGGTCAGGTGCTGGGCGACGACTTCGCGGGAGCCGACGGGGACGACTGATGGAAACTCGTCGAAAAAATAGTTTGCGCAAGCCCCAGCAATCCCCATAGGTTCTTCATCACGAGCGCAGCGGCCTTCTCGAAGGCCCTGGTCCCGTGTTGTACTTGAAAGCCGTCGGATCGGTTCGCACCGGTCCCAGAGACGCCGAGAGGAGGCGATTGAAGTGATCAGCATCAGCAAGAACCCCATCAGCACCGTCAAAATGACCGATCTCTCGGTCGCTTCCTGCCTGCTCGGCTTCTCGAACCCGGGCACCGGTCTGTCGGGCGTCAGCGCCCTGCGTCCGGAGTCCGGTCTGTCTCTCGCGGGTCTTCCCATTCGCGAGGGCAATGAGCGACCGACCAAGGCACCGGAAGCAGTAGCGACGGCACAGGCTCAGGCCTATGCCTTTGCGGCGGCCGGTGCCGGATTCCGGAAGCAGACGACGCAGCACCACACGATGTGGGCCTTCCGTGGGCCTGAACCCTGGAGTGATCCAGCCTGATCGACGATCAGGCCGGCGCCTTCAGGGCCGCGGAACCCCACCCGGGATCCGCGGCCCTTCTGTTTTCCCGGAAGACCCAGCGATCTTCCGAGGGACCAGAACGAAGGGGCCTCGGGACAAGAAAAGAACCCGGTACCACCGCCACCCGGCCCACCGGCCGGAACGACCAGACGAGGAAGAAAACACCGTGCAACTCGAAGCGCACGCCCCGTCCGTACCGCCTTCAGAACCTCTTCCCCCGCCCGTGTCCACGGAGGACTCCACCTTGAACCCGCTGACTGCGCTCACCGCGCTCGACGACGCCATCGAGAACCTCGGCGTGCCCGTCCCCTGCCGTGCCTACGACCCGGAGGTCTTCTTCGCGGAGTCGCCGGCGGATGTCGAGTACGCCAAGTCCCTCTGCCGTACCTGCCCGCTGATGGAGGCCTGCCTCGCCGGCGCCAAGGAGCGGCGTGAGCCCTGGGGCGTCTGGGGTGGCGAGCTGTTCGTCCAGGGCGTCGTTGTCGCCCGGAAGCGGCCGCGTGGCCGCCCGCGCAAGAACCCGGTCGCCGCATGAACACCCGAGGAACGATCGACCGCCCCCTGACGCACGACCCCAAGAAGCAGGCCCCGATGAAGCCGTCCACGAGCGAGCCCGCCGGTTCCGCCACCCCAGAATTCACCTCGTCCGACGCGAACGACTCGCGCCAGAACAGGACCCGTCAGATGCAACTCATCCCAGAAGCCCTGGCTCGTGCGCATATGCATGAGCAACTGAGGCAGGCGCATGCCGAGCGCCAGGCCATGCGCCTGGTGGTCGCACGCCGGATGCAGCGGCGCGCCGAGCGCGCGTCGCTGCGTGCCCGGCGTGCGCTCGCCATGGCCGTCATGCAGTAACAGACAAATCGGCACCACACCGCCGACAGGAGCTGTCGGCAGAGTGCGACACCCGCGGGGACCGGTCCACAAGGGCCGGTCCCCGCGGTGCGTTGTACCGGGCGGCCTCCGGGCCGTGGAGTTATCGTCGCGAGGTGACGTCTCTTCCTGGCGGGGACTCCGCGCAGCAAACGGATCAGCAGACCGTGGTGTGCGCCCGGTGCGGCACGACCGCACAGGGATCACCACTGACCTGGACGTGTTCCGTCGAGAACGGAGTACGGCGCTACTTCTGCGACGCCTGCGCCCGGGACAACATCAGAGCCATCGAAGGGCGGCTCGACTCCGACTGGTGGTGACCCTGGTGGGCGATCAGGAACTGGTGGTGATCAGGCCTCGGCAGCCGGCTCCTGCGCGTCCTCACCCTTCTCCTCGGTGACGAACCCCGGTACCCACGCCTCCAGTTCGTCCCGCAGCCGTACCGTCGCGCCGAGCTGGCACAGCACGCCGATCGTGCTCAGCGTCACCCGGTGTATCAGCAAGTACGACGGCGGCAGATTGAGCTGTTTGCCCAGTTGGTGGGCGGGGGAACGGGGGTCGCCGATCCGGGCCGCCTGGTTGCGCATCCAGGAGCGGGTGAAGGTGAACTCGTCGACCTGGGCAGGTTCGATGATCGGCAGCAAGTAGTCGAGCACGGCGTCCGGTTCGAGTGCGATCGACTCCTTGACGAAGCCCTCCTCGCGCAGCAGTTCGTAGACGGCGATCGCCTCGCCGTCGAGCGTCAGGCGCAGCGAGTTGCCGATCGTCTCGGGCAGTCCGCCCGGCAGGCGGTCCACGGTGCCGAAGTCCAGGACGCCGAGGCGCCAGCCGTCCTTGCCGTCCGGCATCAGCCGGAAGTTGCCCGGATGGGGATCCGCGTGCAGCAGGCCCGTGCGTGCCGGTCCCGAGAAGAGGAAGCGCGCCAGCAGCTGGCCCGCGCGGTCCCGCTGTTCCTGGCTCCCCGTGTTGATGATCTCGGCGAGCGGCGTCCCGTCGATCCACTCCGTCACGAGCACCTGCTCGCACTGGTGCACCACGTGCGGCACCACGACATCGGGGTCGTCGTCGAACTCCTCGGCATGGACCTGCTGGGCCTGTGCCTCCAGCGCGTAGTCCAACTCCTCGGAGACCCGATCACGCAGCTCGGCGATCAGCGGCTTGATGTCCATCCCCGGAATCAGGGGTCCCAACAAGCGGGCGAAACGGCCGAGTTGATTGAGGTCCGAGAGAAGGGCCTCACCCGCACCGGGGTACTGCACCTTCACCGCGACCTCACGCCCGTCGTGCCACACCGCGCGGTGCACCTGGCCTATCGAAGCGGCCGCCGACGGCTTGTCCTCGAACTCCAGGAACAGCTCCCGCCACTGGGAGCCCATCCGCTCATCGAGGACCGCGTGCACGGTGCGGGCAGGCAGCGGCGGAGCTGCCTCCTGGAGCTTGGTCAACGCGGCACGGTAGGGACCCGCGACCTCCTCGGGCAGGGCGGACTCGAAGACGGACATGGCCTGTCCGAACTTCATGGCCCCGCCCTTCAGCTCGCCGAGGACCTTGAACAACTGCTCCGCCGTGCGCTGCTGCAGTTCGCGACCGACGAGCTCGGCGGACTTGCCGCCGATGCGCTTGCCGATGCCCCATGTCGCTCTGCCGGCGAAACCGATGGGCAGTGCGGCCAGCTTGGCGGTACGGGTAACCGCCTTCCGGGGAAGATCAGACATACACCCCTCCAAGTGCTGGACAGCCGTGCCGCGCGTGCCCAGGCGTCATGACGCCGTCAGCCATTGCTTACCCCGCCATTGTGTCGTGCGGCCCTTCCTCCACGAAGGTCTCCTGCCCGTTACCTCCCTCACCCGCACCGCAAGGGCACTGCGGATGTGGCCACACCGGCCGGGCGTGCCAGTCGAGCCCCGGTGTGCTCGCCTCCCAGCGTGCTCCCGTGCTCGACGGCAACTCGCCGTCCAGGAAGGCCAGTCCATGGGCCGCGGCCAGCCCCGCGACCGCGGTGGCCAGGCCCAGGTCACAGGCCTGGATCTGCCGGGCGGCGTGCCCGGAACGCCATTGGGCCAGCAATCGTGGCCAGGTCGGATCGCGGTCCGTGCGGTCGAGGAGCAGGCACTGCGCGCACCCCGTGCCCCCTGGCAGGACGAGCGGACCCACGATTCCGGTCGCCTCGGCCACCCCCGCGTACAGGTGGGGAATGCCCGCCGCGATCAGATCGTCGACGCCGGACGGGTCGGGGGAGTGGATGGCGAGGCCGTCGCGCGGGGTGACGATCACGAGGGAGAGTGCCCGCTCGTCCCGCTCCGGTTCCGCCGGGCGGGCCGGTGCCCTGCGCCGATCGGGGCGCGGGGGCCG
>NZ_JAAGMG010000414.1 GCF_010548525.1 Streptomyces sp. SID14478
CCGGCGGCGGCCTGGGTGTGGCCGATGTTGGACTTCACCGAGCCGATCCACAGCGGATCGTCCCCGGCGCGCCCGGATCCGTAGGTCTCCAGCAGTGCGTGTGCCTCGATGGGGTCGCCGAGGGTGGTGCCGGTGCCGTGCGCCTCTACGTAGTCGACGTCGGCGGGGCCGAGCCGGGCGTCGTCGAGCGCCTGTCGGATCACCCGCTGCTGGGCCGGGCCGTTGGGTGCGGTGAGGCCGTTGCTCGCGCCGTCCTGGTTGACCGCCGAGCCGCGCAGCACCGCCAGGACGCGGCGGCCTTCCTGCTGGGCCGTGGACAGCCGCTGCAGGACGAGGAGGCCGGCGCCCTCGGCGAGCGCGAAGCCGTCGGCGGCCTCGGCGAAGGGCTTGCACCGGCCGTCCGCGGCGAGCCCGCCCTGGCTGTGGAACTCGGTGAACGCGCCGGGGGTGCTCATGAGCGTGACGCCGCCCGCGAGCGCGGTCGTGCACTCCCCGCGGCGCAACGACTGCATGGCCAGGTGGGTCGCGGTGAGAGAGGAGGAGCAGGCGGTGTCCACGGTGAGCGCGGGGCCTTCGAGGCCCAGCGTGTACGCGATCCGGCCGGAGGCCACGCTGGAGGCGGTGCCCGTGCCGAGATAGCCGAGGACGTCCGCCGCCGCCTCGTCGGGGCGCGGCCCGTAGTCGACGGCGCCGACTCCGGCGAAGACGCCGGTGGGGGTGCCGGCCAGCGCGGCCGGATCGAAGCCGGCGCGCTCCAGGGCCTCCCAGGCGACTTCCAGCAGGAGCCGCTGCTGCGGGTCCATGGCGAGCGCCTCGCGCGGCGAGATGCCGAAGAAGTCCGCGTCGAAGCCGGCGGCGTCGTGCAGGAAGCCGCCGGTGCGGGTGTCGGGGGCCGTGGTGTCCCAGCCGCGGTCGGTGGGCGGGCCGGAGACGGCGTCGCCGTCCGCGGCCATCAACTCCCAGAGTTCTTCCGGGGAGTTGACGCCGCCGGGGAAGCGGCAGCCCATGCCGACGACGGCGATCGGCTCGCCGGCCCGGTACTCGGTCTCCCGCAGCCGTGCGCTGACGGCCTCCAGGTCCCCGACCGTGCGCCGCAGGTAACGGCGCAGCTTGCCCTCGGTGGTCTCCTGCTCCCCGCTCATCGTTCCTCGTTCCCCTCACCGAACCGCTGATCGAGAAGTTCGAACAGTTCCTCGTCGTCGACGTCGTCGATGACGTCGACGGCCGTACGGGCGTCTCCGCCGCCGCCCGCGGTGCTCCACCGGCCGAGCAGGGCGGTCAACCGCGCCTCGATCGCCCGGCGTTGGCCCGCGGTGTCCGCACCGGAGCCGGTGCTGTCGTGCCAGCCGTCCAGCGCCGCCTCCAGCGCGTTGAGGTGCTCGGTGACCAGGCGGCGCGGGTCCGTCCCCGATTCGCCGGGCGCGTCCGCGAACAGCCGGCCGTCCACGTACGCGGCCACCGCCTCCGGGGTCGGGTGGTCGAAGACGAGGGTGCTCGGCAGCCGCAGGCCGACGGCGGCGCCCAGCCGGTTGCGCATCTCGACCGAGGCCAGTGAGTCGAAGCCGAGGTCCTTGAACTGCCGCCCCGGCGCCACCGATTCGGCCGTGTCGAACCCGGCGACGGCGGCGGCCTGGGCGCGTACGGCCTGGGTCAGGGCGGCCAGCCGGTCGGGGCGCGGCAACGATCCGAGGCGCGCGGCGAGCCCGTCGCCGGACCGTTCCCGGGCGGCCCTGCGCAGCGGCGTGTGCAGCAGCCCGCGCAGCACCTCGGGAACCCCGTCCGGCTCCTGCGGCCTGGAGGTGTCCAGGTGCAGCGGGAACAGGACCGGGTCGCCGCGCCGGATCGCCAGGTCGAACAGGGCCAGGGCGCGGGCGGTCGGCAGGGGCCGCATGCCCGCCCGTGCCATCCGCCGGGTGTCCCGCTCGTCGAGGGCGCCCGTCAGCCCGCTGGCCTGCTCCCA
>NZ_JAAGMG010000457.1 GCF_010548525.1 Streptomyces sp. SID14478
CGGCACGCGGCGACGCCCGGCTACCACCCGTACGGCCTGCCGGAGCTGCGCGCCGCGATCGCCGAGCGGTACACCCTGCGCGGCCTGCCGACGCTGCCCGACCAGATCCTGGTCACGAGTGGCGCCCAGCAGGCCGTCGCGCTCGCGTTCACGCTGCTCGGCCGGCCCGGCGACCGGATCGCCGTGGAGAACCCGTCGTACGCCAACGCGCTCGCGGTCATACGGCAGTCGGGGCTGCGGACCGCGCCGGTGCCGGTCACCGACGACGGCTGGGACACCGAGCTGTTCGGCGCGACGCTGCGGCAGGCGGCGCCGCGCCTGGCGTACCTCATCCCCGACTTCCAGAATCCGACGGGCCACGTCATGCCGGCCGAGGACCGCCGGCGGCTGATCGCGGCGGCGCGGGCGACCGGCACCTGGCTGGTGGTCGACGAGACGATCGCGGACATCGCGCTCGACGTGCCGACTCCCCCGCCGTTCGCCTCGCTCGCGGGGCCCGGCGGCGGCGAACAGATCGTCACCGTCGGCTCGTTGAGCAAGGGCCACTGGAGCGGGCTGCGGGTCGGCTGGGTGCGGGCCGGCACCCGGCTGATCACCGAACTGACCATGCTGCGGGTGACCGCGGACATGTCGGGGTCGGTCCTCGACCAGTTGGTGGCGCTGCGGCTGCTCGCCCGCGAGGAGGAGATCCTGCGCCGGCGGCTGCCGGTGCTGCGCGCGCAGCGCGACCACCTCGACCGGGCCCTGCGGCACGAGTTCCCTGACTGGCGCTGGCAGGTGCCGCCCGGCGGCATGTCGCTCTGGATCGACGTGGGCCGGCCCATCGCCTCGCCTCTGGCGCAGGCCGCGATGCGGCACGGGGTGCGGATCGAGGGCGGGTCACGGTTCGGCGCGGACCCGGGCACGTTCGAGCACCGGCTGCGCTGGCCCTACACGCAGCCGCCGGAGGTCGCCGAGGAGGCGGTACGGCGGATCGCCGCGGCCCTGGACGGCGGCCTCGGCCCGACGGGCGAGGAGCCGGGACGCCCGCACTGGGTGGCCTGAGGGGTCCTGCGACGGGTGGCGACAGTCCCGTCGTCCGCCCGCGGGGGCGGGCGCCACAGGGCTGCGTGCCAGACCCGGGTCCGCGACAAGATCTTCCCCCAGCCCCCGGCCGGCCAGGGGCCCGGGCAGGTCCTAGCGGGCGGCCGGTCCCCCGAACATTTCGACGGCGCCGCGCACCTCGGCGAGGGCGCCCGCCAGGGCACTGACCGACCCGATCGCACCCGCGACCAGCAGCAGCGAGCGGCGCAGCCGGGGCACCTCGGGGCGGCCTGCGCCCGCCATCGCGTCGAGGGCCGCCAGTTCGTCCTCGGCGATGCCCCGGTCGGGGAATTCGGCCGGGTGGGCGGCGAGTTCCCGGCGCAGCCGGGACACGGCCGTGCGCAGCTCCGCCACCCGCGGATCCTCGTACCTGCCGGTCACCGGCACCAGCCTCTGCTCCACGCTCCGCAACACGGCTCTCCCCCTCGCACGCCTTTGTGCGCCCGTCGTACGTCTTGGTGCAGACCCGCGCCGGGCGCTGGTCGGACGCCCAACTCGGGTTCGTGGGCGCCTAGTTAACGCCACGAGCCCCCTTTCGCGCCAGTCCGTTGCGTAAGACAACTCAGGGTGCGCGGGCGCCGCCTCGGCCCGTGCGGTATCCAGGGGGCATGACTACCGGAGAAACGGACGAGGTGGCCGGGCTGCTGCTCGCCGCGGGAGGCGGGCGGCGGCTCGGCGGCCGCCCCAAGGCGCTGCTGCCCCATCGCGGGCGCCCCCTCGTGGAGCACGCGGTGCGGACGGTGCGCGC
>NZ_JAAGMG010000503.1 GCF_010548525.1 Streptomyces sp. SID14478
CCGGGGCCGGCCGCGCCCCGCGGCGCGGCCGCCGACCGGTACAGCCCCGCGCCCCTGGCGGCGCCCGTCTCTTTGGAGGATCGATGACCAGCCCCTATCCGTTCACCGCCGTCGTCGGGCAGGACGATCTACGGCTCGCCCTGTTGCTGAACGCCGTGTCCCCCGCCGTCGGGGGTGTGCTCGTGCGCGGGGAGAAGGGGACCGCGAAGTCCACCGCGGTACGCGCCCTCACCGCGCTGCTGCCGGACGTCGACGTCGTCGCCGGGTGCCGGTTCTCGTGCGACCCCGCCGCGCCCGACCCGCACTGCCCGGACGGGCCGCACGGCAACGCGCCCGGAACGCACCGGCACGCGCGCATGGTCGAGCTCCCGGTCGGTGCGTCCGAGGACCGGCTGGTCGGCGCGCTCGACATCGAGAAGGCCCTCGCCGAGGGCGTGAAGGCCTTCGAGCCGGGGCTGCTCGCCGACGCGCACCGCGGGATCCTGTACGTCGACGAGGTGAACCTGCTGCACGACCACCTGGTCGACCTGCTGCTGGACGCCGCCGCCATGGGTGCGTCGTACGTCGAGCGCGAGGGCGTCTCCGTACGGCACGCCGCGCGCTTCCTCCTCGTGGGGACGATGAATCCCGAGGAGGGCGAGCTGCGGCCGCAGTTGCTCGACCGGTTCGGCCTGACCGTGGAGGTCGCCGCGTCCCGGGAGCCCGAGCAGCGCGTGCAGGTCGTCAAGCGGCGGCTTGCCTACGACGACGCTCCCGAGGAGTTCGCCGCGCAGTGGGCCGGCGAGGAGGCCGAGGTGCGCGAGCGGATCGTCGCCGCGCGCGCCCTGCTGCCGCAGGTGCGCCTGGGGGACCAGGCGTTGACGCAGATCGCGGCGACCTGCGCCGCGTTCGAGGTGGACGGGATGCGCGCCGACATCGTGATGGCCCGCACCGCGACGGCGCTCGCCGCGTGGGCGGGCCGCGACGAGGTGCTCGCCGAGGACGTGCGG
>NZ_JAAGMG010000545.1 GCF_010548525.1 Streptomyces sp. SID14478
GCGTGATCCCGGTCATCGTGACGGTGCTTGTCGGCTCCGTACTGCTCGTCCGCCGGCGCGCACCCCTGACCGTGCTCGTCGCGGCCTGTGCGGGTGCCGCGGTGCTCGTGCCGCTGGGTTACTCGCCGGGCGGGGCGCCCGTCGTGGTCGCCCTCGCCTCGCTCGCCGACCTGCGCGAGCGGAGCGTCTCGGTGGCGGCGCTCGTCCC
>NZ_JAAGMG010000576.1 GCF_010548525.1 Streptomyces sp. SID14478
GGGGCCGCCGGGGCCAGCGGGGCGGCCGGCCGGCGGCTTCACGGTGGTGCGGCCGCCGCGGCGGGTCTCGATCAGCGCGACGGAACGTTCGGGCAGCCACGCCGACGCCGTACCGCTGTCGTCGCTGCCGGAGCCGAACAGGTGCGGGGCGAGCTGCGCCTGGAGGTCGGCGGGCGAGGGCCGCATCGCCGCTTCCATGTGCATGCACGTCTCCAGCAGCGGACGCAGCTCGTCCGGGAGTCCTTCGAGGTCGGGGCCCTCGCGCAGCAGCATGAAGACGGTCTCGACGGGGTTGGCGCCGTGGAAGGGGGCGTGCCCCGTGGCGGCGAAGACGAGCGTGGAGCCGAGCGAGAAGACGTCGCTCGCGCCGGTCACGCTCCGCGAGTCCTTCGCCTGCTCCGGCGACATGTACGCGGGCGTGCCCACGGCCACGTTCGTCATGGTCAGGCGGGTGTTGGAGACGCCGGACGCGATGCCGAAGTCGATGACGCGCGGGCCGTCCTCGACGACGAGGACGTTCGACGGCTTGAGGTCGCGGTGGACCAGGCCCGCGCCGTGGATGGACTGCAGCGCCTCGGCGATGCCGGCCGCGAGCCAGCGCACCGCCTGGGCCGGCAGCGGCCCGCACTCATTCACTATTTCCTCGAGGGAGGGCGCGGGCACGTACGCGGTGGCGAGCCAGGGCACGGCCGCACGCGGGTCGGCGTCGACGACGGCGGCCGTGTAGAAGCCGGACACCGCCCGGGCCGCCTCGACCTCGCGCGTGAAACGCACCCGGAACAGCTGGTCCTCGGCCAGTTCGGTACGCACCGTCTTGATCGCCACGCGCCGCCCGGAGGCCGAGCGCGCCAGATAGACCAGACCCATGCCGCCCGCGCCGAGCCGTCCCAGGACCTCGAACGGACCGATCCGCCTCGGATCGTGCTGCGTCAGCTGATCCACCACTTGCCTGCCACCTCCCCGTACGGGCCACCGTGCGTACGGCCCCCGTCAGCGTCTCACCACCGCAGCGCTACGGCGGCACGCACCCCGATTGTTCCTGTCGGAGGCGTCCGTGGCGAACCCGGGGGCATATCGGGGTGTCTCAGGCGTCCGGGGTCCGTCCCGGCGGCTCCCACAGGGCGAATTCGGCGCCCTGGTCGTCGACGAGCACCGCGGTGCGGCCGTACCGGCCGTCGTGCGGCGCCACCAGGACGCGTCCGCCGAGCCGGGTGACCTCCGCGCAGCCCGCGTCCACGGCGGCGGCGCCGAAGTGCAGCAGGAAGCGCGGGGCCTCGCCGGGCACGTGCACCCGGGTCAGGCCCGGGGTGCCGGTGCGCGG
>NZ_JAAGMG010000624.1 GCF_010548525.1 Streptomyces sp. SID14478
CGCAGGGCGGTGCGCTGCGGGACGATGCGTGCCCCGTCGGTCACCGCGCACGCGTCCAGCGCCACGTGGGCCGTGAGGTCGCAGGTCCCGTCCGGCACCGGCGCCGTCTCACGGCCCGCCCGGAAACCGGTGAGCGTCCCGAACGGGGGACGCGTCCCGCGCGCGTGGGCGTAGTCCACGGCTACCGCGAGGCCGCGCTCCACCG
>NZ_JAAGMG010000656.1 GCF_010548525.1 Streptomyces sp. SID14478
CCCGGCGGCGGCCTGCCCGTGGCCGTCGTCGAGGAGTGTCACGCCGATCATGCGGGAGAAGGCCGTACCGGCCGTCTGCGCCTGGTCGAAGGCGGCGAGGACGGTGTTGAACTGGTCGAAGAGCCGGTGGAAGTAGAGCGCGGCCGCCGAGGCCGCGCCGACCGTCGCGGCACCGTCGCCGACCAGCCAGAACCCGGTGGCGAGGACGGCGGACAGGCCGAGCAGTTCCCCGCCGTTCAGCTTGCCGTAGAAGCGGCGCTGCAGCCCGAAAAGCCGGACGGCGAGTCCGCGTGCGGCCTCGGAGCGGGTCCGCACGGCCTCGTGGTGCTCGGCCTCAAGACCCAGCGCCCGTACGGTCGATGCGCCGCTGATCGAGTCGAGGAACTGCTGGGCGCGACGGCCCTCGGCGGCTCGCTCCTGTCGGGCGAGGGGCACCACGACGCGTGCGTACCAGCGCACCGCGACCGCCTGCAGCGGCCCGGCGAGCGCGGCGGCGACCGCGAAGCGCCAGTCGAGCAGGGCGAGCGCGACGAGGGTGAGGACGATGGTGAGTGCCGCTTCGAGCAGTGGGGGCAGCACCTCGCTCGCCGCCTCGTTGACGACCTCCACGTCGCCCGTGGTGCGGGCCACCAGATCTCCGGTGCCGGCCGCTTCGACCTGGTGGGCCGGGGCGTTGAGCGCGCGGTCGAGGACCCGGGCTCGTACGGACGCCAGCGTGGACTGCGCGACCCGGGCGACGAGCGCGGACCCGGCGCCGTTGAACAGGGCCTGTCCGACGGCCGCCGCGGCCACGGCGAGACAGGACCAGGTGAGCGCGGTGGGAGAGCCCGCGTCGAGGACGAGGTCGACGATGCGGCCCACGATCCAGGGCACGGCCAGGCCGATGACCGCGGCCGCGAGCAGGAGCGCGGCGGCGGCCAGGGCGCGGGCCCGGTAGGGGTGCAGCGCACGG
>NZ_JAAGMG010000725.1 GCF_010548525.1 Streptomyces sp. SID14478
TTCCAGGTCTCGGCGACGCCCTCGTAGGACGTCTCGGCGGCGCCGCCCAGCTGCTCCAGGACCGTCATCCGGCTGGGCCCGAAGCCGCGTTCGGTCAGCAGCGCCGCGACCGTCGCCGGGGTGTTTGCCCCCGCGGACAGGACGAGCACCCGGCGGCCGTCGTGCAGCGCGGCCGCCAGCCGGTCCGCCGGGCGGACCACCAGCGTGACGACCTCGGTCTCCTCG
>NZ_JAAGMG010000760.1 GCF_010548525.1 Streptomyces sp. SID14478
GCCCGCGCCGAAGGGGCGGATCCCGGCGCAGCCCGGCGGTCCGCCGCGCACCCCCGCGACCAGCAGGGCCTCGCTCACCGACGTCGTGCCGCGCCGCACGCTGGTGATCGTGGCGGTCATCGTCGCGCTCGCGGTGCTCGGCGTCGTGCTGGGTCTCACGCTGGGCGGGGACGACAAGGGCGAGGGAGCCGAGGGCGGCTCGGACAGGACCGCCTCGGCCGGGGCCACCGGCTCCGGCAGCTCCGCCGACACGGGCAAGGACAAGGGCCAGGACAAGGGCAAGGAAACGGGCAAGGGCGAGGACAAGGGCTCGGGCGGGGACGAGAAGGACCCCGACGAGAACAAGGGGTCGGCCGCGCCCGGCCAAGGCGCCTCGCCCAGCAGCGACGGCTCGGGCGCCGACGTCTCGGCCACGCCGTACAAGCACTCCCAGGGCTTCTCGATCGACCTGCCCAAGGGGTGGAAGTACACGTCCACCAGCGCCGCGGGCGCCCGCTTCACGGGTCCCGACGGCCAGAAGCTGCTGGTCGGCTGGACCAGCAGCCCCAAGTCGGACCCGGTCGCGGACTGGCGCAGCCAGGAGCGGTACATGCACCGTGCCCAGTACGACCGGGTCCGGATAGCGGGGGTCGACTACCGCGGCTGGAACACCGCCGACTGGGAGTTCACCTACGTCGACGGGGGCACCAAGTACCACGCCATAGACCGGGGGTTCGTGGTGAACAGCTCGCTGGGATACGGGCTGATGTACACCGCGAAGGACGCCGGCTGGAACGGCGCGCAGCGCAAGTCGACGTGGCAGACGTTCGCGCAGTCCTTCAAGCCCAAGTCGTGAAAGCTCAGGAGTCCTGAACCCGATCGCCGTTCGGCACGTATCGTGAGTGCTTGCGGACCGTACGCAGCCGTATCAGGAGGCGTCGTGACGCAACAGTTCGTACAACTGGGCACATAGCGAACGGAATTGACCGTAGGGCGGACCTCGGGGAGGCGTCGTGGACGAGTACGCGGGGCGGGTGCTCGCCGACCGTTACCGCCTGCCCGTCCTGAATTCCGATGCGTACGACACCGCCACGGAGGCCCGCGCCTTCGACACGTACAGCGGGCAGGAAGTCCTCGTGCGGCAGGTGCCGTTGCCCGAGGTCGTCGAGGCCGAGGTGCTCGACGCGGACGGGCTGCCGGAGGGGTTCAGGCCCGGGGCGCCCGCCGCGCGGGGGTCCGCCGAGCCCGCCGTCGCGCGGGCCATCGAGGCCGCGCA
>NZ_JAAGMG010000070.1 GCF_010548525.1 Streptomyces sp. SID14478
ACCCCGGCCGTCACGCCGCCGAGGGCGATCGCGGCGAGCGAGACCGCACCGGCCGCGGCGAACGCGAAACGGCGCCCGCGCGAGGCCCGGTCGCTCTCGTGCCGGTCGGCCCGGCCCACTTCGTGGATGCGGAAGCCGCGCTGCTCGCTGGGGAGCAGCCCGGCGTGCGCACCGGACGGCGCGTACGCGAAGGGCTCGGCGGCCACGTCGAAGACGCCTCGCCCGAATCCCGTTCCACTGCCGAAGGCTCGGCCCGTGCCGAAGCCTCCCTCTCCGAACGACGGGGTGCCCCCGTCGCTGTCGCCTCCGGCCGGCAGCCCCTGGAGGCGGGCGAGGAAGCTCTCGGAAGGAGGCGGCGGGGCCGCCTCGGCGAAGACACTCTTGAGGCGGCGCTGGGCGTCGGCCTCGGCCTTGCACTTGGCGCAGGTCGCGAGGTGCGACAGGACACGCTCGCGGGCGTCATGGTCTAGTTCGCCGTCGACCAGGGCGGCCAGCCGGTCCCCCAAGTGGTGGTCGGCCGCGGTCTGTTGGCGCTCGGCAGGATTGAGACGTGCTCCACTCACGCGGTCGCGCCCCCTCCTCCAAGGACGGGGATCCCCCCCGTGGTCGCGAGCGTACGACGCTCGGCGCGGGCCTCGGGCGAGCGGTGCTGCAGCGCCTTGCGCAGCTGCGAGCGGCCGCGGTGGATACGGCTGCGGACCGTGCCCAGCTTCACGCCCAGGGTCGCGGCGATCTCCTCGTACGAGAGACCCTCGATGTCGCACAGGACGACGGCGGCACGGAACTCGGGCGCGAGGGTGTCCAGCGCCTGCTGGACGTCGGCGTCGAAGTGCGCATCGTTGAAGACCTGCTGCGGTGAGGGGTCGCGGCTGGGCAGGCGCTCGGCCGCGTCGTCCCCGAGGGAGTCGAAGCGGATGCGCTGCTTGCGCCGGACCATGTCCAGGAACAGGTTGGTCGTGATGCGGTGCAGCCAGCCCTCGAAGGTGCCCGGCGTGTACGTCGACAGCGAGCGGAAGACACGGACGAAGACCTCCTGCGTGAGGTCCTCGGCGTCGTGCTGGTTTCCCGTCAGGCGGTAGGCGAGGCGGTAGACCCGGCCACTGTGGGTGCTGACGATCTCCTCCCAGGTGGGCGGAGTCCACGCCTGCGATTCCGCGTCAGCGGCAAAGGTCGCGGTCTGCTGCGCGGAGTCAACGGTGCGGAATCGGTCAGCGGTGTTGGTCACAGATTTCGGCTCACCCGCCGACCTGAGAAAGCGCCGCAGCACTCCTCCCCGATCCACAGGCGCAGCCGCACCTCCCCTGTCGGCTCTGGTGGTGTCCAGTGGAGCCCCTACCATAGCCACCTCGCCCGTTAGCTCCGGATAAGCGTTTTTACTCAGATTTGCCGGTCGGCTCTCAGGCCCTGCTCCGGCCACCCGTTTCGTCGCTGTCGGCATCCCGCTGTCCCCCGCTTCAGCCTGCTCTTTCCCCCTGGCTCTCTAAACGCCCGGTCCCATCTGCGAGTTCCCGGCACCAACGGATAAAGTCACGCGCAGGCAACCGCGGGGACAGGAGAAGGCCATTACCGGCAACCGGCAGACGAGCTGGGCGTTCGCCGACGCCTTTGTCGCCGAGGACGACGCTGTGCGCTGGGCCCGGGACCGGGCCCGGGACGCGGGGCTGCGCTCGGTGTCCCCCGGCGCGGGCGCCGCGCTGCGGCTGCTCGCTGCCACGGTGGGGGCGAAGGCCGTCGCCGAGATCGGGACGGGCACCGGCGTGTCCGGGATCCACCTGCTGCACGGGATGCGGCCCGACGGCGTCCTGACGACGGTCGATCCCGAGCCGGAGCGGCAGCAGTTCGCGCGACAGGCGTTCCGCGCGGCGGGCTTCGCCAGCAACCGGGCCAGGTTCATCCCCGGGCGCGCCCTCGACGTGCTGCCGCGGCTCGCGGACAGCGGCTACGACCTGGTCTTCTGCGACGGGGACCGGATGGAGTCGCTGGACTGTCTCGCCGAGTCGCTGCGCCTTCTGCGGCCCGGCGGGCTGGTGTGTTTCGAGGGCGTCTTCGCCGACGGGCGCACCGTGGACTCGGGGCCGCAGCCGGTGGAGGTGGTGCGGTTGCGGGAGCTCCTGCGCGCGGTGCGGGAGAGCCCCGAACTGATTCCGTCGCTGCTGCCCGTCGGGGACGGACTGCTCTGCGCCGTGAAGCGCTAGCCGCCGCGCGCGCCTGCGCGAACCGTGACATCCCGGGCCCCGAGCGGGCCCGAACCCTAGGACGTACGACTGCCCCGGCACAAATGTGTGCCGGGGCAGTCGAAAAGGTATGGTCGCTTCCGCGTCAGCCGACGACCTTCTTCAGGGCGTCGCCGAGGGCATCGGCCTCGTCCGGCGTCAGCTCTACTACGAGCCGACCGCCGCCTTCGAGCGGAACGCGCATGACGATGCCCCGCCCCTCCTTTGTCACCTCGAGCGGGCCGTCACCCGTCCGCGGCTTCATGGCCGCCATGCTCGTTCCCCTTCCTGAAACCAGCTCATCGTCAGCCGACGGCCCTCTGGACGGGCACACGTCACCGGCATCGAACACATTGCTTCCAGGCCATTATCCCGCATCGCGGGACCCGATGACCAACATCAGTCGGCATCGCTTGCGCAACGCGCTTGAGCAAAACCACTCAATTCGGCGATGTGACTGCGATACTGCGCCGCCCGCACGCTCCTGGCGCCCCGAATTTGTTTGACGCAGGTCACATACCGAGGGTGCTCCACCGGCCGTGATCTCCGTCATGCTGAGCACGAGGACTAAGCAATCGCATAGGAGGAGCGTCATGGCCGACACCGTGCTCTACGAGGTGAGCGACGGACTCGCGACGATCACGCTGAACCGCCCCGAGGCGATGAACGCGATGAACACCGAGGCCAAGGTCGCCCTTCGCGACGCGGTGCAGGCCGCCGCCGCCGACGATGCGGTGCGGGCCGTGCTGCTGACCGCGGCCGGGGACCGGGCGTTCTGCGTCGGCCAGGACCTGAAGGAACACGTGGATTCCCTGGTGGCGGACCGCAAGGCGGGCGCGGGGCAGACCATGAGCACCGTGCGGGAGCACTACAACCCGATCGTGCGGGCGCTGACCGGGATGAAGAAGCCCGTGGTGGCCGCGGTGAACGGCGTGGCGGCCGGTGCGGGCTTCGGGTTCGCGCTGTGCGCGGACTACCGGATCGTGGCGGACACGGCGTCGTTCAACACCTCGTTCGCCGGTGTCGCGCTGACCGCGGACTCCGGTGTGTCGTGGACGCTGCCGCGGCTCGTCGGCCCGGGCCGCGCCACCGACCTGCTGCTGTTCCCGCGCACCATCTCGGCGCAGGAGGCGTACGAGATCGGCGCGGTGAACAAGATCGTGCCCGCCGCGGAACTGGCGGACACGGCACGCAAGTTGGCCCTCATGCTCGCCACGGGCCCGACCGTCGCCTACGCCGCGCTCAAGGAGTCGGTCGCCTTCGCCGCGGACCACTCGCTGGACGAGTCCCTCGAGAAGGAGGACGAGCAGCAGACGCGGGCCGGTGCCTCCGAGGACCACCTCATCGCCGTCCAGGCCTTCATCGCCAAGGAGAAGCCGAAGTACGTGGGCCGCTAACCGGCCTCGGTGCGGGCTGTGCAGTCGGCCAGGTGGTCGTTGACCAGCCCGCACGCCTGCATCAGCGCGTACGCCGTCGTCGGGCCGACGAAGCGCAGACCGCGCTTCTTGAGGTCCTTGGACAGGGCCTTCGACTCGTCGGTGATCGCCGGTACGTCGCTCAGCGTCCTCGGCGCCGGGCGGCGGGCCGCCTCGGGTGCGTAGGACCAGATCAGTTCGTCGAGGGCGCCGGGTGACCAGTCCGCGAGCACGCGCGCGTTGGCCAGGGTCGCGTCGACCTTGGCGCGGTTGCGGATGATGCCGGGGTCGGCGAGGAGGCGCGTGCGGTCGGCGTCCGTGAACGTCGCCACCTCGGAGATCTTGAACCCGGAGAAGGCGGCGCGGAAGGTCTCGCGGCGGCGCAGGATCGTGATCCAGGACAGGCCGGACTGGAACGCTTCCAGGGACAGCCGCTCGAACAGCGCGTCGTCCCCGTGGACCGGGCGGCCCCACTCCTCGTCGTGGTACGCGACGTAGTCCTCGGTCGACAGGCCCCACGGGCAGCGCAGCCTGCCGTCGGGTCCGGGCACGGCGCCACCGGTCGGCTCGCTCACTGCCGGCCCTCCCCCATCGGTCCCTGGTGTCCGCCGGGTGGTGCGAAGCGGCCCGTGTCCGGCCCCCGGTCGGCCGGCCGCCGGGTCCGCTCGTGGGCCGTGGCGAGGGCGGACTCCAGCTCGGTGATGCGCGCGTCGCGCTCGGCCAGTTCCGCCCCGAGCCGGTTCAGCGCGTCGTCGACCTCTGCCATGCGGTAGCCGCGCACGGCCGTCGGCAGGCGCAGCTCGTCCACGTCGGCCGGGCCGAGCGGGCGGTCCTGGGGCAGCGGGTCCGCGTAGAACTGGGGCGGCTCGTCACAGAGCGCGCCGCCGTCGCCGCCGCCGAGGACCGCGAGCGTCACCGCCGCGACCACCACGACGAGCGCGACGACCAGAAACAAGAACATGACCATGCTGCCGTCCCCTGGACTCGACCGGGCCCGTGCGTACGCGGCCCGAAACCGTCAGGCTCCGATCGTGCCATGCCGCACTGACAGTTAAGGTCGCAGGCGACCGTTGAAGTGGGATCCGGAGGAGAGTCACAGGGATGCTCAGGCTGGGCCGGCGCGAGTTCGACGCGCACGAGCCGGTGATCATGGCGATCGTGAACCGGACCCCGGACTCCTTCTACGACCAGGGCGCCACGTTCCAGGACGAACCCGCGCTCGCGCGCGTCGAGCAGGCCGTGGCCGAGGGCGCCGCGATCGTCGACATCGGCGGCGTGAAGGCGGGACCCGGCGAGGAGGTCGACGCCGAGGAGGAGGCGCGGCGCACCGTCGGCTTCGTCGCGGAGGTGCGGCGGCGCTTCCCGGACGTGATCATCAGCGTCGACACCTGGCGGCACGAGGTCGGCGAGGCCGTGTGCGAGGCGGGTGCGGACGTGCTCAACGACGCGTGGGGCGGCGTCGACCCGAAGCTCGCCGAGGTGGCGGCGCGGTACGGGGCGGGCCTCGTGTGCACGCACGCGGGCGGCGCCGAGCCCCGTACGAGGCCGCATCGGGTCACGTACGACGACGTGATGGCGGACATCCTGGACGTGACCGTCGGATACGCGGAGCGGGCCGTCTCGCTCGGGGTGCCGCGCGAGTCCGTGCTGATCGATCCGGGGCACGACTTCGGGAAGAACACGCGGCATTCCTTGGAGGCGACGCGGCGGCTTCCGGAGATGGTGGCGACCGGGTGGCCGGTCCTCGTCTCGCTGTCCAACAAGGACTTCGTGGGCGAGACGCTCGACAAGCCGGTCAAGGAGCGGGTGATCGGGACGCTGGCGACCACGGCGGTCTCCGCCTGGCTCGGGGCTCAGGTCTACCGGGTGCACGAGGTCGCCGAGACCCGGCAGGTCCTCGACATGGTGGCGTCCATCGCGGGGCACCGGCCCCCGGCGGTGGCCCGCCGGGGACTCGCGTAACCCCTTGCGGCAAGCGCTGCTTACCGGGTCTCCTTGGTGACCAGGGCGATCGCCTCGTCCACGTCGTCCGTGACGTGGAACAGCAACAGGTCCTTCTCGCTGGCCTTGCCCTGGGCGATCACGGTGTCCCTGAGCCAGTCGATCAGGCCGCTCCAGTACCGCGTACCGAAGAGGACGATCGGGAAGCGGGTCACCTTCGTGGTCTGCACGAGAGTGAGCGCTTCGAAGAGCTCGTCCAGGGTGCCGAGGCCGCCGGGGAGCACCACGAACCCCTGCGCGTACTTCACGAACATCGTCTTCCGTACGAAGAAGTAGCGGAAGTTCAGGCCCAGGTCGACGTACTGGTTGAGGCCCTGCTCGAAGGGCAGCTCGATGCCGAGGCCGACCGAGATGCCCTTGGCCTCCACGGCGCCCTGGTTCGCGGCCTGCATGGCGCCCGGGCCGCCGCCGGTGATGACCGCGAAGCCGGCCTCCACGAGCGCCTTGCCGATGGCGACGCCCGCCGCGTACTCCGGTGAGTCCTCCGGGGTGCGGGCGGAGCCGAACACGCTGATCGCGGGCGGTAGTTCGGCGAGTGTGCCGAAGCCCTCGATGAACTCCGACTGGATGCGCAGGACCCGCCAGGGGTCGGTGTGCACCCACTCGGAGGGGCCGTCGGTGTCGAGCAGACGCTGGTCGGTCGTCCCGGGCTGCACCTGGTCCCGGCGACGGATCACCGGGCCGGTCCGCTGCTCCTTGGGATGCCGCTTGCCCTCCGGGTTGCTCATGTCCGCTCCCTCCATGCGCAGGTATCGCGCGCTTACGTAGAGCAAGGGTAGGTCTACGCGGGTTACATACGAGGGACCTCGGAGTATCAGGAAGCGGTGAGCCAGGAGGCGAGGCGCTTCTCGGCCTCCAGGATGAGCGCCGTGTCGACGCGCTCGTCGATCTTGTGCGCGTAGATCGGGTTGCCCGGTCCGTAGTTCACCGCGGGGACGCCGAGCGCGCTGAAGCGGGAGACGTCCGTCCAGCCGAACTTGGGGCGCGCCTCGCCGCCCACGGCGGCCAGGAAGGCGGCGGCAGCGGGATGCGTGAGGCCGGGGCGGGCGCCGCCCGTGTGGTCGTCCACGACGAACTCGTCCACGGGGCAGTCGGCGAAGAAGTCGCGGACGAACTGCTCTGCCTCCTCCATCGAACGGTCCGGCGCGTAACGGAAGTTGACCGTGACGGCGCACGCGTCGGGGATGACGTTCGTGGCGACGAAGCCCTCGACGCGTACCGCGTTGAGGCCCTCGTGGAACTCCAGGCCGTCGACGACGGGCTTGCGCGGCTCGTAGGCGGCCAGCTTCTCCAGGATCGGGGATGCCGCGTGGATGGCGTTCTTTCCCATCCACGCGCGCGCGGAGTGGGCGCGTTCGCCCTTCACCTTCAAGATGACGCGCAGCGTGCCCTGGCAGCCGCCCTCGACCAGGCTCTCGGTCCCCTCCAGCAGGATCGCGAAGTCGCCCGCCAGCCAGTCGGGGTGGGCGTCGGCCACATGGCCGAGGCCGTTCAGGTGGGCGGCGACCTCTTCGTTGTCGTAGAAGACGAAGGTCAGGTCGCGGTTGGGCTCGGTGACCGTCTGCGCGATGCGCAGCTGGACGGCGACGCCCGACTTCATGTCGCTCGTGCCGCAGCCCCACAGGGTGCCGTCGGGGTCGAGCCGCGAGGGCACGTTGTCCGCGATCGGGACCGTGTCGATGTGGCCCGCGAGGATGATCCGCTCCGCCCGCCCGAGGTTCGTGCGTGCCACCACGTTGTTGCCGTACCGGTCGACCGTCAGGTGCGGCAGGGCGCGCAGGGCCTCCTCCACGGCGTCGGCCAGCTCTTTCTCGCTGCCGCTGGGCGAGGGGAAGTCGACCAGCTGGGCGGTGAGGAGGGCGGCGTCCTGGGTGAGGTCGAGTGAGGTGCGGTCCATGCGGTCGAGCCTATCCCCGATGCCCGGCGGCCCTGTCACCCCTCATGGCCGCCTCCAGTACCTTGGTCGCGTGTCCGGTCCCCCTGCTCCCGTGCGACGCCGCCGCCTCCTGCGTATCGGTGCGGCCGCGGTCGTGCTGCTCGCCGTGGCCACCTATGTGGCCGTGCAGTACGCGACCGGGGGCCGGTCCGCGGCGAGATGCGTGGTCGTGTCCGCCAACGGCGACGGGGCGAGTTACCGGTTCACGGCCGAGCAGGCGGTGAACGCGGCGACGATCTCCGCCGTCGGCACCTCCCGCGGCATGCCCGAGCGCGCCGTCACCATCGCCCTCGCGACGGCGCTGCAGGAGTCGGGGCTGCGCAACATCCGCCACGGGGACCGCGATTCGCTCGGCCTGTTCCAGCAGCGCCCTTCGGAGGGCTGGGGCACCGAGAAGCAGATCATGGACCCGGCGTACGCGGCCGAGCGGTTCTACGCGCACCTGGAGAAGATCCCCGGCTACTCGCGCCTGCCGCTGACCGTGGCCGCGCAGCGCGTGCAGCGCAGCGGCTACCCGCAGGCGTACGCGAAGCACGAGCCGGACGCCACGCTGCTGTCCGCCTCGCTGACCGGGCGCTCGGCGGCGTCGCTGACCTGCGAGGGCCGGCCGAGCGGCGCGGACGGC
>NZ_JAAGMG010000806.1 GCF_010548525.1 Streptomyces sp. SID14478
GGACGCGCAGCTCGTCGGGGTCCCGCCCGTGCTCGGCCGCGCGGCGCCGCAATCCGGCGCGGGCGGCGTGCAGTTGGGCGGGTTCGGCGAGGGCGACGAGGGCGACGTCGGCGTGCCGGGCCGCGACGTCGTACGCGTAGGGCAGGGTGGCGTCGACGACGATCACGGGGTTGCCCTGCGGCGGCCGCGGCACGATGGACGGACCGCGCACGGAGAACGTACGCCCCTCGAAGTCGACGTGGTGCAGCTTCTCCCGGTCGACGAAGCGCCCGGTGGCGACGTCCCGGATCTCGGTGTCGTCCTCCCAGCTGTCCCACAACTTCCGTGCGGCATCGGCGACTTCACCGGCCTCGTGCCACAGGTCGGCGGGCGCGGCGGAGTCCCTGCGACCGAAGAGCCGCGCCTCCTCTTCGCTGAGCGAGACGTCGGGGCGCCAGCCGGCCCGGCCGCGGCTGACCCAGTCGAGGGTGGCGACGGCGGCCTGCACGTGGAAGGGCTCGGTGTGGGTGGTGGTGACGGTCGGCACGAGTCCGATGCGGGAGGTGGCCGGGGCGATCCTGGCCAGGACGGAGAGGGCGTCGAGCCCCTGCGCGGCGAAGCCGTCGTGGAGCGTGACGAAGTCGAGGGCACCGTGCTCGGCGAGCCGGGCCAGCTGGAGGTGGGGCTCGGCGTCGAGGGCGCCGGGCAGGTCGACGGCCGCGGCGAGGTGCAGCGGCCCCCGGCCGTTCTGACGGGTCATGACGGATGGACCTTTCGGCAGACGGGGTGCGTGGGCGAGCGGGGGTGGGGGGGCCGTCACGGCTTGGGCAGGCCCTTCGGGTTCACCTCGGACTTCGGCACGGCCTCGCTCGACAGGCCCCAGCGCTTCAGCACGCGCGCGTAGGACCCGTCCTCGATCACGTGGTTCAGGGCGGCCGCGTACGCGTCGACGAGCCCACTGCCCTTCTTCGTGGTCGCGGCGATCTTGCCCTGGACCAGGTCGCCGCCGCCGGAGATGGTGCCGATGATCCGCGACTGCCCCGCGGACGCCACGTGGTAGGCGACGGCCGGGCTCGGGCCGAGGTAGCCGTCGATGCGGCCGGACTGGAGCGCCAGGTAGTAGTCCGTGTCCTTCTGGAAGTACTTGATGGTGACGGGCTTCAGGCCCGCCTTCTCGTCCTGCTTGCTCCAGTCGACGAGGATCTTCTCCTGGTTGGTGCCGGAGGACACGGCGATGGTCTTGCCCGCGACGTCCTTGGGCCCCTTGACCTGCCAGCTCGTGCCCTTCTTCGCCTCGAACGCGATGTTGTCGAGCCGGTAGGTGGCGAAGTCGTACTTCTCCTTGCGCTCCTCGGTGACCGTGACGTTGGAGAAGACGGCGTCGAACTTCCCGCTGTCGAGGCCGACGAAGAGGTTCTCCCAACTCACCAGCTGCTGCTTGACCTTGAGCCCGAGCGTGTCGGCGACGAGCGTGGCGATGTCGAGCTCGGAGCCGATCCGGGTCCGGTCGTCGGTGGCGAAGAAGCCGAGCGGTGGCGAGGCGTCGGCGCTGCCGCCGAGCCGCAGCGTGCCGCGCTCACGGATCGCCTCGGGCACCAGCGCGGCGATCCTGGCGTCCTTCTTGCCGCGGATGCGGTTCTGGTCGGGTCCGATGTTGACGTTGCCGACCTTCTTCGTGGCGCCGTTGCCGGTGGTCGTGGCGGCGTCGCTGTCACCTCCGCAGGCGGCGAGCAGCGGGGCGAGGGTGAGCGCGGCGACGGAGGCGACGAGGGAGCGACGGGACAGCATGGGCGTACTCCTGTGAGGTGCGGGGATGGTTTCCGGGACCCTTGGGCCAACGGGCCCGGGCCGAAAGGGCCTGCGTCAAAGGTGCTGGGGTCAAAGGACCTTGGAGAGGAACGCCTTGGTGCGCTCCTCGCGCGGCGCGTCCAGTACGTCGCCGGGGGCGCCCTGTTCGACGATGCGGCCCTCGTCCATGAAGACGACGGTGTCGGCGACCTCGCGGGCGAAGCCGATCTCGTGCGTGACGACGATCATCGTGGTGCCCTGGTGCGCCAGGTCCTTGATGACGTCGAGGACCTCACCGACCAGCTCCGGGTCGAGCGCGGACGTCGGCTCGTCGAAGAGCAGCAGCTTGGGCTCCAGGGCGAGGGCCCGCGCGATGGCGACGCGCTGCTGCTGGCCGCCGGAGAGCTGGCGCGGGTAGGCCTCGGCCTTGTCGTCGAGCCCGACCCGCCCGAGGAGCCGGCGGGCCCGCTCGACGGCCTGGGACCGGGGCAGCTTGAGCGCGGCGACGGGCGCCTCGATGACGTTCTCCAGGACGGTCAGGTGCGGGAAGAGGTTGAAGTTCTGGAAGACGAAGCCGATGTGGGTGCGCTGCTTGAGCACCTCGCGTTCGCGCAGCTCGTACAGCTTGTCCCCGGACCTGCGGTAGCCCACCAGCGCCCCGTCGACGCTGATCCAGCCGCTGTCGACCTTCTCCAGGTGGTTGATGGTGCGCAGCAGCGTCGACTTGCCGGAGCCCGAGGGGCCGAGCACGACGGTGACCTCGCCGGCCCGCACCTCCAGATCGATGCCGCGGAGCACTTCGAGGGATCCGAAGCTCTTGTGGACGGCCTTGATGTCGACCATGGCGGGGGCCGTGCCGGAGGGGGCGCTCATCGGGTCGTGCCTTTCGCGAAGTGGCGCTCCACGTAGTGCTGGAGTACGGAGAGCGCGCTGGTCAGGAGGATGTACCAGGCGGTGGCGACCATGAGGAGAGGCACCACGCGGCCGTTGCGGCCGTAGATGACCTGCACCTGGTAGAAGAGCTCGCCGATCGCCATGACGGAGACGATCGAGGTGCCCTTGAAGAGGGAGATGACCTCGTTGGCGGCGTTCGGCAGGATCGAGCGCATCGCCTGCGGCAGCACGATGCGGCGGATCTGCCGCAGGCGCGGGATGCCGAGCGCGGCCGCGGCCTCCAACTGGCCGCTGTCGACGGCGAGTACGCCACCGCGCACGATCTCGGCGGCGTACGCGGCCTGGTGCAGGGCGAGTCCGAGGACGGCGGCGCTCATGGCGCCCACCAGGCCCATGGTGTCGAAGGAGAAGAAGCCGGGCCCGAACGGGATCCCGAACTGCAACTCCTTGTACAGGTAAGCCAGGTTGAACCAGAACAGCAGCTGCACGATCAGCGGGATCGAGCGGAACGCCCAGATGTAGCCGAACGCCACCGTCCGCAGGAACCGGCTCTGCGACAGCCGCATGAAGGCGATGACGATGCCGAGCGCGAAGCCGAGCGCCGTGCCGTAGAAGGTGAGCTGCAGCGTCGTCCAGACGGCCTTGAGGATGACGTCGGCGGTGAAGAACTCCGCGAACACCCGCCATTCCCAACCGGAGTTGGTGGCAAGACCGTGCACGAACTGGGCGACGAGCACGGCGGTCGCGGCGATGGCGGCCCACCGCCAGGGGTGGCGGACGGGTACGACCTTCAGCTGGGCGTAGTCGTCGACGGGCGGTGCCTCGGCGACTTTACGGAGGGGCGGATCACTGGTCAGGGACATAGGGGTACCTCGGGAGGAGTCAGGAAGGGGGCGGGCGGGCTCGGCTCAGGCCGCGGTGGCGCGACAGGAGAGGTCGGCGCGCAGGAACGCGAGGACGGCTCGCGCGGTGGCGTCGTTCTGCCGCAGCGCGGGGCTGTTGGTCCGCGGCCGGGTGAAGGCTCCGGCGCCGCGCGCGTTGGTGGCCGGGCCGAGC
>NZ_JAAGMG010000862.1 GCF_010548525.1 Streptomyces sp. SID14478
CGCACGGGACTCCTCAGGCCCCCGACTCATGGACGTACGAGATTCCCCACGTCCCCGGCTCATGGACGCACGGGACTCCTCAGGTCCCCGAGTCATGGCCGCACGAGATTCTGCAAGTCCTCGAAGCGGCGGTCCCCGATCCCGTTCACCTCGCGCAGTTCGTCGACGGAACGGAAGCCGCCGTGCTCCGTGCGGTAGTCGATGATGTGCTGGGCGAGCACCGGGCCGACGCCGGGCAGCGTGTCGAGCTGCTCCAGCGTGGCCGCGTTGAGCCCGACGGGCCCCGCGGGTCCCGCAGGCCCCGCGGATCCTCCGGGACCCGCCGCCGCTCCCGG
>NZ_JAAGMG010000901.1 GCF_010548525.1 Streptomyces sp. SID14478
ACCGTCTGCTGCCAGGCGGTGCCGCGCGCGCCGCCGCCGATCAGGAGCAGGGGAGCGGACCGGTCGGCCGCGTCGTCGAGCACCCGGTCCAGGGCGCCGAGCAGGGCGTGCACCGCTCCGTCGTACGCCGCCTGCAGCAGCTGTCCGCCGGTCGTGTCGTGCCGCAGCCCGGTCAACAGGCCCGCGGCGTGCGGCAGATCGGGCGTCCGTTCGCCGTCGAGGTAGGGCAGGATCGTCGCGCCGCCGCCCGCTTCGACGGCCTCCCGGTCCAGGCCGAGCAGCGCGGCGATCCGGTCCACGGCGAGGGTGCAGTTCAGGGTGCAGGCC
>NZ_JAAGMG010000937.1 GCF_010548525.1 Streptomyces sp. SID14478
CCGGCTCGCGGGGCCGAGGCCGCCGTCCTTGCCGCGGGCCCGGACCGTGAACACGTAACGGGCCTTCGGGCGCAGGCCGGTGACGTCCACCATGTGCTGCTCGGCGGTCAGCTCCTTGACCCGCGCCGAGCCGCGGTACACCTCGTACCCGGTGACATCCGTGGTGCTCACCGGACGGTTCCACATGACGTGCACGGACGTGGCGCTGCCGGCCTGCGCCGTGACGCCGACCGGCTCGGACAGGGCGGGTCCCGCGGCGTCGTCGCCGTCCGAGAACAGGCCGCAGCCGGTCACGGCCGTCAGCAGGGCGGCGGCGCAGGCCGCGCGGGGGAGCAGAGTGCGTGGGGGAACGCGTCGCACGGGCGTGCCTTCCGCTCGAATCGAACCGGTCGCTGGATCGGCGTTCGGATTGGTACAGACCTCTAAGGGACCTGTATGGCACGGGTGACGGGTCCGCATCAAGAGGGCGTACGCACCTGTCCGCCGCGGCCCGCCCCCGACCGGCCCCCGACCGGTGGACGCCGCCGCCCGGGGGGCCCAGATTGGGTGTCCCCGACCGAAGGCATCTCCCTGTGCACCCTCGCTTCCTGACGCTGGCCGCCGTCTGCGGCGCGGCCCTCCTC
>NZ_JAAGMG010000977.1 GCF_010548525.1 Streptomyces sp. SID14478
GCGTCACCCGGCAGGTCGCGGGCAGCGTCCGCGTCGCCCCCGTCTACACCCCCGCCGACCTGCGCGGACAGGGCTACGGCGGCGCCGTCACCGCCGCGGTCAGCGGAGCCGCGCGGGCCGCGGGCGCCGACGAGGTGGTGCTCTTCACGGACCTCGCCAACGCGACCAGCAACGCGCTGTACCAGCGGCTCGGCTACCGGCCGGTCCGTGACTTCGCGGTGTGGCGGTTCGCGGCCGGGTCCGCCGTCGGGGACTGACAGATCGTCCGCGGCGTGGTTACGATGACGGCGATGAACACCTACTCCTCGTACGGAATGGGGGAATCGTCCGCGCAAGGTGAGTGCTGATGGCACACCACTTTGCGACCGGGATTCCGCCCCACCTGCTGATGTGGCAGCGCGTACGTGCGTACGCCGTGCCACCGTCCATGATCGAGACCGCGACCGCGCGCCGTGCGGCCGGTGACTGGGCGGGGGCCTGCGCCGCCGCCCGCATCGACGTCGACCTCGATCTGCGCGCCGTGCGCCACCGCCACGGCATCGAACTCGCCACCCGCCTGCGCGCGGACCT
>NZ_JAAGMG010001016.1 GCF_010548525.1 Streptomyces sp. SID14478
GCGACCCCGCCGGCCGCCGGGCGGCAGGCGCCCGACGACCCGTTCAGGAAGCCGACTCGGGCTTCGGGAAGAACTGGACGAGCACGGCGACCGCGAGGGCCAGCGGGCCGAGCAGATCGAGGCTCGCCGTGAAGGCGTCCGCGTACGCCGACACGTGCCCGGCGTCGCCCAGTACGTGGTAGAAGACGACACCCACGCCGGCCACCCCCACCGCGCCGCCGATCTGGCTCGCGGTGGACAGCACGCCGGAGGCGGCGCCCGCGTACTGCGGGTCGGTGCCGGCGAGCGCGACG
>NZ_JAAGMG010001056.1 GCF_010548525.1 Streptomyces sp. SID14478
GGCGCCGCGCGCCGACGGCGGGGTGCTCAGCGGCGGTGGGGTGCGGCGGCTCTGGACGGCGCGGGCCAGCAGCCAGATCGCGGCGAGCGCCACGATCGTCAGTGCCCAGGAGCCGAACCAGCCGACGTGGTCGGACAGCAGGTACGGGTCGAGGGCGGGCAGGTCGTTCCAGAGACCGAACTGCCAGGCGGCGAGCGTGGAACCGGTGAGGAACCCGAAGAGCGTGAGCACGATGGTGCTCTGTCCCGAGCCGACCGCGAAGAGGGTTCCCGAGGCGCAGGCGCCGCCGAGCTGCATCCCGACGGCGAAGAGGAACGCCCCGACGAGCAGGGCCACGCCGATCGGCCCCGCGCTGGGCACCGGCACCGAACCGAAGAGGCCGCTGCCGGTGCCGATGATCAGCGCGAAGAGCGTGGCAGTGGTGCCGAGCAGGAGGGTGTGGGCCTGCAGCCCGGTGCCGTTGCCGACGGCCACGAGTTGCCGCCAGGCGGAGGTGAAGCCGAACCGCGAGTGGAACAGCGCGAAACCGAGGCCGATGCCGAGCAGCCACAGGACGCCGGGCTTGGCCCCGTACTCGACGAAGACATAGGCGGCGACCGCCGCGCCGACGACCCCGGCGACGGCCAGCGGCACCCGCC
>NZ_JAAGMG010001095.1 GCF_010548525.1 Streptomyces sp. SID14478
GCCGGGCGGATGGCCCTCGACGGCCGCATCACCGTGGGACAGTTCGTCACCGCGGTCACCCTGACCCAGTTCCTGATCGGTCCGTTCAACGTCATCACGCACGCCACCGCCATGGCAGCCCGCGCCCGCGCCTCCGCCCGCAGGCTCACCGAGGTGCTCGACGCGGCGCCGGTGGTCAGCGGCGGAGACCCGGCCCCGGCCCTCGGACCTCGGGCGGCCGTCGGCCTGGACGTACGTGGACTGCGCATCGGCGAGCTCGGACCGCTCGACCTGCGGGTGGCGCCCGGCGAACTCGTCGGCGTCGTGCTCACCGAGGAGTCCGCGATCGCCGACCTCCTCGACTTCCTGGGGCGCAGGGCCGATCCCGCCACCGGCCACCTCGCACTCGACGGCGTGGCCCTGACCGCCCTCGACCCGGCCACCGTACGGTCCGCGATCCTGGTCGCCGAGCACGACGGCGTCCTGTTCGGCGGGACGCTCGCGGGCAATGTCGCCGCGGCCGCCCGGGACGAGGCCGCCGTCGCCGCGGCCATGGAGTGCGCCGCCGCCGACGAGGTCGCCGACTCCCTTCCCGACGGCGCCGATTCGCCG
>NZ_JAAGMG010001133.1 GCF_010548525.1 Streptomyces sp. SID14478
CTGTCGCCCGAACGGGACGCCCTGCCCGAGCGTGCGCACGCTGAAGGCGCGCCCCTGCGTGGAGTTCGGGTCCATGGGCGGCTGCTGCGGGGATTCCTCGGGCAGCGGCTGAGCGGCGCGTGGTTCCGGCGCGTTCTCCGGCGGCAGCGCGGCAGGCTTGGCCAAGTTCGGCTTGCGCGTGCCCTGCGCGGGCGTGCTCTGCGCCGGGTGCGGCTGCGGCGGCGTGTGGTCCTCGGCCGGGTGCCCCGCGACGGCGTCGTGCTGGTGCGCCTCGTCCGGAAGCTCGCCGGGCAGCTCCTCATCCGACCGGTCGGACTGGTCCGACGGGCCCGACTGGCCCGCAACCGACGGTCCTGCGGCCGGCACCCTTGCGTCCTGTAGTGGCTCGGCCCGCAGGCGCTCGTCCTGCGCCTGCTCGCTCTGAGCCTGCCCAGCCTGCGACTGCCCGGCCTGCAACTCCTCGTCCCGTAGTTGCTCGTCCGGCAGCGGCAAGGGCTGTGGGGCGCCGTGGGGCGCGGACGAACGGGCCGGTTCGGGGGCGCGATCGGCCTGGGCGGGCGGCAGCGCGAACACCTCGCGCGGCGCCGCCTCCTCCGAAGCCGAAATCGAAGGTGAATTCG
>NZ_JAAGMG010001170.1 GCF_010548525.1 Streptomyces sp. SID14478
CCGCGCGGACGTGCCGGGGTGGGGCACATGAACGGCGGGTGCGGCCGGGCCGCGCGCAGTGCACTCGCGCGGCGCGAGGCCCCCGCCACGCGCCTGCGCCACGACGCGCTGGACGTACTTGGCCTTGCACCCGGTGCGGCGAGAGCACGTGCCAGGCGTCGCGGGGCAGACGGGAGTGTGAAGACGGGCCCCTAGAGACCGAAGGCCGCCGGGTTCGTCGCCAGCTTCCTGAAGCGCTCCTTCGGGTCCGCGACCAGCTTGCGCTCGGTGAGGTCCAACAGGCCGCCCACCGCGGTGATCTCGGCCGACACGGTGCCGTCAGCCTTCCGCACGGTCTGCTCGATGCGGAACGTCTTGCCCTCACCCCACGCGAAGACGCACTCCACGTCGACCTCGTCACCGGCGCGCAGCTCCCGCAGATAGCGGATGTTCGTCTCCAGGGCGACGGGCCCGACCCCGTGGGCGAGCAGATCGCTCTGCGCGATGCCGGCGTGACGCAGGAGCGACCAGCGGGCGTGCTCCGCGTACTGCAGATACACCGCCTGGTTGAGGTGGCCCTGGGTGTCGGTCTCGTACCCGCGGACCTCGACCCGGACGGAATAGGGTTCTGCCACGACGTTCCTCTCGACGATGACGGACGCTGCCGATGGGGTGCTGCCACCCCCGTGTACTGCGCGGCTGAGCGCTTGCTCAGTCGCCTCTGGCCGATTCAACCAGCAGACCGGGCCGCGCATTCCGGTGCGGGCGCGCGCGTGCGTCCGCGTGCCGCTACGTGCGTCTCGGCGACGCCAGCAGATAGCGGCCCCCGCCCCGCGTCGCCGCATGCTCGCTCACCTGCCACCCGGCCGCCTCCAGCGCCGCCGCGCAGGCACCGAGCCCGGCCGCCTCCGGATGATGCACGGCGACTGCCTCGGGCTGCGGGGTGTCCGTCACGCGGTAGCCGGG